>NZ_JBXUJJ010000002.1:0-520882 GCF_059115485.1 Parageobacillus sp. NEAU-HV-2
GCCACCGTTTTATAGCCCATGCCCTCTTTCAAATATAAATCCACAGCTTTCTTTTTAAACTTTGCATCATATGTTTTTCGTATTTTTCCCATAGAAAAATCCCCTCCATAGTAGACAGATTAATTGGCTTTCTTTTTTCTGTCTACTATAAGGGGATCATATCACCAAAAAAGGCGGTTTTAATTTTGCCGACATATTCGATATCGTAATCAACTTCTTTTGTCATCGCCACAAGGCAGCCGGTGTCAATGCGCAATTTCTCACCAGGCTGCAGCTCACGCTTGTAAATGGTTCCGCCTGCATGCAAAAAGGCGAGCCCATCCCCTTCGAGTTTTTGCATAATAAATCCTTCGCCGCCGAAAAAGCCGGTTCCAAGTTTGCGCTGAAAATCGATGCCGACCGAAACGCCTTTGGCTGCACAAAGAAAGGCATCTTTTTGGCAAATCACTTTGCCGCCAAGCTCGCTTAAGTCCATCGGAATAATTTTTCCAGGGTATGGGGCGGCAAACGAAACGCGGCGCTTTCCAGTGCTGTTGTTCGTAAACACCGTCATAAATAAACTTTCTCCTGTTAATAATCGTTTCCCCGCTCCAACCAATTTGTTCAAAAACCCTTTTCCGGAATGGGAACCGTCTCCAAATACGGTTTCCATCGTGATTCCGTCTTCCATCATCATCATTCCGCCTGCTTCGGCGATGACGCTTTCCTGCGGGTCTAGTTCAATTTCCACAAATTGCATGTCATCGCCATATAATTTGTAGTCAATTTCATGTGCGTTCATGTTTTTCTCCTCCATCTTATCATTTCTACGCTATATTCTTTATACGGGCCAGGATTACTTTTTGTTTCAAAAAAAGACCATCAACGGTGATGGTCTTCTTTTTCTGTATAAGGATCTTTTTCATAGGCGGGCAAATCACCAATATTGGACATTATTCCTTCATCATCTAAAATATTTTCGAGTTGCTCATGTTCTTTGGTTGGATATACTTTTACATTTTTTCCGTATAAGTCGACTGCCGCGAAATTTTCCAAGTCTTCGACATATCCGACATTTTCCTCGGATTCGGCGTACACTTCGCCATAATAATCAACATTTTTTCCTAAATCGGAAGGCGTATCGGAGGAA
This sequence comes from Parageobacillus sp. NEAU-HV-2, assembly GCF_059115485.1. NCBI lineage: Bacteria > Bacillati > Bacillota > Bacilli > Caryophanales > Anoxybacillaceae > Parageobacillus > Parageobacillus sp. NEAU-HV-2. Next base: position 1,130 of record NZ_JBXUJJ010000002.1, read on the forward strand.
CCGTAACGCGCGACTTCCTGCCAGGCATCTTCTGCGTCATATGCCACCGATTCATCGCGGTCATCCAAATCAAACTTTCCAAACGGAGGCATCAACACGCCTTCTTCTAGCGGCCGCTTTTGCGAAACGGTTTGATCAGGGCTGTGCTCTTTACAAAAGGTGGTCGTTGGGAGCGCCTGCAGACGCTCATAAGGGATCGCTCTGCCGCAAACTTCACAGATACCGTATGTGCCGTTGTCCATCGCTTGAAGTGCATGTTCAATCTCTTTTAGTTCCCGTTCCGTATGTTCATTCAGTGCGATATCTTTTTCCCGCTCATATAGCTCGGTTGCCTCGTCCGCAGGGTGGTTGTCATAGCTTGCAAGTTCGCCGACCGCATCGTGGGCATGGCTTCGCAGTTTGCCAAAATGATCGTTATTTTGCAGTCGTTCTTGAATTTCCTGTTTTGCTTGAAGAAGTTGTTTGCGGAAGGCGGCTAGTTGTTCATTCGTTAACATCATGATTAACTCCTTCCTAAAAATAAACCGTTTACCTTGTAGTATGAACCAAAAATAAAAAAAAACACGGCTTATTTCCAACCGTGTTACAGCCAATGGCTAATCAGTAGACCAATGGTCAATAGAAACCCGAATTGTGTATTCGTTTGTGCCGTTGCTTTCATTGCTGGCATCATTTCAATTGGTTTCGTCTTGCCGATAAACCCTTTTGCCGCAGCAGCTGCTTTTGGGATGCTGAAAAAGACAAGCAGCGTCCAAAAAGAAACGATATGGGAGAAAGCCAGCACCGCCATCCAAATAAACGAAACGACAAACATACCGGCAAGAATGCGGATTGCATTATTACGACCGACTAAAATCGCCAGTGTTTTTCTTCCTTTTTCTTTATCTCCATCAAGGTCGCGGATATTATTGGCGAGTAAAATCGCCCCAACTAAAATGGCAATCGGCGTTGCGATGAGAATCGCCGTTTTTGTTACTTCGCCGGTTTGAATGAAAAAGGAAATGAGAATAATTAACAGTCCCATGAAAAATCCAGCTGCAAGTTCGCCAAACGGGGTATACGCAATCGGCACCGGGCCGCCTGTATAGAAATATCCCGCTGCCATACAGATGGAGCCGATCAATGCAAGCCACCAGCTACTATTCATGCAGATATAGACACCGATTAGTGTTGAGACAGCAAATAATGCAATGGCTAAACATAAAACGGTTTTTGGGGGTATTCCTTCACGGACAATCGCCCCGCCAATTCCTACCGATTCCGGAGAGTCGAGCCCACGCTTGTAGTCGTAATATTCATTGAACATATTGGTGGCTGTCTGAATCAATAAAGAAGCCACAAGCATCGCGATAAATAAAGAGATGCGAATGGTTGTTTCATGAAGTGCTAATACAGTGCCGATACAAACAGGCACAAATGCAGCAGTCAATGTATGTGGACGGGTAAGCCTCCACCAAACACGCCAATCGCGGCGACGGTGGACCGATGAACAGCGCTCTGTTTGCAATGATGGTTGCATAATCATACCCCTCATATTCGGATAAAATAGTATTCATAAACGTTCACAATAAGTGTAGGAAAACGTTTATAGTGTGTCAACCCCTTTCGAATAGATAAATTGTTTCCTATTATATATAATGGAAAATAGGAAATAGGCAATAAACTTAATGAAGAAAGCGGGATTACAGTGGCAATTTTACATCAGCATAAAATTCGCGAACAACTGCATCTCATCGAAAAAAAAGCAAAGCGGCCGTTTATTAGTTGGACGGAGGAATTGAACGATGTAGACCCGGTTTATTTTTTTTCATTAGGACCAAAGTGCTCTTTCCGTGAGCGTTTTTTTTGGATGGATCGCACCAGTGAAACCATTTATGTTGGGCTTGGCTGCACGTATGTGATTGAAACAGCAGAAAAAGAAGAGCGGTTTCATACGGTTGAAACGAAATGGAAACAATGGATTGAACAATCAGCTTTTTATTCCAATGGGACAAAAACAGTTCCTATCCTATTCGGAGGTTTTTCGTTTGATCCGTACAAACCGCGCACGGAAAAATGGCGTGCCTTTCCGCATGCGAAAATGATAGTGCCAGCCGTTCTTTTAGCGAGCAAAGGTGGAAAAGCGACGTTAACCGTGACGGTGCGTTCCGGACAAAGTGCAGAAACTGTAGAAAAAATAGAGATGTTGCTTCATTTGTTGCATGAAGGACAGGCGTCAATCCATTCTTTGCCTTCTTTGATAAAATATGAAGAAATACAAACGGAACAATGGCTTGATACAGTGAAACAAATGATCGCCAAGATTCACAGCGGAAAGTTCGATAAAGTAGTGCTAGCGCGGGAGGCGCGTTTATCGTTTGCGAATCAGGTGGAGGCAAGCGCAGTGCTCCAGCAGCTACGTGAGCAACAGCCGTTTAGTTATCTGTTTGCGTTTGAACAGGAAGGGCAATGCTTTATTGGCGCTTCTCCGGAGCAGTTGGTAAAAAAGGAAGGCGATGTATGTTACTCCACTTGTTTAGCGGGATCGATCCGTCGGGGAAAAAACGTTCAAGAAGACGAACAGCTTGGCGAGTGGCTGCTGAATGACGAAAAAAATCTTCATGAACATCACTTTGTTGTCCAAATGATTAAAGAAGCGATGGAAGCGGTTTGCGAACGCGTCCACATGCCACCTTCTCCACAGCTGTTAAAATTGCCGAACATTCAACATTTATATACGCCGGTTGTTGGGGAGCATTGCCGCGCTTCCTCTATTTTATCGATGATTGCGAAGATGCATCCAACCCCTGCGTTAGGTGGGACACCGCGGGAAGCAGCAGTCAAAGAAATCCGCGAGGTGGAGCCGTTAGACAGAGGATGGTATGCCGGTCCAATCGGCTGGATGGATGCGGAAGGGAACGGGGAATTTGCCGTGGCCATCCGTTCAGGTCTGCTGCAAGGACAAGACGTATCGATTTTTGCTGGATGCGGTATCGTCGGCGATTCCGACCCTATCAGCGAGTATGAGGAGACGAAAGTGAAATTTACCCCAATGTTATCGGCGTTAGGAGTGGGACAAGATGAATGAGTCACTAACCTTATATATTGCCGCGTTTGTGGATGAATTAGCAAAAACGGGGGTACGAGATGTTGTCGTCAGTCCAGGATCGCGCTCGACCCCGCTAGCGATCGTGATGGCGGAGCATCCGGAAATGCGCATACATATGAACTTAGATGAACGTTCTGCCGCCTTTTTTGCCCTTGGTATGGCAAAAGCAAAACGGCATCCGGTCGCCCTTCTTTGTACGTCAGGAACGGCGGTTGCCAACTATTTTCCGGCGCTAGTGGAGGCGTATTACTCACGAATCCCTCTTATCGTCGTTACGGCGGACCGTCCGCACGAATTGCGCGACGTTGGCGCGCCACAGGCCATCGATCAGTTAAATATATATGGAAAGTATGCAAAATGGTTTGTTGAAATGGCTCTTCCGGAAAGAACACCAGAGATGCTTCGTTATGCAAGGACGGTGGCAGCAAGGGCAGCAGGCATCGCGATGAGTGCTCCGGCGGGGCCTGTTCATCTGAACTTTCCACTTCGTGAACCGCTTGTGCCGAATATCGAGGAAGCAACATGGCAACAAATCGAAGCGAAAGAGCCGTCTTATACAAAGGTTATTGTCGGAAAAGTAACCGTCGATAGGAAACAGCTTGAGCAATTATATCACCAGCTCGCTTCCATCGAAAAAGGATTAATTATCTGCGGACCAATGGACTACCCGGAATTTGCCGAGGTGGTTACCGAGTTAGCGGAAATGCTCGATTATCCGATTTTAGCGGACCCGCTTTCCCAGCTGCGCAGCGGTCCTCATTCCAAACAGTATATTATTGATTGCTATGATGCGATATTAAAAGATGAAACAACGGCTGCCGCATTCGTGCCGGATGTCGTGATTCGTTTTGGCGCCATGCCGGTTTCCAAACCGTTATTTCTGCTGCTGAAACGATATCCATCCATCCGGCAAATTGTAGTAGATGGCGGCGGAGGATGGCGGGAACCGACATTGATGGCATCCTATATGATACACTGTGATGAAGTGGAGTTTTGCCGCCAACTCATCGAAATGGCGGAGCGAAAATCGACAAAAAGCGAATGGTGCGCAACTTGGAAAGCGGTCAACGATATTGCGAAATCCGTTCTCCTAGAGGAACCGGCGGACAGTGAATTATTTGAAGGAAAAGTGTTTACCGAACTTTTACAACTGCTGCCAAGCGGTGCTACTTTATTTGTCGGCAATAGTATGCCGATTCGTGATGCCGATACCTTTTTCTTTACGACAGACAAGCAAATCCGCGTATTGGCGAATCGCGGCGCCAACGGAATTGACGGCGTCGTGTCGAGCGCGCTAGGGGTCAGCGCCGTTGCCGAACCGCTCGTGCTTGTCATCGGCGATCTTTCCTTTTATCATGACTTAAACGGACTGTTGGCGGCGAAAATGCATGGATTGAACGCGACGGTTATCGTTCTTAATAATAATGGCGGCGGGATTTTCTCGTTCCTGCCGCAAGCAAACTATAAAAAACATTTCGAAATGCTGTTTGGCACGCCGACCGATTTACAATTTGTGCACACTGTTCGCATGTACGAAGGGAATTACCAAAACAGCAAAACATGGGACGAATTTCGCCATCATGTTTCCCGATCGCTGACAACCGATGGTCTTCATGTGATTGAGGTATGTACATCCAGGGAGACGAATGTAAAAACCCATCGTCTTTTGTGGGAAAGGGTTTCCCAGGAAATAGCGGAATTTCTCGAAAAAAGGAGAATGGCATGAACATTTTGGTGAATGGCGTTTCCTATCATGTCGAACAATATGGGAATGGCGAGCCGCTTTTGCTCTTGCATGGATTTACTGGAAGCATGGAAACGTGGAAACCGTTTTTCCCGTATTGGCGGGAATTTCGTTTGATTCTGGTCGATATCATCGGCCATGGTCTTACCGATTCTCCGCATGACCCAGCGCGGTATGAAATCGAGCAAGCAGCCGCGGATCTTGATGAACTGTTGCGCCATCTTCATGTAGAGGACGTCCATGTGTTAGGGTATTCGATGGGAGGACGGCTCGCGTTAACGTTTACGATCCTTTATCCTCATCGTGTTCGCAAGTTGGTGCTTGAGAGCAGTTCCCCTGGTTTAAAGACGGAGCAGGAAAGATGGAAGCGGCGTGAAAATGATGAGGCGTTGGCAAAGGAAATAGAACAATACGGAGTGGCGGCATTTGTGGAAACATGGGAAAAGCTGCCGTTGTTTGCGTCGCAAAAGCGTCTGCCGTTTAGCGTTCAGGAGGAAATACGTAAGGAAAGGTTGAAAAATAATAAAACCGGGCTAGCCAATAGCCTGCGCGGAATGGGGACCGGAAGACAGCCTTCATGGTGGGATCGGTTGCCGGAAGTGAACACGCCGACGTTACTGATATGCGGAGATTGGGATGAAAAGTTTTGCCGGATCGCGGAAGAAATGAAAGAGCACCTGCCAGATTGCAAAATGGTCACCGTTTCCCAAGCGGGACATGCAATTCATGTGGAACAACGAGAGATTTTTGCTAAAATAGTAAGTGAGTTCATTAGAGGAGGAGAGTAAAATGGCTATTGAATGGGTGAAGGAACGCGAGTACGAAGATATTATATATGAAACGTATAACGGCATTGCCAAAATCACCATTAATCGTCCAGAAGTACATAACGCGTTCCGTCCAAAAACGGTTGCTGAAATGATCGACGCCTTTTCGTATGCGCGTGATGACTCCAAAATCGGTGTGATCATTTTAACGGGAGCAGGCGGAAAAGCGTTCTGTTCTGGCGGAGACCAAAAGGTTCGCGGTCACGGCGGCTATGTCGGCGACGACCAAGTTCCACGCTTAAATGTATTGGATTTGCAACGGTTGATTCGCGTGATCCCAAAACCAGTTATCGCGATGGTGGCGGGGTATGCAATCGGCGGTGGTCATGTATTGCATGTTGTATGTGATTTAACGATTGCGGCAGACAACGCAATTTTTGGACAAACTGGTCCAAAAGTAGGAAGCTTTGACGGTGGATATGGCGCTGGCTATTTAGCGCGGATTGTCGGCCATAAAAAAGCGCGTGAAATTTGGTATTTATGCCGCCAATATACGGCACAGGAAGCGCTGGAAATGGGTCTTGTCAATAAAGTAGTGCCGCTCGAGCAACTGGAAGAAGAGACCGTCAAGTGGGCGCAGGAAATTTTAGAAAAAAGCCCGACAGCGATCCGCTTCTTAAAAGCAGCGTTTAACGCCGATTCTGATGGGTTAGCCGGCATTCAGCAGCTGGCCGGTGACGCGACATTATTGTTCTACACGACCGAGGAAGCTAAAGAAGGACGAGATGCGTTTAAAGAAAAACGCAAACCAAACTTTCAACAATTTCCGCGTTTTCCGTAAGAAAAGCGGAAGGCGCCTGCATATCGGCGACACGCGCTGGAGGACCCGCGAGGAGGCCGTTGCCGCCACAGCGGGGCCGAAGCGTCGCGAGCCGATGGCGCCTGGAGCTAGACAATAAGAAAAGCGGAAGGCAAGTTTTGCCAAAGCAGCTTGATGTATTTCATCAAGCTGTTTCTTTATGGAAAGAAGGAGAGTGCCATCATGCAAACAGCCATACCAAACTGGTTGATGCAACGTGCTTTTTTAACGCCACAACGCCTTGCTGTCGATGATGGGCGGCAGAAAAAGACGTTTGCCGAACTTCACGAGTCTGTAGTAAAACGGGCGCGGCAATTGGCAAGCATAGGGGTGCGCCAAGGGGATATCATCGCGGTGTTGATGAAAAACAGCATTGCGATGGTGGAAATGATCCATGCGCTCCATTATATCGGAGCCATCGCGCTATTGCAAAATATACGTTTAACTTCTCATGAGCTTGCGTGGCAATTAAATGATAGCGGCGCCGTATGCGTGATTGCCGATGAGGAGCTGGCAGGCCTTGTTGAGGCAGACATCCGCGTGATGACAATAGACGAATTGTCGGCATTGCCGGAGATAGACGTGAAGTTTCAATCGCATTATCATTTCGATGATGTCGCCACCATTATGTATACGTCAGGAACGACGGGAAAGCCAAAAGGAGTACTGCAAACGTACGGCAATCATTGGTGGAGCGCCATCGGCTCGGCGTTAAATTTAGGGTTGCATGAAAATGATTGCTGGCTTGCCGCTGTTCCACTGTTTCATATCAGCGGTTTGTCGATTATGATGAGAAGCATCATATACGGGATGGGCATGTATGTGATGCCTTCCTTTGATGCGCAAAAAGCAAATGATTTAATCATGGACGGGAAAGTGACGATCATGTCCGTCGTCACAGCGATGCTGCAAAAAATGCTTGCCGATCTTGGCGAAAAGCGGTATCCAGAAACGTTTCGCTGCATGCTGCTTGGCGGCGGGCCTGCACCCAAGCCGCTGCTAGAGGCATGCAAAGAAAAGGCAATACCTGTTTATCAGACGTACGGCATGACGGAAACAGCATCGCAAATTGTCACATTGGCGCCAGAATATAGTTTAACAAAGCTCGGTTCCGCAGGAAAACCTCTTTTTCCTGCGCAGCTTCGTATTGAAAAAGATGGGCAACCGGCCCGTCCGTATGAAGCGGGGGAAATTGTCGTAAAAGGGCCAAATGTGACGAAAGGGTATTTGCACCGGGAAGAGGCGACAAAAGAAGCAATTCGGGATGGCTGGTTTTATACCGGAGATATCGGGTATGTCGATGAAGATGGATTTTTATACGTATTAGACCGCCGCTCTGATTTAATTATTTCTGGCGGGGAGAATGTGTATCCCGCGGAAGTCGAAGCGGTGCTTCTTTCTCATGAGGCGGTGGAAGAAGCAGGAGTAACCGGAATCGAAGATGAAACATGGGGGCAAGTGCCATGTGCGTTTGTCAAACAAAAAAGCGGCTATTCCATCACCGCCGAACAGCTAAAACAGTTTTGCCAGGAACGTTTAGCCAAATATAAAGTTCCAAAACAAATTTATTTTGTCGACCAGCTTCCGCGCAACGCATCGCAAAAATTGTTGCGCCGCCAGTTAAAATCGCTCATACCTAATGATAACAACGGGGCTTGATGACAAGCCCCGTTGTTAAAATCCGTCTTCGTCCATTAAGCCTAATTCGAGCGCGCGATAGGCGATCAGTTTTTCCACTTCCGGCGGCAGATTGTCCAAAGAGCCAAATTCATATTGCCATAAATTTGTAAATGAGTCGACGCAGATCGGAAATGTCATTGGATTTGTCCGTTTTACTTCTTCTTTAAATGCTTTAATTAAGCTGTCTCTTTTTGCCACAATACGTCGCCTCTCTTTAAATAAACTATGTAAGCGCTATCTTTTTGGCCGCTCAGTAAGCCAAAAAGACAGCGCATCAAATTAAGATAGTTATGCATTGTCTGCAGGGGTAAATGTTTTGCAGTCCGTTTCCTTCGAATCGGATGCTATTTTCCCCATATGGCTCACGACATAAATCGATTCCGCACTGCACCGGTTTCCTTGGGCCCAATATTGGCAGTTTTTTACTTCGCAAAGAACATCTTTTGCCATCTTTATTCCTCCCCGTTAGTAAGAAAATAAACTACACCTTTAGTTTGGACGTTTGCGAAAATGTTATGAAGGAAACATTCAACAGTTTTATTGAAAATATTTATCATTATCATTGACATAGAAAATCATTCTCAATTAAAATGAAAGCAAGAAAAGGAAATAGGGGGGATCCCAATGGCATCGTTATTAGTGGTAGGCGCAGACCATTTAGGAAACATTGCCGATAAACTGATGGATTCCGGATTTCAAGAGATCATCCATGTTGATGGTCGAAAAGTGAATATGGTAAAAAGGGATATTCCTGAACATGTCGATATCGTGTTTGTTATGACGGATTACATCAATCATAATTTAGCCAAGAAGATAAAGCAAAAGGCGAAAAGCAAGGAAAAACCGATTTATTTTGTCAAACGTTCGTGGAGCTCGATTCATTCCGTTATTCAACAATTAGAGACGGAAAAATTGGGATAGAGTTACATTTAATCCATGAACCAATTATTAATTCGTGGAATATGAAAAAGTAAGAGGAAGGACGGGCTACAATAAAAATAGTCCGCCTCGTTCGTTGAGGCAGACTATTGTTTTCATTGCAGTGCTTTTTGTAGGACACGAATATTGTCTTCCATGAGAGCGAAATAGTCTTTATTTTCTTTTACGTCTTTGGAAGTTCGTGATTCTAAGTTGTGCAGACGAAGAGAGTCAGCACCGATTTCCTTTTGGACGATATTAGCGATTTTTTGGGTAATATTTTGCTCAAAAATAACATACTTGATATGATGCTGTTTTGCTTTGTTAATAATTTCGGCCAGTTCTTTTTGTGATGGCTCGTTTGTCGGTGAAAGCCCGGAAACACTCAATTGTTTAATGCCATAACGGTCTTCCCAATATCCGTAAGCTGCATGTGCTACGAGAATTTCTTTTTTTGGAGATTGATCAACGACCATTTGGAATTGCCGGTCAAGATTTTCTAGTTTGGCTTTCAGGATTTCAAAGTTTTTCATGAATGTTTCTTTCTCTTCCGGTTTTAGCTCAATGAGCAAATCACGGATATTTTCCGCCATGGTGATGGAACGAATCGGGTCAAGCCAGACGTGCGGGTCTTTATCGCCGTGATGCTCATGTTCATCTTCGTGCTCTTCATGGGTGGAGTCTAGCAAGCCGATCCCTTCAGTGGCAGCGAGAAAATGAACCCGTTCGTTTTTTAATGTTTCTTTTACTTTATCGGCGAAGCCTTCCATCCCTTGTCCTATATAAATAAACGCGTCAGCATCAGCTAATTGCTTCATCGTTTTTGTTGAGGGTTCGAATGTATGCGCTTCGACACCTGGAGGATAAATGCTTTGTACATGTACATATTTTCCGCCAATTTTTTCTGTAAAGTCTTGAAGCGGATAAACAGTCGTATAAATTGTTAAAACGTCTTTTTCTTTTTTGCCTTGCTGCTCCTTCGTTTCTCCGCTACAACCATATAAAAGGCCAGAGATAACAAGCAGCAGCGACAAAAGAAGTGATTTTATTTTCATAGCAATTCCCTTCCTCACTATAAAATATAGGCGTCACAACAAGGCCATTGTTATTATATCGTAATCATTACGATTTGGGAACTAAAAATGATCATTATGCCAAAGAATTAGATGTAGGGAATGGATCGACAAACATCGTCCAATCTCGGCTCATTTCTTCATCTGTTAATAAGCACGCATCCAAAGAGGCTTCGATTTCCTGACGATTCATGTCCATGCCGATGAAAACAATCTCTGTCATGCGATCCCCGTAAGTATCGTCCCATCTTTCAAGAAGTTCAGGTTCCTCTTGGAAGATTTGTTGGCGTCCCTCTTCCGGATAAGCAGCAATCCATGTTCCGACTTCTTGCATCATAATCGAAGTTCCCGCCTGAGATAAGAGGCAACACGTATTATTCCGCGAAGCAAGCCAGAAAAACCCTTTCGCTCGCACGATTTCCACAGGCCAATCTTCCAGCCACTGCATCCAGCGTTCTGGATGAAACGGGCGTCTTCTTCGGTAAACAAAAGAAGCAATGCCATATTCTTCGGTTTCTGGGGTATGCTCTTCGTTTAATTCTTTGATCCATCCGGCAGATTGGCTTACTTTTTCAAAATCAAACAGACCTGTATCTAAAATTTCATGCAAGGCCACTTTTCCGTGGGCGGTTGGAATAATTTTTGCTTCGGGGTTCAGCTTTCGCACCACCGCTTCTAATTCTTGCACCGTTTCCGACTTTACAAGGTCGACTTTATTAATAATAATAACGTCTGCAAATTCAATTTGATCGATAAGTAAATGAACGACATCACGCGTATCGTTTTCGTCTATGCCTTGTCTTCGATCAAGCAAGCTTTCTCCCGAGGAAAAATCAGTCCAAAACCGGTTGGCGTCCACTACTGTCACCATTGTGTCGAGACGGCATTTTTTGGTGAGGTCAATGCCTAATTGTTCGTCCACATATGTAAATGTTTGGGCTACAGGAATCGGTTCGCTAATTCCCGACGATTCGATGACGATATAATCGATGTTTCCAGCGTCTACTAGTTTTTCGACCTCTTTGATTAAGTCTTCGCGCAAGGTACAACAGATGCAGCCATTTTGAATTTGCACGAGCTTTTCTTCCGTGCGGGAAAAACCGCCTTGCCGAATGAGCTCGGCATCAATGTTGATTTCACTCATATCATTCACAATAACGGCAATTTTCTTTCCTTCTCGGTTATGCAAAATCTGATTGAGAAGCGTCGTTTTCCCCGAACCAAGATAGCCACTTAATACAGTAACCGGTATTTTTCTCATTGTTCTTTTCTCCTCCTTAATAGACAATCGTAATCATTACGATTTAATACGGTTAATCATACAAGAAAATAAACCAAACTGCAACGGTTATGTTTCCTACGTTTAAAATTTTTTCAGCCATAAGGCTCTTGCTTTGGAACGGAGGAAGCAATTAGGGAGTTTAAACGGATAAAACTCTGAAGTTCTTTTTTGCCGAAAGCAAACCAAAAATGGGCTAGCCGTAATAACACGTGCTGTTTTTCTGTTTGCGTATGGTGGTGAAAGGGGGGCTATGAAAGGCAAAGAGCTCATACTATGTCATATCATAAATTACCGCTACGGCTTCCTGCTGTTTTCCTGTTTTTCTGGAACAGGATCAAATCCGCCAGGGTGGAATGGATGACACTTTAAAATCCGCTTGATCGTCAGCCAGCCGCCTTTGATGGCGCCAAACCGTTTCACCGCCTCTAGCCCGTATTGCGAGCAGGTCGGATAAAACCGGCATGTCGGCGGCTTAAGCGGCGAGATAAAAATCTGATAAAAACGAATGAGAGCAATCACTAATTTTTTTGCCATTTGTTTTACCCCTAAACCTGCAAACTGTTCCATTCATAATGTATCATAAATGTGGAAGAAATACATATATAATGTGTTGCAAACCGTCCGTTTGCCTTTTATAAGGAATCAATACAAAATGGATGAAAAAAATCGGATTTCAGTGTATGATGAAAAAAGAAAATGAAGTAGGAGTGATATACATGCCTTCAGTAGAAAGCTTTGAGTTGGATCACTGTGCGGTAAAAGCGCCATATGTGAGACATTGCGGCATTCATAAAATTGGAAGCGATGGTGTCGTCAATAAATTCGATATTCGCTTTTGCCAGCCAAATAAGCAGGCGATGGATCCAGCTGCGATTCATACGCTCGAGCATTTGCTCGCTTATACGATGCGCAAACATGCAGAAAAGTACGATCACTTTGATATCATTGATATTTCGCCGATGGGCTGCCAAACAGGATTTTATCTTGTTGTGAGCGGATCGCCGACAGTGGATGAAATCATTGATTTGCTTGAGGAAACGATGAAAGAAGCACTAAACGCGACTGAAGTCCCAGCAGCGACAGAGCGGCAATGCGGGCAAGCGAAGCTGCATGACCTCGAAGGGGCAAAGCGGCTCATGCGTTTCTGGTTGGAGCAAGATAAGGAAGAGTTAAAGAAAGTATTTGGATAAATTGGTAAGGCTATCATCATGTTGATGATAGCCTTACTTATTTTGCGAATCATCCTCTTCAGGAGGAGGGTCGATCGTATGTTTGTATTCGTATGCTTTTGATGTAGTAATCACTGCCAAAGCAAGAATGAGCCCAGCAATGATCAATGATACTGCTAAAGTAACATACATTGCTAATTCACCTTTTTTCTTTTCATTGTAACATATTGTCACCACATTGGTGAGATGATGCTTTGCACGAATGGATGAGTAAATGTTTCGAATGTGAGAACGAAACGGTTTTGTGATGGCGTTCCTTTCCTTGTAAATACGGTATGAGGAAAGAATTGGTCGGTAATGTACATTAGGCAATAGGAAATAATACAGTTTGATTATAAATATGTTTCGTCGTTATCTAAATGCATATTAGGGAGGAATGGGAGATGTCTAAGCAATTAACGGACATTGTAAACAAACAAATTGCCAACTGGAGCGTTCTTTACATTAAACTGCATAATTATCATTGGTATGTGACAGGTTCGCAATTTTTTACGCTCCATGAAAAATTTGAGCAGCTGTATAATGAAGCGGCACATTATATTGATGAACTCGCCGAACGTCTTCTTGCCCTTGGCGGAGCGCCGGTGGCGACGATGAAGGAATGTCTCGAACAAGCTTCTGTCAAAGAGGCGACTGGACAAGAATCAGCGGAACAAATGGTGGCGACCATTGTGAGCGATTTTGAAACAATGATTGGGGAATTAAAAGAAGGAATGAAAGTTGCCGATCAAGTTGGTGATGAAACAACTGGAGATATGCTGCTTGGCATTCATCAAAGTTTAGAAAAACATGTATGGATGTTAAAATCGTTTCTCGGACGGTAAAAATTAGACAATGACCGATCACTCCTTCGCTGATGAAGGAGTGATTTTTTTTAGGGGGTTGTCTATACCGCTTTTCCTCTTTACGCATACGATAGTAGTGCTTATTCTTGACACTCCATACGACTCAAGTCGTGGGATTCTTAGGTCGTTAACGTCCGTATCCATTTCTGGTTTGGACAACGCCCAAGTTCAGGGCTGTGCCATCAGCCCGTCCTACGGCAGAGCCTATAGCTCCGTAGGCTGGCAGACTATCGCTTACGCTACACCATCTGCCACAGGTGGCTCTCTTACATGTTTTTACGTCTTTTTCTTGACGGACTCCATCGGTTTTACGCTTGAAAAGTCTACCTTTCCGTTCAAGCAACCCCATACCGATGCGGTTAGAAACATCCACTTGTTTTCATTATACCAAAGCGATACTATGTCGAGCAATGGAACTGCCCATAGGCAGTCCTTACTCGAAGCCGATTCATCCCATAGCTAAAGCCGATGGGCTTTCTCGGCTAGATTTCTGTAAGGAGGTGGGAGCATGCACAAATACACATCGATGCTGGGACTTTCGTTAGCAGGCTCCGTTGTTTCATTTCTCATTGGAGGAATGGACTCATTAGTAATTATTTTGCTTTGTTTTGTCGCTGTCGATTATGTCACCGGAATCATTGCAAGTGCGATGGAAGGAAAGCTATCCAGTCAAGTTGGTTTCCGAGGCATTGTCCGCAAGCTGCTTATTTTTGTTTTAGTCGCTGTTTCGCACTTATTAGATATCGCCATTGGCTGGAATAACCATTTTATTCGCGATACGATCATTTTTTTCTATATTGCGAATGAATTTATTTCCATTGTGGAAAACACGGGACGTGTGGGTGTCCCGATTCCCTCGGTTTTGCGAAAGGCGATTGAATTGTTCAAAGATGAAGTAAAGTGATTTTTTGAGCATAATTTTTTTTGCCTTCATCCACACTAAACAATAAACGAAAGATCATAAGGAGATGACGACTGTGGCGGAGCAGCAAAAAAAAACGTATTATGTGTCGATGGAATCGGGAGAAATTTCACAAGTAAAAACCGCTTCCCCATGGGATTTTCAAATTGAAGCGACAGATGATGAAATTATTCAATTGCGGGAGTATTTTGACCAAAACTATTCTACAGACTTGCAAGCGTTTTTTCGCGCCCACGTTCCATATGTGCAATACCATTATGACCGTGAAAATGATGCCTATGACAGAACATTAATGAAAATTTATCAGCTGATTTACAAGCTTGGGAATGAAGAAGCAAAAGCGCATATCCGTTCGCTTGGCATCATTCCGGAAGAGGAGCTCGATTCATAAAAGTCGCCATTTTTGTTGGCGGCTTTTTTGATGAATATTTTGTCGTATAATGAAAAGAGAGACAAACAAAAACGGGGTTGGAAATCATGTATACGTTTTGCGACTATTATGGCAATCGAGTGCGGTTGTCGTTTGCCGATCATCCCTTTTCTGTGCATCCGGGCCACGTATGGATTATTTGCCGCTATCATGGACAATGGCTTTTAACGGACCATCCGAGACGCGGATTAGAATTCCCAGGCGGGAAAGTAGAAAAGGGAGAAACGCCGGAGCAAGCGGCGATTCGGGAAGTGAAGGAAGAAACAGGGGGGCTGGTTCGTTTGCTCACTTATATCGGCCAATATCAAGTTGAACCGGATATAGTAAAAAACATCTATTTTGCGGAAATCGCATCGATAGCGAAGCAGCCTTCCTATTTAGAAACAAACGGCCCGGTACTGCTTCCGACATTGCCGAAAAACATCCGTACAGATGAACGGTTTAGTTTTATTATGAAAGATGAGGTGCTTCCGCGGACATTAGAAGAAATAAAGAGACGTTCTTTATCGTGCCGGGAACGTCTCTAGCGATGTTTCATCAATTTCTTTTCGATGATGGTGACGACCTGATACATCACGGTTGACAGCAGGGCAATGACAAGCAGGCTCATTAACACTAATGTAAAGTTGAACACTTGGAATCCATAAATAATCAAATAGCCGAGCCCCTGTTTAGAAACGAGAAATTCGCCGGTAATGACGCCGACCCAGGACAAGCCGACGTTGACTTTTAACGTCGAAATAATCGTCGGGAACGAGGATGGCAGCACCGCTTCTTTGAAGCATTGGTAGCGGGTGGCGCCGAATGTTTGCAATACCTTCAAATAGTTCGCATCGACTTCCTGGAAGGAAGAGTAAACAACAATCGTGGTGATGATGACAGAGATAATCACCCCCATCGCAATGATCGAAGTGAATCCGGGACCGAGTGCGACGATGAGAATAGGAGCGAGCGCCACTTTTGGCATTGCATTAAAGACGACTAAATACGGATCGAGCGTTTTCGATAGGCGTGGGAACCACCAGAGCAGTGCGCCTAACAATGCACCGGCCACCGTGCCGATAATAAATCCTAATATGGTTTCGAACATGGTAACGAACGTATGGGTCAAAAGCGAGTTGTCGCCGAGCTTTTCAACAAATAGACTCCAAATCGCCGATGGGGAGCTAAACAATAGCGGATCGACCCAATGAAAGCGGCTGGCTGCCTCCCATAAGAGGAAAAAGGCGATAAAGATCACGATCTGAAACAGGCGAATGACTCGTTTTTCTTTTTTCAGTAAAGCGATGTATTGCTGATGAAGAGACTGGATACGCTCATTGGTTTGCTTCAATTTCATCCAGCTCCTTCCAAATGGATTGGAACAGCACGGAAAAGGCAGGATGCTGACGGGCGGCAAATGGCGATAAGCGCCGCAATTCATCGGGAACCATAAACGTATGCATAATGCGTCCCGGTTTTGCCGAAAACAGAAAAATACGGTCGCTCATCGCAATCGCTTCCCCGATGTCATGAGTGACAAGCACCGCTGTCTTTCCATACTCTTTTAATGTTTTCCATACCAACTCTTCCAGTTTTAATTTCGTTTGCTGGTCAAGGGCAGAAAACGGCTCATCTAACAGGAGCATTTTTGGATCTGTCGCCAACGTGCGCACGAGTGCGACCCGCTGGCGCATGCCGCCAGACAGTTGGTTAGGATAATACGATTCGATTCCTTTTAGCCCGATGTAGGCAAGCAAATCAAGAGCTCGTCTTTTCGTTTCTTCCGTTAATGTTCCCATGATTTTTAAACCGAGCAAAATATTTTCTTCGATTGTTTTCCAAGGAAACAAATAATCTTGCTGCAGCATATACCCTGCGGCTGGGCGGGCGCGGTCTAATTCTTTCCCTTCGATAAACACCGCTCCTTCCGTAGGTTCAATTAAGGCGGCGATAATGGAAAGCAACGTCGTTTTGCCGCAGCCGCTAGGGCCGAGAAAGGAGACAAATTCTCCTTTCTCTACGGTCAATGATATATTTTCAAGAGCCGTCACGGCAGTTTTTTCGGTAAAATAAGTGTGGGAAACGCGGTCGACGACTAAAAAGCTCATCTTTTCACCCGCTTTCGTTATTTAGCCATCACTTTTTTGGCAAATGAATTATCGACAAGCGTTTTGTGATCAATATGTTTCGGCAGTTCGCCCGCTTCTTCCATAATATTTTGCAAGTTGTTCCATTCTTTTTCATCGAGCACCGGATTAGTCGCATAGGTGCCTTGGCTTTTATAGCGGTCAACGACTTTTTCAATGATGGAAAGATCCGTATCTTTAAAGTAAGGCTGAATCACTTTTGCTACTTCCGCCGCGCTATGCGACTCTACCCATTGCTGCGCTTTATAGATAGCGCGTGTAAATTTTTCAATTGCATCTTTATTTTTATTGATAAAGCTTTGTTTTGCCATATAAGTGGTATATGGCACGTGGCCCGACTCTGTGCCAAATGAGGCGATAATGTACCCTTTTCCTTCCTTTTCAAAAATGCTTGCCGTTGGTTCAAAAAGCTGGACGAAATCGCCTGTGCCGCTGGCAAACGCATTGGCGATATTAGCAAAATCAACATTTTGAATAAGGTTTAAATCTTTATGCGGATCAATGCCGTGTTTTTTCAGTACAAATTCGCCAACCATTTGTGGCATGCCGCCTTTGCGCTGGCCGAGAAAAGTGCTGCCTTTCAACTGATCCCAAGTAAAGTTCTCAATTTTATGGCGGGAGACGAGGAACGTCCCGTCTGTCTGTGTAAGTTGCGCGAAGTTAATGACTGGATCGTTCGTGCCTTGGCTGTAGACATAAATCGATGTTTCCGAGCCGACAAGGGCAATATCGGCTCCGCCGGAAAGAAGGGTAGTCATCGTTTTATCGCCGCCCCATGTGGTGGTGAGTTCCACGTCTAACCCTTCCTCTTTAAAAAACCCTTTTTCTAGGGCGACATATTGCGGCGCATAGAATATAGAGCGAGTTACTTCCGCAAGTCGTATCTTTTTTACTTCCTCCTCTTTTTGTTGGCTGCAAGCAGCTAGAGGGATAATAAGGAGAAAGAGAAAAAGCGACATTATGGCGATTTTTTTCATGAAGGTGGCCTCCTTAACAAGTAACTTACTTCACCTTATCGTATGCAGACAAAAAAAATGTGTGAATGCCTAATGAAAAGGAGGAAATGGTCATGGATGGATATATTGTCGAGCAATATCGCTTTCCTTCCCCCAATCCGCACATTGATGTATTTCTTGTCACGTATTTATGCCAAGGGCTAAAAATGAAAGGCTTTTTGGCTATACCGAAAGCGCCTGGAGTGTATGACGGTTTTTTATATTTGCGCGGCGGTATTAAAAATGTCGGGAAAGTGCGCCTGGCGCGCATTACTCAGTTTGCCTCGTACGGATTTGTTGTGATGGCGCCGTTTTACCGCGGCAACCAAGGAGGGGAAGGAAATGAGGATTTTGCCGGAGAAGACCGCTATGATGCGCTTGCCGCGTTTCGGCTGCTGCAGCAGCATCCAAAAGTGAATGAAAAGCGGATTCATGTTTTTGGTTTTTCCCGTGGGGGAGCGATGGCGCTGCATACGGCGATTTTAGAGCCGGGCGTTTGCTCTGTTGCGGTGTGGGGCGGAGTTTCCGATGTAGCGCTTACCTATTGGGAGCGGGAAGATTTGCGGAAAATGATGAAGCGGGTCATCGGTGGGACGCCGGCAAAATATCCGGAGCGATACCGCTGGCGGACACCATTATACGAAATCGAGAAAATTCATGCTCCTGTCTTAATCATTCATGGGGAAAAAGACCGCAATGTTTCGATTGAGCATGCGTATCGTCTTGAGAAAAGACTGAAAGAATTAAATAAGCAAGTGACAACATGGTATTTTCCACATTTTACGCATTATTTTCCACCAAAAGAAAATCGTGAAACCGTCCGGCGGTTGACAGAATGGATGAAAAGACAGCCGAATGTATGATACGATAAAAAGAAAAGGGGTGTGTTGCAATGGGCATGCCGCTGGAGCTGCAAACGCTGATTGTCACAAAAGGGAAAGAAAAGCGAGTAAAAGATAATTTGTTTATTTTAGAAAAAGACGGATATCGCCTTTATCCTCTTGATATTCCGCTAGAGGTTAGAAGAACGCTGCAAAGCGAAGCGAGTGGTCAAGCGGTGGTAAAAAAACTGGAACTTGCCGATAATCGAACGATTGTCACGTATGAGCTTGTCTCCTTGCATTCAACGAATTAAAAAAGGAGGGAATCGTTCCCTCCTTTTCGATTATACAAGCGGACCGCCAAGCGCTTCAATTTCCGGCGCGATATGCTTGAATTTTTGGAAGTTTGCGCGGAATTTTGATGCCAGTTCTTTTGCTTTTTGTTCATATGCATTTTTATCAGCCCATGTATTTTGTGGCTGCAGCACTTCATCTGGAACTCCTGGAATATGAAGCGGAATGGCCAAGCCGAAAATAGGATCTTTCACTGTTTCGACATTGTCTAGTTCTCCTTCGACTGCTGCTTGCACCATCGCGCGTGTGTAAGCTAGCTTCATGCGGCTGCCAACTCCGTACTCCCCGCCGGTCCAACCAGTGTTGACAAGGAATACCCGCACGTTATGTTCAACGATTTTTTTGCCGAGCATTTCTGCATAGCGCACAGCCGGGAGCGGCAAAAATGGAGCGCCGAAGCAAGTAGAGAACGTCGCCTGCGGAGAAGTGATTCCCCGTTCGGTGCCGGCGAGCTTGCTCGTATAGCCGCTTAAGAAATGGTACATTGCTTGTTCACGCGTCAGTTTGCTGATTGGCGGCAATACGCCAAACGCGTCTGCAGTTAGGAAAATAATCGTCGATGGGTGGCCAGCGATGCTTGGGTCCACGATGTTGGCAATTGCCTGAATCGGGTAAGCGGCGCGCGTATTTTCCGTTAATGTTGCATCATCGTAATCTGGTATTCTTGTCTGTTCATCAAGCACCACGTTTTCCAGCACCGCTCCGAACCCAATGGCGTCAAAAATTTGCGGTTCTTTTTCACGAGATAGGTTGATGCATTTCGCATAGCATCCGCCTTCGATATTAAAGATGCCGCGGTTTGACCAGCCGTGTTCGTCATCACCAATTAAGCGGCGGTTTGGATCAGCGGAAAGCGTCGTTTTTCCCGTTCCCGACAGTCCGAAAAATAATGCCACGTCTCCTTCTTTGCCGACATTGGCGGAGCAATGCATCGAAAGAATCCCTTGCTCCGGAAGCAAATAGTTCATCACCGAGAAAATGGATTTTTTCATTTCGCCGGCATATTCCGTTCCGCCGATTAGCACGATGCGGCGTTCAAAAGAAATGATAATAAACGTTTCTGATTTTGTTCCGTCCACCGCAGGATCTGCTTTGAAATTTGGAGCGGAGATCACCGTAAATTGCGCTTCATGTGTTTGTAATTCCTCTGCGCTTGGGCGAATAAATAATTGATGGGCAAATAAATTGTGCCAAGCAAATTCGTTAATGACTTGAATCGGCAAACGATATTTAGGGTCAGCGCCGGCAAAGCCTTTAAAGACAAACACTTCGTCTTTGGCCATTAAATAATCGAGTACTTTATTATATAATCGTTCGAAAACTTCCTCCGAGATCGGCTGATTGACTGTTCCCCAATCAATTTTTGCTTTTGTTGACGCCTCTTCGACAATGTATTTATCTTTCGGTGAGCGGCCTGTATATTTGCCTGTTGTTACCGCTACTGCCCCAGTAGCTGTTAACCGGCCTTCTTTTCGCTGCAACACTTTTTCCACCAGCTGCGCTACCGATAAATTATGAAATACGTTTGGTTTTTGCAATAATAAAGAAAGTTTATTGGTCATTTTTGCGATCCCCATTGTTCAAAACCTGCCTTTTTATATTTAATAACCTCTTTAAATAGTATAACACATTTTTATTATTAGTCCATACTATTTGTGACGATTTCTTTTATTTATTTTTCCTGTTTTTTTCAAAAAAAATTCGCCACATTTTGTTGACTTTTTCGGCTTTATTACGATATGATAAGTCATTGAACGGATACTCTTATCCCGAGTTGGTGGAGGGACAGGCCCGATGAAACCCAGCAACCGTCACAACTGGAAACATGTGAAATGGTGCTAACCTGTGGCAAGGCGATGTCCTTGAACGATAAGAGTGAAAGGAGCAATACGATTGCAATGACCTTTCCTCACCGTTACAGGAAAGGTTTTTTTATATGAGAAAATGAACAAGGGAAATGAGTACCGTATCGCTCGCCGTTTGCGGCACCATCATTTTTTGATGTTTGATTACGGAAAGAGGAGGAAAATGACGAATGTCAGCAAAAAGACGTTTATTTACTTCAGAGTCTGTAACAGAAGGTCATCCAGATAAAATTTGCGACCAAATTTCCGATGCGATTTTAGATGCGATTTTGGAAAAAGATCCGAACGCTCGCGTTGCCTGCGAAACGAGCGTGACAACAGGGCTTGTGCTCGTAAGCGGAGAAATTACGACATCGACATATGTGGATATTCCAAGAATCGTTCGCGATACGGTTCGCGAAATCGGCTATACGCGCGCCAAATTCGGTTTTGACGCGGATACATGCGCCGTGTTGACATCGATTGACGAACAGTCGCCAGATATCGCGATGGGGGTCGACCGGGCGTTAGAAGCTCGTGAAGGTCAGATGACTGACGAGGAAATCGAAGCGATCGGTGCTGGAGACCAAGGGCTAATGTTTGGATTTGCCTGCAATGAAACGAAAGAATTAATGCCGCTTCCGATTTCGCTGGCGCATCGTTTAGCACGCCGTTTAGCTGAAGTTCGGAAAAACGATATTTTGCCATATTTACGTCCAGATGGTAAAACACAAGTAACGGTAGAATATGACGAAAACGGCAAACCGGTTCGCGTTGATACGATTGTCGTATCCGCACAGCATCATCCGGAAATTACGCAAGAGCAAATTGAACGTGATATTAAAGAACATGTCATCAAGCCGGTGGTGCCAGCCGAACTGATCGATGAAAATACGAAATACTTTATTAACCCGACAGGCCGTTTTGTCATCGGCGGACCTCAAGGGGACGCTGGTTTAACGGGACGGAAAATTATTGTAGACACGTACGGCGGTTACGCGCGTCACGGTGGCGGCGCATTCTCTGGAAAAGATCCGACAAAAGTAGACCGTTCTGCAGCATATGCAGCCCGCTATGTCGCGAAAAATATCGTGGCGGCAGGACTTGCCGATAAGTGCGAAGTGCAACTCGCCTATGCGATCGGGGTGGCAAGACCGGTCTCGATTTCCATTGACACATTTGGCACAGGAAAAGTATCGGAAGACATTTTAATCGAAGTCGTGCGCAACAACTTCGACCTACGCCCGGCAGGCATTATTAAAATGTTAGATTTGCGCCGTCCGATTTACAAACAAACAGCTGCTTACGGCCATTTTGGACGTACCGATATCGACCTGCCGTGGGAGCGTACAGATAAAGCAGAAGCATTGAAAGAGCAAGCTTTTTCCTTGGCGAAGCAACAATAAATGAATGAATATGGAAAAGAGAGTTACAGCAACTGTAGCTCTCTTTTTTTAATCGATATGTTAACGTTTTATTTAAAAAAAAAAGGAAAATTTTATAGTTTTATTGCTTCAAATCTATGATATAATCAAGCATGCTGAATATAAAGAAGTAGGTGAAATACACATGTGCGGGTTTATTGGTTGTGTTTATGATCAGCCAAAAATGCTAGACGAGCAATGGAAGAAAACGTTTGAAGAAATGAATAATATGATCACGCATCGTGGTCCAGACGACGAGGGGTATTTTTTCGATGACTATGTCCATTTTGGCTTTCGTCGGTTGAGCATCATTGACTTAGAAGGGGGTCATCAACCATTATCGTACGAAAATGAGCGATATTGGATTATTTTTAATGGAGAAATTTATAACTATATTGAGCTGCGCGAAGAGTTATGTGCGAAGGGATACGAATTTGCCACATACTCTGATACGGAAGTGATTATTGCGCTATATAGTCATGAAAAGGAAAAAGCGGTAGAGAAGCTCCGTGGCATGTTTGCGTTTGTCATTTGGGATAAAGAAGAAAAAACGATTTTTGCCGCGCGTGATCCATTTGGCATCAAACCATTTTTCTATCTTGAAGAAGAAGGACGGACGTTTTTTGCATCGGAAAAGAAAAGCATTTTGCATGCGATGGAAAATAATGTTCTCGATTATGACGCGCTTCAGCACTATTTAACATTTCAATACGTGCCTGAGCCAATGACGATTTCCGTTGGCATTAAAAAATTAGAGCCGGGTCATTACATCAAAAAGAAAGTCGGTGAACAATTAACGGTACACCGTTATTGGAAAGCATGGTTTCAGCCAGTATGGAAATCGGAAGATGAATTCGTCAAAGAGATTCGCGATGTTTTATTTGATTCCGTGCGGGTACATATGCGCAGCGATGTGCCGGTTGGCTCTTTTTTATCCGGTGGAATCGATTCTTCGCTCATTGCTTCGATTGCCAAACAATTTCATCCGAACTTTAAAACTTTTTCGGTCGGTTTTGAAAGAGAAGGGTTTAGTGAAATTGAGGTGGCGAAAGAAACAGCTGAAAAATTAGGGGTGGAAAACATCAGCTACGTTATCCCGCCAGAAGAATATATGGAAGAGCTGCCGAAAATCGTTTGGCATCTGGATGATCCGCTTGCCGATCCAGCGGCTGTTCCGCTTTATTTCGTCGCCCGCGAAGCAAGAAAGCATGTAACGGTTGTTCTTTCTGGAGAAGGAGCGGATGAGCTGTTCGGAGGGTACAACATTTATCGTGAACCACAGTCACTAAAAATTTTTGAGCGGATGCCTGACGGGGTAAAATCGGCATTGCGCATCATTGCTCGCATTCTCCCAGAAGGGGTAAAAGGGAAAAGCTTTATCGAGCGCGGGGTAACGCCGATGGAAGAACGCTATATAGGAAACGCGAAAATGTATAGCGAAGAAGAAAAAGAGGGATTGCTAAAAGCATACAAGCACGGACTGGAATATACAACCATTACCCGTCCGTTTTATGAGGAAACCACTCATTATTCGCCTGTCAACCGTATGCAATATATCGATATTCATACATGGCTGCGCGGGGATATTTTGCTAAAAGCCGATAAAATGACAATGGCCCATTCGTTGGAATTACGCGTTCCGTTTTTAGATAAAGCGGTCTTTGAAGTGGCGGCCAAAATTCCACCAGAAATGAAAACGGCTAATAATACAACAAAATACATTTTACGCAAAGCGGCAGAAGGCATTGTTCCCGACCATGTCCTTCACCGCAAGAAGCTTGGTTTCCCTGTGCCAATTCGCCATTGGCTGAAAAATGAAATGCACGATTGGGCGAAAACAGTTATCAAAGAAAGTGAAACGGATCATTTGTTCCATAAAGATGTGCTATATCGCCTGTTAGAGGAGCATTGCGCCAATAAAGCGGATCATAGCCGGAAAATCTGGACTGTGCTAGTCTTTATGATTTGGCACCAAGTATATATCGAAAAAAAATACGATTTTTCCCGTCTATATAAAAAAGAAAAAGACAGACAGCCCCTATCCATCTAATCAGGTTGATAGGTGATTGCCTGTCTTCCCATTTGCGCCCAGGCGTCTAAAAAATCGGCCTTGGGTGCTTTTTTATTTTTTTCGCCTGTAAGCGGGTCATTGAAATAAATATAATCTCGGTCATATCCCGTAATAACGACGGAATGCTCGTAATATGTAATTTTAATTGGTCCTCTTGGCGTTTCCCATTCACGGAAGGCGGATTCAGGAAGTTTTTTGTACGTACTGTTGGTAATAATCCAAATCGGTACTCCTTTCGAAAGATATTGCTGCAACACGGAAAAGTCACTTCCTGTTAGGTCAATGATTCTATCGGGCAGATACATTTCAGCAAGCTGTTTAATCGGCTTATGGTACACACCTAAGCCTGGTGTGGTAAGAGAGTACATATCCCCGACAAAGCCATCATTTGGATGGCCAAAATACACTTTGCCATTTTTTCGCTGAAACGGAGTTGGGTCTTTTTTTATTTGTTTAGCAAGCGTCAGTTTGTCGGCTTGTACACCGGCATCTTCAAGAAGCATTGCCAAGCTCGTTACTTCGCAGCCGCGCGGTAACTCTGGAAGTTGGCGAATGGCCGGCACATCAAGCAGCACAGAAGGTTTGATTTTCTTCTCAACAGAAGGAGAAATAACATTGCCTATTGGCGTTTCTCCTGCTGAGTAAGTTTGTTTTAAACGCGCGATCGTTGTTTCTATTTTTTGGTTGAGCAACAGTGCGATGAGAAGACAAAGCATAAAAAGGGAAACAACTGCCGATTTCCATAATGCTTTTGTTAGGGAAAATATCATAAACAATGCGATAGCAATGATGAAAAGAAGCAAGACGACAGACATAGCATTACTCCTTATTGGATCGGAATGATTTTAAAATTACTGAAAATAAGGAACGATGATCACTGTTTTTGCTGCAGCGCCTTATAGTATTGCCCCTTTTCTACATATTCGCGACGGATTCGTTCCATCTCACGGACATCTTCATCGGTCAGTTCGCGAATGATTTTAGCGGGGCGGCCGAATGCAAGGGTGTGCGGCGGAATTTTTTTTCCTTGCGGCACGAGGCTGCCGGCGCCGATAAACGCCCCTTCGCCAATTTCCGCCCCATCAAGGATAATCGAGCCCATGCCGATTAGTGCGTTTTTGCGGACGATGGCGCTATGTAAAATAACTTGATGGCCGACGGTGACATCGTCTTCAATGATAAGCGGATTGTTTGGACTTTGATGCAAAATTGAGTTATCTTGAATATTGACACGATTGCCGATAATCGTTGGGGCGACATCACCGCGAATGACGGTATTGAACCAAATGCTTGTTTCTTCCCCGATCACCACGTCGCCGGTGATGGTGACATAATCGGCAATAAAGGCAGATTTGGCTATCTTTGGAATTTTTCCTTTGTACGGGTAAATCATACGCTTCTTTCCTTTCCTAAAATGGTTCGGTATTATTATTGTACAAGTATTGGCACGATTCGTAAACGGAGGAGATTTGGTCATGTGGAAATGGGAGGCAAACGATGGAAAAGGAGCGGTTGTCATTGTCCACGGAGCGGCCGAGCATCACGGACGGTATCAATGGCTGATCGGGCAGCTGGTCAAAAGCGGCTACCATGTCGTCGCCGGAGACTTGCCGGGCTTGGGACGGACAACGCGGCGAAAACGTGGACACATTCAATCGTTTGACGAATATATTAATGAAGTGGCAGAGTGGGTTAAAGAAGCACAACAATTTCATGTGCCAATATTTTTGCTTGGCCACAGCATGGGAGGGCTTGTAGTCATCCGCGCCTTGCAGGAAAAACGTCTCCCGATCCGTGGAGTTGTTTTATCTTCTCCTTGCTTGGGGCTTGTGTCGTATCCGTCCAAGGGGCTTGATATGCTCTCTAGAGTATTGAATTATATCGCTCCTTCCCTTTTATTTGACTCTGGTTTGTCTGTTGAACTAGCAACAAGAAATAAAGAAGTGCATAAGACCGATCAACAGGATGAGCTGTATGTGACGAAAGTATCGGTCCGCTGGTATCGCGAACTGGTGAAGGCGATGGAATTGGCGTTCCACCGCATTGCAAAATTTCCGGATATTCCGTTGCTGCTCATGCAGGGCGGCGACGATAAAATTGTCGATAAAAAGGCAGTAAGAGAATGGTTTGATCGTTTATCCATTTCGGAAAAAATGTATAAAGAATGGAATCAACTATACCATGAAATTTTTAATGAACCGGAGCGGGAAGATGTTTTCTTTTATGCTAAATCATTTTTAGATACGCAATGCCAGCTATATCGTTAAACAATGTCATTCCTGCATCTGAGGTGAGCCTATTGAAAATACCGACGCATCCGATTACATTGATGAAAAAAGTATATCGTGATGTTTTTCCCGTTGTACACCGCGAATTGGCTTATTGGAGACAAAAAGCGGAGCGCATTCCCGACCCGGAGCTGCGCAGACAAGCGTTGGCCAGCATTGCAACAAAAACATTTCATTGCGAAGGCGGCGCCATTTTATCGCTCCTTGCCGGGAAGGACATGGAAGAGTGCATTCGCTTTATTGTCGCGTATCAAACGATCAGCGATTACTTGGATAATTTATGTGACCGAAGCACGTCGCTGGATCCGCTGGATTTCCGCGCTCTTCATGAGTCGATGCCGGATGCTTTATCGATTGATGCCGACGTGGCAAATTATTACCGGCATCGTCAAGAGCAAGATGACGGTGGCTATTTACATGACCTTGTACGAACATGTCAAGGTGTTTTAAAGAAAGTAACGCATTATGATAAAATTGTTCCGTTTTTGCATGAGTTGGCGGGATATTATTGCGATTTGCAAGTGCATAAACATGTGCATGTCGAGGAGCGCGTGCCGCGCCTGGAAAAATGGTTTAAACAATATAAAGATCAGCTTCCACCGATGGAATGGTATGAGTTTTCCGCCTGCTCCGGCTCTACGCTAGGCATTTTTTGTTTAGTTGCTTACGCCTTTAACGAAACATTTCAAGCGGAAATGGCCAAGCAAATACGAGACGGTTATTTTCCGTATATACAAGGGCTACATATTTTGCTTGATTATTTGATTGACCAGGAAGAAGATCGGTTAGGCGGAGATTTGAATTTCTGTTTTTATTATCCAAGCCAGTCCGTTTTATTGGAACGGTTATGCCATTTTATTGAAGAAGCCGACCGCCATGTGAATGCGTTGCCGCATGGGGAGTTTCACCGCCTTATTCACCGTGGCCTTCTCGGTCTATATTTATCGGATAAAAAAGTGAAAAAACAGCGGGAGCTTCGCCGCCTTGCCAGAAAGCTTGTCCGTGCAGGCGGAGCGGTTTCTTGGTTTTTTTACTGGAACGGAAAAGTATATCGCTTATGGCAAAACAAGCTTGCATTGTCTTCTAAACAAAAAAGGCTGTCTCTTTCCTAAAGGGACAGCCTTTTTACCGTTTTTCGATGGCAATAATAAACGGGGGATTGTTTTTTTGATTAATGAATTCATATTTTAATACGTGAGCGTGCCTTTGATCCATTGCTTTTACATAATGAAGAAGCGCATCCCGTTCGATGGCGCCTTCCGGATGGCCGTGATAGACGACGAGGACAATGATTCCTTCTTTTTTCATGATTTGCAGCAATTGTTCAATGGCGCGGATCGTTGACTCCGGTTTTGTCACAATCCGTTTGTCACCGCCGGGGAGATAGCCGAGGTTAAACATCGCGCCGGCGATGTGTCCGTGATAGACAGCAGGGATTTTTTCGATCAATTGATCGTGGCTTGCCTGAAACAACGTCACTCGCTCGAGCAAATGATGCTCTTGAAGACGGGCGGATGCCGCCGCAATCGCTTCTTGCTGAATGTCAAAACCGAATACGCGGCCTTTCTCCCCAACGCGCTCTGCCAAATAAAGGGTATCATGTCCGTTTCCGACCGTGGCATCGACGGCGATGTCGCCTTCCTTCACCGCCATGTCCATTAATACCCGCGTAAACGGAAGAATTTTCACCAATTTCATTGCCGTACCACTTCTTTTTTATAATACTTTCCTTGATAGCTGCCGCGGCGCTCGAGTTCGGCGTCAATGGCGTTTAACACTTCCCATTTATTGACGCTCCACATCGGACCGATCATGAGATCGATCGGACCATCGCCGGTGATGCGGTGCACGACCATTTCCGGCGGCAATACTTCCAACTGGTCGCAGACAAGATTCACGTATTCTTCAAAGGATAGAAATTGCACTAACCCTTTTTCGTATTGTTTGACCATCGGCGTTCCTTTTAATAAATGAAGCAAATGGATTTTGATCCCTTGTATATCCATGCTTGCCACCGTTTTCGCCGTTTCCATCATCATGTTGTAATCTTCCAGCGGCAGCCCGTTAATAATGTGCGCACAAACGCGGATTCCGTGCTTGCGCAGTTTTTCGACTCCGTCGACAAAACATTGAAAATCATGAGCACGGTTAATCAAAAGGGCCGTCCGCTCGTGAACCGTCTGCAAACCGAGCTCGACCCATAAATACGTGCGCTCGTTCAGCTCTGCCAAATATTCCACAACATCGTCAGGAAGGCAGTCCGGGCGCGTGGCAATGGACAACCCGACAACCCCGTCTAAGTTTAAGACGGTTTCGTATTTTTCCCGCAATACTTCTACCGGCGCGTGCGTGTTCGTAAATGCCTGAAAATAGGCCAAATATTTTCCGTCTTTCCATTTTTGATGCATTTTTTCCTTAATGGTATGAAACTGTGTCACCAAATCATCAGCACGATTGCCGGCAAAATCTCCTGATCCTGCCGCACTGCAAAACGTGCAGCCGCCATACGCCACCGTCCCGTCGCGGTTCGGGCAGTCAAAGCCGCCGTCAAGCGCGACTTTAAACACTTTATGCCCGAACGTCTGCCGCAGATGGTAATTCCACGTATGGTAACGCTTATGGTCGTTTGTATATGGAAATGGGTTGAACTGTGCCAACACAGCTCCCTCCTTGTTTGTAAAGTCATATCATTTCAGCATTGTATCACGATTGGCGGAAAAAATCGACTATTACCAATCATTAACGTGATAGGTGGAAAATAAAATGCACACATTAAAAAATGAAACAAACGATTATACGGTT
The DNA here is from genome assembly GCF_059115485.1 of Parageobacillus sp. NEAU-HV-2. Lineage (NCBI taxonomy): Bacteria > Bacillati > Bacillota > Bacilli > Caryophanales > Anoxybacillaceae > Parageobacillus > Parageobacillus sp. NEAU-HV-2. Next base: position 30,695 of record NZ_JBXUJJ010000002.1, read on the forward strand.
GGAGGGAAAACAAATGGCAACGCGGCAATCGGTCGAAGAATTTTTGCAGCATTGCGAAGATGTCATTCGTTATGCGAAAGAGCAATACACGGAAGCACAAAAGCAAGAGCATTATAACATAACGGAATATACAGAGGCGCAACAAATGCTAGAGAGCGCCGTCAACGATTTGGCGCATTTAGCGCGCAGCTGCAACGACCAGCAGCGTGAACAATTGCATCGGATGCGCCTGCAGCTTGAACAGCTGCAAAATCAAATGATTTTACTTGATCATTAAGGGGAGTGTATGTCGTGAAAAAACGGTCGAAACAAAACAATCCGGAACAAAAAACGAGAAATGGCATTAACAATAATGATATCGAACTAGGAAAAGATGTTGATCCGGTAAAGCAGGCAAAAAGAGCGTATGAACAAACAGGCGGGCAGCCGCAAAAATCGAAGCAGCATGTCGAAGAATAAAAGCTTGTCGAATCGTCGGCAAGCTCATTTTTATTGCCTTTTTTTTGTAAAATCCATACAATTATTTTGTCACTCGAAATATTGAAGGAGGATGTACATATGCCCCGTGCGCTTTGGATATTAATGATCGGCATGGCCATGAATGTGACAGGGGCTTCTTTTTTATGGCCGATGAATACGATTTACGTTCATGAGCAGCTTGACAAATCACTCTCTGTCGCTGGAATGGTGCTCATGCTCAATTCCGGGGCAAGCGTGGTTGGAAACTTAGCCGGAGGGCTATTGTTTGATAAAATTGGCGGTTTTAAGTCGATGATGATCGGAATTATCGCGACGATGGCTGCGCTTGTTGGCCTTGTTTTCTTTCATGGCTGGCCGCATTACGCCATCTTTTTAACGATCATCGGGATGGGAAGCGGGATTGTATTCCCAGTAGCGGCTGCGTATGCGGGCGCAATTTGGCCAGAGGGCGGAAGACGGGCGTTTAACGGGCTTTATGTCGCGCAAAATATTGGCGTGGCGGTTGGTTCGGCGCTTGGCGGCGTAGTGGCGTCGTATTCGTTTACGCTTATTTTCCTTGCCAATTTATTGCTATACGCCGTCTTTTGCTTGCTTATCGTGTTTGGATTGCGTCATGTCCGCGTCGCCAAAGCGGCAAAATCAAAGGCGGCGGAAGCGGTAAAAGGAGAGGCACGCGCCAATTGGTACGCGCTCGTGACGCTTTGTATCGGTTATTTTTTATGCTGGATCAGCTATGTACAATGGCCGACGACGATTGCCGCTTATACGCAGGCCCTTCATATTCCGCTGCGGCAATATAGTCTCCTTTGGACAATCAACGGCGCGCTGATTGTATTGGCGCAGCCGCTCTTGTCTGTCGCGATCCGGCGCTGGATGCCTTATATCAAGCGGCAAATGCTGGTCGGGTTTGCGATTTTTGTCGTTTCGTTTGCTTTATTGTTAGGAGCGGATTCATTCGTGGAATTTGCTGTTGCGATGGTCGTCTTGACGATGGCGGAGATGATCGTCTGGCCAGCGATTCCAACGGTGGCAAGCGAGCTCGCTCCTGCAGGAAAAGAAGGGTTTTACCAAGGATTTGTTAACAGCACGGCTACCGCAGGGAGGATGGTCGGCCCGGTGCTTGGTGGGGTGATCGCCGATTACACCGGCATGAAACCGTTGTTTGCCGCGCTTGTTTTCTTTGCCGCGCTTGCGTTTGTCACGACGCTCTTCTATGATCGGAATTTGTCAAAGAAGCAAAACAAGGAGAAACAAACGGTTACAGGATAACCATTCGCCGCGAATGGATCATGAATCAAAACGGCATCTATGAGCGGAATCCGCGGAAAATGCGGCATAAAATAGATGAATAACACAGTCATGTGCAGAGATGAACGGCATATATAGCATATAAGCTCCATTTTTCCCTACTTGCAATAAACCGACAAATTTTTTAAAATATTATACATCAACAATATCGGTCAATAACGGTGAAGAGGAGTAGTAGTGGACAAACGGACGGCAGAGAGTTGACGGTCGGTGCGAGTCAACCGAAGTTTGTTCACGAACTCGCCTCGGAGTTGCGGGCATGAGCGGCTTTCGCCTCGTAATGTCCGCCGTGAATCTGCGTTAATGATGAGAGTGAGCATGCGGTTTTGCATGCTAAGAAGGGTGGTACCGCGGGAATGGCACCTCTCGTCCCTTTTGGGATGAGAGGTTTTTTTATTCGCGCTCTTGTTAACAATGTTTACTAGAAAAAAAGATAGGAGGAAAGGCAAATGAGCTTCAACCATCGAGAAATAGAGAAAAAATGGCAGGATTATTGGGAAAAAAATAAAACGTTTAAAACGGTCGATGACGATGACAAGCCGAAATTTTACGTATTGGATATGTTCCCGTATCCGTCGGGAGCAGGGCTGCATGTCGGCCATCCGGAAGGCTACACCGCCACCGATATTTTGGCGCGCATGAAGCGGATGCAAGGCTATAACGTGCTTCATCCGATGGGATGGGACGCGTTCGGCTTGCCGGCGGAGCAATACGCGCTTGATACCGGAAACGACCCGGCGGAATTTACCGAGAAAAACATTAATACGTTCCGCCGCCAAATTAAATCGCTAGGGTTTTCGTACGACTGGGACCGGGAAATCAACACGACCGATCCGAATTACTATAAATGGACGCAATGGATTTTCTTAAAGCTGTATGAAAAAGGATTGGCTTATATAGATGAAGTCCCGGTCAACTGGTGCCCGGCGTTAGGCACGGTGCTTGCCAATGAAGAAGTTATTAACGGCAGAAGCGAACGCGGCGGCCACCCGGTGATCCGCAAGCCGATGAAACAGTGGATGCTTCGCATTACCGCCTACGCGGATCGTTTGCTCGAAGACTTAGAAGAGTTAGATTGGCCGGAAAGCATTAAAGAAATGCAGCGCAACTGGATTGGCCGCTCAGAAGGCGCGGAAATCCATTTTGCAATCGACGGCCATGAGGAAACGTTCACTGTCTTTACGACGCGCCCAGACACATTGTTTGGCGCGACATACACGGTGCTGGCGCCGGAGCATCCGCTCGTTGAAAAAATCACAACTCCAGAGCAAAAAGCAGCAGTGGAAGCGTATTTAGACGCGATTAAAAGCAAGAGCGACCTTGAGCGCACCGATTTGGCGAAAGAAAAAACAGGAGTATTCACCGGCGCATATGCGATTCATCCTGTCACTGGTGAGAAACTGCCAATTTGGATTGCCGATTATGTGTTAATGAGCTACGGTACGGGCGCGATTATGGCCGTGCCAGCGCATGATGAACGCGACTATGAATTTGCGAAAAAATTTAATTTGCCAATCAAAGAAGTTGTCGCCGGCGGCGATATTGCAAAAGAACCGTATACGGGTGACGGAGAACATATTAACTCCGATTTCTTAAACGGTCTAAACAAAGAAGAAGCGATCAAAAAAATGATTGAATGGCTAGAAGCCAATGGAAAAGGACAAAAGAAAGTGTCATACCGCCTCCGCGACTGGCTGTTCAGCCGCCAGCGCTACTGGGGCGAGCCGATCCCGATCATTCACTGGGAAGATGGAACGATGACGCCGGTACCGGAAGAAGAACTGCCATTAAAGCTGCCAAAAACCGATCAAATTAAACCGTCCGGCACGGGAGAGTCGCCGCTTGCCAACATCAAAGAATGGGTGAACGTCGTCGATCCGAAAACAGGCAAAAAAGGGCGCCGCGAAACGAACACGATGCCACAATGGGCCGGAAGCTGCTGGTATTATTTGCGCTATATCGATCCGCACAACGACAAGCAACTGGCCGATCCGGAAAAATTGAAAAAATGGCTGCCGGTTGATGTCTATATCGGCGGGGCGGAGCACGCGGTACTTCACTTATTGTACGCGCGTTTCTGGCATAAGTTTTTATACGACATCGGCGTCGTGCCGACAAAAGAGCCGTTCCAAAAACTGTTTAACCAAGGCATGATTCTTGGCGAAAACAATGAAAAAATGAGCAAATCAAGAGGGAACGTCGTCAATCCGGACGATATTGTCGAGAGCCATGGCGCCGATACGCTGCGGTTATACGAAATGTTTATGGGACCGCTCGAAGCGTCGATCGCTTGGTCGACAAAAGGATTGGACGGAGCGCGCCGCTTCTTAGATCGCGTCTGGCGCTTGTTTGTCGAAGAAAACGGTGAGCTGAACCCAAAAATCGTCGACAATCCGGAAATCGATACGCTTGAGCGCGTATACCATCAAACAGTGAAAAAAGTGACCGAAGATTATGAAGCGCTTCGCTTTAATACGGCGATTTCGCAATTGATGGTGTTTATTAACGAAGCATATAAAGCGCCGCAGCTGCCAAAAGCATATATGGAAGGGTTTGTGAAACTATTATCACCGGTTTGCCCGCATATCGGAGAAGAATTATGGCAAAAACTCGGCCATCACGATACGATCGCGTACGAGCCATGGCCGACGTACGATGAATCGAAACTGGTGGAAGAGGAAGTTGAAATCGTCGTGCAAGTGAACGGTAAAGTGAGAGCGAAGCTGCATGTGCGCGCGGATTTATCGAAAGAGGAACTTGAACAAATAGCATTGCAGGATGAAAAAATTAAAGAACATATCGTTGGCAAAACGGTGCGTAAAGTCATTGCCGTTCCTGGAAAATTGGTGAATATTGTAGCGAACTAATCTAGCGCCCCTCCTTTGCGAGGGGCATATGTATAGAAAATAGAAAGGAGACGAAGTGATGGACGAAATTAAAGAAATCACCCCTGCGGAAGTAAAAGAAAGACTTGATCGCGGCGAAAAGCTGAACATTGTCGACGTTCGCGAAGATGAGGAAGTCGCGCTCGGCATGATCCCTGGCGCCAAACATATCAAAATGGGGGAAATTCCAAGCCGGCTCGATGAATTCAATAAAGAGGAAGAGTATATTTTCGTCTGCCGTTCCGGCCGGCGCAGCGAAAACGTTTGCTATTATTTGCAAGAATTAGGCTACCGCGTCTGCAATATGGTCGGCGGGATGCTCGAATGGGAAGGAGATACGGTGCCGAAAAAATAGCCTATTGTTTTAGGTGGTTGACATCAAAAAATCATCCTAGTGCTTTTTTAACGTTCGGTTGTTTCTTGACGAAAAATGACCGAGCGTTTTTTTTCAAGATGGTGCCATTTTTGCAACTCGTTTTTCGTCAACACGGCGATATTTTCCCAAATGAAATATGGAAACATAGAATTATTGCACTTGTAACCCGTTGATTTTCTCAATAAACGAAAGAGCATTATTTAGTATAATAAAAGATATAAAAGCGATGCCGTCTTTTTTTCTATCCCTTTAGCACTATTAGCTACTTCCTAATCTGACAAAAATATTGTATAATTTTCATTAAATTTAAACTATTCAGACTAATAGATAAAGGGGTAGATATTTATTGAAGATTGGCGATCGCTTAAAACTCACCCGTCTCAAAAAAGAAATGACTCAAGAGGAAGTGGCGGAAGGAATTATTTCCATATCGTATTTGTCGAAAATTGAAAACAACCAGGTAACGCCGAGTGAAGAAGTGTTGCACTTGCTTTATCAGCGGCTTGGGATTGACAACTTATTTAACGAACGGATGAATGAACTGATGAAGCAAATGATGTTATGGTATAAGGCAATAACGGATAAAAATGAATGGAAAGCAGTGGAAATGTATGAAAACCTAAAGAAAATAATAGAGTATTTTAACGATGCGGAAGCAAATACCTATTTTCTGCTAATGGAGATGCGCTATTATTTGTTCATAAAAAATATTTCCGCCGCCGAAGCTGCGATGATGCAGATTCGTGAATTGTACAATACATTTGACCATGAAATGAAATACTACTATTACAAATTTGTCGGGCTTTTATATTATTGCATAGAAAAATATGAAGAAGCGCTCGAATATTATAAAAAGGCAGAGGAGCTGTTTCGGCTTCAATCGTTTCCAAAGTGGGAAGAAGCGGATCTGTATTATTTATTAGCGCTTGCATACAGTCGGTTATGGAAAATGTTAAGCTGCATCAACTATGTGCAGCGCGCGCTAGCCATTTACCAAGCAGATTATAACTTAAAGCGAAGCGCGGAATGTCATGTGCTGCTAGGAATTTGCTATCGAAGGTATGGCGAGATGGACAAAGCGCTCGAATATTACTCCCTTGCGCAAAAGGCGGCGCAAATGGTCAACGATATTGAACTGCTGGGCATTATTGAGCATAATTTAGGATATTTAAAATCGATGATGAAGGAGTATCGGGAAGCAATTCAACACTATGAAAATAGTTTAGTATATAAAAGACAAGCTATGCTTGCCGATCGTTTTATCACCTTGTTCTCCCTCATCAAAGAATACTATAGTTCGCAAAATTATCGCAAGGCACTGGCAATTGTGGAAGAAAGCTTACAGCTTTTGAGACAGCATTCCGACTATACTTCATCTGAATATTACTTTCATTTTACTGTCTATCAATATTTATTGTCGAATAACTTTTCTGAGCGAGACTTTGAAATGTTTATGAAAAATGAGGTTCTCCCTTATTTTCAAAAACATAAAAAATATGAAGACGTGGCACAATATGCTGAATATTTAGCGGACTACTACGAACGGTGTCGCAAGTATAAGTTAGCAAGCAAATACTATAAAATGAGCTATGAGTTTTTGAAAAAAATTATTCATATATAGGAGGGATTATGTTGAAAAAAGTGATTGTTAGTGTATTGGCGGTGGTGGTATTAGGGGCGCTTGTTCTTATTGGCCATGACCAAGAGCCGAAAGAAGTTGCTAAAGATCAGTTTCCACCGCCAACTGTGATTGTAGAATAATAATAAAAATCAGCTGGCACAAATGTCACCAGCTGATTTTTATTTTAGATAAGTATTATTTCTCATAAGGAAATGGGGCTTGTTTGAAGAAAATAAGAAAAATATCTTTTATTTGTTGCTTTATAAAAATAAAGGAATTCACACAATAGCCGGTGAAAATGATGAAATGGAAGAAAAAAGCCGGGAGAGGAGAAGCAAAATGTACAAAGTCAAAATATTTGATAAGGAACATGAGAAAGATTTAGAAACAGCAGTGAACGATTTTTTATCGCGATTAAAAGATGGACAGTTAATCGACGTCAAATACAGCGTGGCGGCGATGGAGTCGGAAGGAGAGCAAATTTATTGCTTTTCGGCAATGATTATTTACCGGACCTAACGTTTACCTATTAGGTCCGGTGGGAAATGGCATATACAGCAGCATTGACGCCAGCGAGACGGCCGGTCACCAGCGCTGCGGTGATGTTATAACCGCCTGTATAGCCGTGAATATCTAAAATTTCCCCGCAAAAATAAAGACCTTCCATACATTTGGAAGCCATCGTCTTCGGCTGGATTTCTTTCACCGAAACGCCTCCTCCGGTGACAAACGCTTTTTCTAACGGCAATGTGCCGTGAACGTGGAATGTAAACTGTTTGCACTGGTGGACAAACGTTCGAATCGCCTCGTGCGATACGGTGGCAGCCGGTGCCTGCGGGTCGATGCCGCTTTGTTCTAGCAAAAATAAGACATATCTCTCCGGCAGCAAGCCTTTCAACACGTTTTTGATCGCTTTTTTGGGCTCTTCCTTGCATAGATGGGCAATGTGCTGAAACAGCTCTTCCTTATTTTGGTCAGGAAGCGCATCAATACACATCATCACCGCATCTTTGCCATACTTTTTCAGCGCTTTAACGACAAATTGGCTGCAGCGAAGGGCGGCGGGGCCGGAAATGCCGAAATGGGTAAAAAGCATGTCCATTCGATGGGTAATGATCGGTTTTCCGTTTGGTTTCAGAACGCTTAAAGCGATATCGCGCAACGACAAGCCTTGCAAAATCCGTTCCTGAATGAACGGTTCTTTCGATGTAATCGGGACTTCGGTCGGAAACAGCTCCGTAATCGTATGTCCCGCTTTTTCTGCCCAGGCGTAACCGTCACCGGTAGAGCCGGTTTGTGGAACCGATTTGCCGCCCACAGCGACGACGACTGCCTTTGCTTCGATAAATTCACCGGTTTTTAGCGTGACGCCGGTTACTTTCCCTTGCTCATATTCGACGTCAGCCACCGGTGTCTCCAGACGCACTTCAACCTGGCGCCGTTTTAGCTCGTCTACTAGCGCTTGCACTACGGATTGTGCATTATCAGTCACCGGAAACATACGGCCGTGGTCTTCTTCTTTCAATTGCACGCCTAACCGTTCAAAAAAGCGAATAATATCTTCATTATTAAATTCGGAAAAAGCGCTGTACAAAAATTTTCCGTTTCCAGGAATATGTTTAATAATTTCTTCGACAGGGAGACGGTTTGTTACGTTACATCGTCCGCCGCCGGAGATGGCGAGCTTTCGTCCAAGCTTATTTCCTTTTTCGAGAAGCAGCACTTTTGCCCCTTGTTCTGCCGCGCCTATGGCTGCCATTAATCCCGACGGGCCTCCCCCGATCACGATCACTTCATATCTCATGTTTTTCACGATCCTTTCCTTCTGGATTATAATGGAGCGGGGGAAAATTTCTCGACCTGATCAAAAATATGATAAAATAACATAGTTATTATTTTCAATGTGATCAAATTAGGGAAGGGATCGTATGTCTACGTCGAAATTATTGCGCGGGACGTTTATTCTGACAGCTGGTGTCATGATTTCTCGGATTCTCGGTTTAATTTACGTAATTCCTTTTTATCATCTTGTTGGCGAACGAGGCGGCGCGCTTTACGGGTACGGGTATGTGCCGTACCAAATTTTCCTCAGCCTTGCTACCGGAGGGCTGCCGCTGGCCGTTTCCAAATTCGTGTCCAAGTATAATGCGTTGGAAGAATACCGACTTGGTTACGAGCTGTTTCGTTCAGGCCTGCGATTTATGATGCTAACCGGCATCTTGTCGTGCGCGATTTTATATATGATTGCGCCGTGGCTTGCCCCGTTTGTCATTGATGAACGGGCAAATGTCAATTCTATTGACGATGTCGTCACGGTCATTCGTGCCGTAAGCTTTGCGCTTCTTGTCGTGCCTGTGATGAGCTTGATTCGCGGTTTTTTCCAAGGTCATGAATCGATGGGACCGACAGCCTTATCCCAAGTTGTCGAACAAATTGTTCGCATCGTTTTTCTGCTTGCGGGCTGCTATGTGGTGATGCGCGTATTGAACGGCTCTGTCGTTACCGCTGTCAGCGTGGCGACGTTTGCCGCCTTTGTCGGAGCGGTTGGAGGACTTATCGTTCTTCTTTGGTATTGGTGGAAGCGCAAGCCATATTTGGACAAGTTATTAGCGAGGGACCGCGGCGAGGTGACGCTTTCCGTAAAAGAAATGTATAAAGAATTATTGCTGTATGCCGCTCCGTTTGTATTTGTCGGACTGTCGATGTCGCTTTACCAGTTAGTCGACCAGTTTACATTTAACCATGCGATGGCCAGTATCGGACTCGGGAAGATATCGGAGCACGCCTACTCAGTTTTTAATATGTGGGTGCAAAAATTGGTGATGATTCCGGTGACGCTGGCAACCTCCTTTAGTTTAACGCTCATTCCAACCATCACAAAGGCGTATGTAGAAAGAGACCAAAAATCGCTGCGGAAATATTTAAATCAAACGTTTCAAGTCATCATGTTTTTAACATTGCCGGCGGTTGTCGGAATGGCCGTTCTCGCCGAGCCGGTGTATGCCGCGTTTTATAGCCATGATCCGCTCGGGGAGCAAGTGTTGCGCTGGTATGCGCCAACTGCCATTTTGTTCGCATTGTTTTCCGTGACGGCGGCCGTGTTGCAGGGGATTAATCAGCAGCGTTTTACGGTCATCAGTTTAACGATGGGGCTGATTTTAAAGCTGTCCCTCAATACGTTCCTAATTACCAAGTTTGCGACGGTTGGCGCGATTTTGGCGACGACGATCGGTTATTTTGCTTCGGTTGTCTTTAATTTATGGATTATTAAAAAATACACCAACTACCGATATCAGTTTGTCATACGCCGCACGATTTTTATTGGCATATTAACGGCGCTTATGTCCGTATTGGTTGCGATTGTGCAGCTGTTTTTGAAATCGATGCTGCATTATCATGGCGGAATAGTGGAATCGATCGTGATGGTCGCAATTGGCGCGCTTGTCGGCGCAGGAGTGTATTTCTTCTTCAGCGCCCGGTCTGGTCTGTTTGTTTCGCTGTTTGGCGATCGCTTTGCATTTTTGCGCCGTAAAAAGGAAAAGAAGGCGGTCTCCTAGCCGCCTTCTTTTCTAAAAGATTAAAATTGTTCAAAAGGAAGCCCAAGCCGGCGTTCGACTCGTTGCAAGCGACGGTTAAGACGATTGAGACGATCTTCATGACGCTCTAACGTCCGTTCGATTCGATTCAGTTGCTGCTGAATGTTTCCGAGACCTCCTGGGAAACCTCCTGGGAAGCCAGGACCAAAAGGTTGAGTAGGTTGTTGACGATAATCATCTGTCATTGAAGGATAATAATAATAATTCATTATGGGTCAATCTCCTTTCTTCCTTTTTCTTTCATAGTGTATGGAAATAGGAAGAATGCGGACTAGACAAACGCCTAATTTGACCCAAATTTTTTTAAGGTGGTGAAAATATTGGGGCTGCGTATTGATAAAATGCTGGCCAACATGGGGTATGGGACAAGAAAAGAAGTAAAAAAATTGCTGAAATCAGGGGTCGTCAAAATTGACGGAGTTGTGGTCAAAGATCCGCAAACACAAGTCAACCCGACAGAGCAGGTCGTGACAGTGCGGGGAGAAGAAGTGGAGTATAAAGAGTTTATTTATCTAATGATGAACAAGCCGCCGGGAGTCATTTCGGCAACGGAAGATATGATAGAAGAAACGGTCGTTGACTTGCTGGAAGAGGAAGACCGCGTGTTTTCGCCATTCCCGGTCGGGCGGCTAGATAAAGATACGGAAGGGCTTTTATTGTTGACGAATGACGGACAGCTGGCCCACCAATTACTTTCGCCGAAAAAACATGTGCCAAAAACGTATTTTGCTGTCATTGACGGAGAGGTGACAGCGGAAGATGTGGCGGCATTCCGCCGCGGCGTGGTGCTAGATGACGGTTACGAAACGAAGCCGGCGGAGCTCGTTATTTTAAAATCCGGGCTTCGTTCCGATGTAGAGGTAACGATCACAGAAGGAAAGTTTCACCAAGTGAAGCGGATGTTCCGGGCGGTAGGCAAACGGGTCATTTACTTAAAGCGGATTCAAATGGGGCCTCTTGTTCTCGATCCTTCACTAGATGTTGGTGAATATCGCGAATTAACCGATGAAGAGGTGGAAATGTTAAAACAGTTTCGCCCATAAACCTCTCCCCCCTTTACTCCGTTTAGAGGAAGAGAAACTTCTCGGGAAAATGTGAAAAGCGCCAAAAAAAAGGAACCTTGGTTAGGTTCCTTTTTATATGCAAACGAAATACATATCCTTTTTTGGCATGTTGAGGCTTATTCTTGTCTTGTTATAACCTCTCACCTTTCTCTCTTCTTCGCATCCATTAAGAAGATATTCTCACCTTCTTATTGGTTGTCGTCCATTTGCCCTTGCTAGGGCTGCGAACTAGGTCGTTATACGCTAACACATTTAAATCGCGCTGAATCGTTCTTGGGGTGGTGCCAAACTCATCAACAAGTTCCTGTGTCGTTACGGTTCCTTTCTCGCTAATGTACATGTACACCGATTTAATCCGTGTTAGCATACGATGTGTTGAAGGTTTCAAAAGACCACTCCCTATCTTTGCATCATTCGCATGGCACAACATCACGGTTTCCAAGATGAGAGATTATATCTTGTTGTCTTTTTACTATCATTTTACACGAAAATAGATGAAAAATGCTACCCATTTGCCGATATTAACAAAATATTTAAACATTTTGTGAAGGAATTGTAATATCGCTGCAAAAAGAAAACTTTGACTTTGTCGATTTATTTGTGTTACGTTGACAACAAAGAGCAATGAAAAAGAAAGGAAGAGTAGGTGTGGGCATCAATTGGCTGGAAGAAGTATTAAAGCGGAAAGAAGCGTTGATTCAAGATACGCAGGCGCTTTTGCGCATCCCGAGCGTTCTTGATGAAGAAAATGCGACAGCGGAAGCGCCGTTTGGCCGCGGGATATACGAAGCAATGCAATTTTTACTGCAGCGGGGGCAGGAAGAGGGGTTTACAGCCAAAAATCTCGCTGGACTGGCTGGACATTTAGAAATGGGACAAGGCGATGAGCTTATCGGTATATTATGCCATGTCGATGTCGTACCGCCTGGGGACGGCTGGTCGAGCGATCCGTTTGCGGCGGAAATTCGCGATGGAAAAATATATGCCCGCGGCGCCATTGATGATAAAGGGCCGACAATGGCGGCGTTTTATGCGATGAAAATTGTAAAAGAACTCGGTTTGCCGCTTCGAAAACGGGTGCGCATGATTATTGGAACGGATGAAGAGAGCGACTGGCGCTGTGTTGACCATTATTTCAAGCATGAAGAAATGCCGACAATGGGATTTGCTCCGGATGCGGATTTCCCGATTATTTATGCAGAAAAAGGAATTGTCGACCTCGATTTGCGTCAGCCGTTTACCGAAATGAGCGGACAAGGCGGAATTGGGCTGCATTCGTTCCGCGCCGGCCGCCGTTACAATATGGTGCCTGATTTTGCCGAAGCAGTATTGGCTGTCAATGGTGAACAAAAAGAAAAAATAGAGCAGCAGTATCATCAGTTTTTACGTGAGGCAAACATGAAAGGAAATACCGTTGCCAAAGGTGAAATGATCACTTTTCAACTAGAAGGGGTTTCCGCGCACGCGATGGAGCCGGACAATGGAAAAAATGCCGGCTTATGGCTGGCGAAGTGGCTTTCTAACATCGAGCTCGATGCGCCGGCAATGTCGTTTATTCGCTTTATAACCGACTATTTCTTTGCCGATTCACGGGGAAAACAGTTAGGAATTGCCTACCGTGATGAGATTACCGGCGATTTAACGGTGAACGTCGGCATCTTGTCGTACGACCGGCAAGGCGGTGCAAAAATTGGTTTAAACATCCGTTACCCGGTTACGAATGAAATAGAACGAACAAAACAAAAACTAGAAGCCGTTGCGGCGCAACATGGCTTTACGGTTGAGCGTTTCAGCGACTCCAAACCGCATTATGTCGACCAAAATCATGAACTAGTGCGGACGCTGCAACGTGTATACGAAGAGCAAACCGGTGAGCGCGCTACGCTGCTTTCCATCGGCGGCGGTACCTATGCCCGCTCCTTAAAAGCGGGAGTCGCGTTTGGGCCGCTGTTCCCGGGACGGCCGGACGTAGCACACCAAAAAGATGAATACATCATCATTGATGATTTGCTAAAAGCTACGGCTATTTATGCCCAAGCTATTTATGAATTAGCGAAATGAAAAATTACCAAATTTATGTTACGATAAAGTTAACCGCTCTTTGTGGAGCGGTGCTTTTTTGCGAAAGGATGGGAGAAGCGGCATGGAAGCAACGCTGAAACGTGGGGAATCGACCAGCAAGAATGTATTTCCGCTTTTTTATTTTTTTGTGTTTTTCGCCTTTGGGGCGCTATTTCCACTTTTGTCTGTCTATTTGCAAGAAGAGGTTGGACTTTCCGGGACGGAGATCGGGGCCATCATGTCCATCAGCCCGGTAGTGATGATGCTGACCCAGCCGCTTTGGGGAATGATTACCGATTATACACGCAAACCCGTTTTCGTGCTAACCATTGCATTATGGGTTACTGCAATCATCGGATTCGTTTATTCATTGGCTGAGGAATATCACTGGCTTATTGTGATCACGGCTTTGCTCGCAGCGATGCAAAGCGCCATCGTGCCGATTTCAGATAGCATTGCCCTTCATCACGTACAACAAGATGGCGGCAGTTATGGCTCGATTCGTTTATGGGGGTCACTCGGCTTTGCGGTCGCCGTATTAGCCGGCGGCTCGTTGTCTGACCGTTTTGCCTTTATTATCATTTTTTATTTGTTTTCGTTTATGCTAATATTAGCCGCTTTGCTTGCCTGGCGGTTTCCAAAACAGAGCCAAACGATGAATGGGGGAACGCTTCGCGGAGTCAAACAGTTGCTTGCCATTCCACACTTTTTGCTATTGCTGCTCTCTACGTTTCTCATTTTTGGTCCGATTTTAGCCAATAATTCTTATTTTGGCATCTTGATTAAGCAGCTTGGCGGAACATTGACAGGAATTGGACTTGCATTTTTACTGGCTGCGGGAAGTGAAGCGCCATTTATGAAAATGACGGATGGACTGATCCGCCGCTTCGGACTGATTCCGCTCTTCATTTTTGCCACGGTAGTATCGGGCTTGCGCTGGCTCCTGTATTTTTGGGAACCGCCGCTTGTTCTCGTATATATGACAACGATTGTGCAAGGTTTTTCCGTCGGCTTGTCGATCCCGGTGGCGCTTCAATATGTGCGCGATATCGCTCCGAAGCATGTGCAGGCGACAGCCGTATCCCTTTACTCTGCTGCCGGGAACGGATTGGGCGCCTGGTTTTGCACCTTTATCGGCGGATATCTTCTTGATCGCTACCATATTGGAGCTGTATATTTATTTTTTAGCGTTTGTACGTTTATCGGCATATTGGCATTAATCGCGATTTATTGGCTAAATAAGAAAAATCATTCTGCAGGTGAAGAAAGATGAAACAAACACATTATTTTATCGCGGTTCCGATTGCTGCGGAAGTCAAAAAGCAAATTGCCCAATGGAAAGAGCAAATCGCCTCTGCTTTTCCGTTCCGGACATGGGTGCACGAAGAAGATTATCATATTACATTAGCGTTTTTAGGGCATGTTCCACCGGTAAAGGTAGAAGAAGTGCGGGAAAAGATGGCTGAAGTGACAGTACGCCATACCCCGTTTTCTTTATCGTTATCGGAAATCGGTACGTTTGGCGACCGAACCGCACCGCGCATTTTATGGCAAGGAGTGGAAAAAGAAGAGAAACTGTGGGTGCTGCAGCGCGATGTGCATACAGCTTGCACCGATATCGGCTTTTCTTTAGACAAACGGCCATTTACCCCGCATATTACCATTGCCCGCAAATGGCAAGGAAGCGAGACGTTTCGCCTCGAGGAGCTGAAACAGAAACCGAGGATAGCGGCGACTTTTTCAGTTCATGAAATCGTGCTATATCAAACCCATTTAGAGAGAACGCCAAAGTATGAGGCAATCGCTTCGTTTCCGTTTTCGGAAAAAGCAACTCCATGAACCTCTCCCACCTACACTCCGTTAAGAGGTGGGAAACTTCTCGGTGGACATGTTAAAAGGGGAGTGTGGCAAGTGTGGGTCAATTAATTAAGCTGCAAGATTATATTTCTCGATATGAAACCGATGTATATCACTATGCTCCTGAATTTATTCGCCTGAAGAAAAAGCAATGGGAGCAAACGAAAGAACGATGGGAAACTGCCCGAAGAAGCAATCCTGCTCCCGCCCAAGAGGAAACATGGGAGTGGCTGCTGGAAAAGCCGTCGTTGTTGGAGCGGATGAAAAAATGGGTTCGGCGTTCTTCCATATCAGAAGATGATGCGGACGTTCCAAGCGCTGATAAGAACGATATTGCAATGAAAGCCGACAATATCGATGAACTAAAACTGTTATTTTTAGAAGAAATATTTCATATGCAGCTAAAGTGGGCAAGTTCTACCGCCTGGTCTGAATCCAATGTAGAATCAAAATTTTACTACGACGAAACATTAAAATATTTTTTGCAGCGTTTTCCCGATACGTACCTATGCTTATATAAGCCAGTATTTTTAGTAAAAAGCGCCCGAGTCGAACTCGATATCCTTTTGCTAAGCCCGACAGCAACATGGTGCATCACCATTGTCGAAGGAGAAAAAGATAATATTATCATCGCTTCTTCCGACCGCTTTTGGACGGAGATGACGAAGCGGGGAGAAAGAAGACGAATCAACCCGGTTATTGCACTGCAGCGCATGGAAAAAATTGTTGCTGATATATATAAACGGTATCATATCGATTTCCCTGTGAGAAAAGCGGTAATTAATCGCTACGGCTATATCGATGACCACCATTCTCTTAGCGGTATCGAATGCATTGATAAACGAAATTATGCCCGCTGGTTTGCGGAGTTAAGACAGCTGGCGATTCCGCTAAAGCATGTACAATTAAAAGCGGCGTCTTCACTGCTCCGTCATTGCTACAGCCATTATGATATCCGAACCGCTTGGAATACGGATGAGGAAAAGGTGTAAAGCTAATTACACCTTTTTTTGTTTACACAAATTTCTCCGACATACGAGAATGCTTCAGCTGTCACCCACTTTCTTGGCACCGCATTTTTTCTTTCACGTATG
The DNA here is from genome assembly GCF_059115485.1 of Parageobacillus sp. NEAU-HV-2. Classification (NCBI taxonomy): domain Bacteria; kingdom Bacillati; phylum Bacillota; class Bacilli; order Caryophanales; family Anoxybacillaceae; genus Parageobacillus; species Parageobacillus sp. NEAU-HV-2. The sequence goes on from NZ_JBXUJJ010000002.1 coordinate 47,037, forward strand.
ATAATAACACAGCCTGTATCAAAAGGGAGGTGAGCAGATTTGCTAGATATAAATCGGAAATTTGCCGCATATTTAGATGCAATGAATATGGTGACGGTGTTAGTGCCGAAGTCGTATTGCAATGGAGAAATGCAAACTTTTACGTTAGAAACGCCATATGGTAAGCGGCATCCTTTAGCCATAGAGCGAAAAACGGATTTAGGGGAAAGTGTCAAATACGAATGTTTATGTACGATCCCGATTGAAATAGGAAGGGAATATCTTCTTTATGATCATCAAGGAGAAGCGACCGATTTGCAAATTGGCGCAGTCGTGCGGACAGCGGCATTTGATGACCATTTTTTTTATGACGGCGATTTAGGTGTAGAGTATACAAAGGAAAAAACGACTTTCCGCATTTGGGCGCCGACGGCGACAGAGGTGAAAGTAAAGCTAGTTCAACCGCAAACGAACGCGGCCGAATATATAGAGCTGGAGCGGCTGGAAAAAGGAGTATGGACGACAACCGTACTCAGCGATTTGGAAGGAATGTATTACACTTACGTCGTATGTGTAAACAAAATTTGGCGCGAAGCGGTGGATCCGTATGCGGTGGCCGTCTCTGTCAACGGGGAGTATGGAGTGATTGTTGATTTGGCGAAAACACGAACGGAAAAGCCGCCTCTCCCTCCGCTTTCTTCACCGGCTGACGCGATTATTTACGAAATGCATATCCGCGACTTTACCATTCATCCCGAAAGCGGTATAGTCCATAAAGGAAAATATTTAGGATTGGCCGAACTTGATACAAAGGGGCCAAATCAGACGACAACGGGGCTTTCCTATTTAAAGGAATTAGGTGTTACGCATGTTGAACTGCTGCCGTTTAATGATTTCGCCGGGGTGGATGAACGCGACCCGCTGCGGCAATATAACTGGGGCTATAATCCAGTTCATTATAATGCACCGGAAGGAAGCTATGCGACCGATCCAACGGACCCGTATGCGCGCATCTGCGAGTTAAAACGCGCGATTTGCGCGCTACAGGAAAACGGCATCCGCGTCATTATGGATGTAGTCTACAACCACGTTTATGTACGGGAACAGTCTTCCTTCGAGAAAATCGTTCCCGGGTATTATTTCCGTTATGATAAGTACGGTAATCCCACTAATGGCACCGGAGTTGGAAATGATATTGCTTCCGAACGGAAAATGGTGCGAAAATGGATCGTGGACTCGGTTCGTTTTTGGGCTGAGGAGTACCATGTTGATGGATTCCGTTTTGATTTAATGGGAATTTTAGATGTAGAAACAATGAAAGCAGTTCGCGAAACGCTCGATGCGCTCGACCCGTTCATTCTCGTATTTGGAGAAGGCTGGGATTTGCCGACACCGCTGCCGTCCAAGCAAAAAGCAACGATGTATAATGCCGAACAGCTGCCGCGCATTGCCTATTTTAACGATTATTTTCGCGATAGTGTGAAAGGAAGTACGTTTCAGCTGCCGGACAGAGGATTCGCGCTTGGCAATTGCGATCATCGCGAAAAGGTGAAAGTGGCAATTAGCGGAAGCATTCGCAAAAAAGGTGGAATGTTTCTTCATCCGCTGCAAACCGTGAATTATGTCGAATGTCATGATAATCACACACTATGGGATAAAATGGAAACAGCAAACAGCCATGAAAATGAACAAACGCGGAAGAAGCGGCAAAAATTAGCGACCGCGATCGTTCTGCTCTCGCAAGGAATTCCATTTTTGCATAGCGGACAAGAGTTTTACCGAACGAAACAAGGAATAGACAACAGCTATAACGCTCCTGATTCGATTAATCAAATCGACTGGGTCCGAAAGAGCGAGCATGAGGATGATATCCGCTACATTCAAGGGCTGATTCAACTGCGGAAATCCCATCGCGCTTTTCGATTTTCTACTGACACGGAAGTAAACCATCACCTTTTTTTTCTTGAACCACTGCCGCCATCTGTAATCGCTTATCATCTTCGCAGTGTGGAGCAATATGGGCCTTGGCGTGATATTATCGTCATTCATCATAACCAAGAAGAAAAGCAAGATGTGTTTCTTCCCGATGAAGATCAATGGCATGTGCTTTGCGACGGGGTTCGCAGTGGAACGGTTCCGCTGTTTTCCGTACAGAAAAAAATAAGCGTCGATGGAATTGGAACATGGGTGCTTGTGAAACAAATATAATTTTCCTGTTTTTTGAAACTCACATAAAATATTTGCAAGAAGTGACTATATTTCAGTATAATACAAGTAAAATGAACGGATAAGGACGTGGTTCAGCCGTCCTTTTTATTTACAAAAAATGTATAAAATCTAGTAGGACAGCTATTGTCTGAAAATACGGAATCAGGTGATCGCTGTCTCTTATTTTTTAAGTCGAAGGTGAACATGCTTTGGAACAGTTATTAGGGAAGGAGTGGGACATCACTCCGGCTGGCGGCGCAACGGGAGATGCCTATTTTGCGGAATATGAAGGGAAAAAGTTGTTTTTAAAACGTAATTCTTCCCCATTTCTTGCGGTTTTGTCAGCGGAGGGAATCGTCCCGAAATTAGTTTGGACGAAACGATTGGAAAATGGGGATGTATTTACCGCACAACAGTGGCTGAACGGCAGGGAATTAAAGCCGCATGAGATGGGAAGTGAACAAGTAGCGAGCTTACTGCGCAAAATTCACCGTTCCAAAGACTTAGTGACCATGCTGAAGCGGCTCGGCAAAACTCCGTTGCGGCCAGAAATGATGTTAGAAACACTAAAAGAATACTTTGCTCGTCATGCGTTTGCCAATCCATTCATCGGTCAAGCGTTTCACTGGCTCGAACAGCACTTATCTTCCTTGCAATGTGATGAGTATGTTGTCTGTCACTGCGATATTAACCATAACAATTGGCTGCTTGCCGAAGACGGCAAATTGTATTTAATTGATTGGGACGGTGCGATGATCGCCGATCCCGCTATTGATATAGGCATGCTTCTTTACTCCTATATTCCGGAAGAAAAATGGGAAGAATGGCTGGAACTTTATGGTCTTGAACTAACTGACAGCCTACGTCTGCGCATGAAATGGTATACGATCGTGCAAACCCTTTATTCGCTTATATGGCAAAAGAAAAAAAATGCGGAAAAGGAAATGCAACAATCGCTGCATTTCCTACGTAAGCTGGTTGACCCAGTCCGATAATTGCTGCTGATGGGATAAAATGTGTGAGTTTAAATCAGCGCTGTATTTTCCGTTTTGCCCATATGCGTAAATATCAGGAAGGATACTTTTGACTTGCGGATGCACTTGTTCATTTCCCAGCAATGATTTGACAAGCCGCTCAATTTGTTCGCATTCGGAAACGGTGCCGCAGCAGTCGGCTTGGTGTTCCGATAAAATGTCTTTTAATATGGTGATCTGATGATAATGATTTAGTGGCAATGGTTACCACCATCCTTCTAAAAAATATGCGCTGCATTTTATAATATGTACTTCTACAGCAGAGTTTATGATTGTCACCTTTTGCAGTCGTATGTGCGGCTGTGTTTTTTTATGCTTTCCGATTATTGGCTTGCATAGGAATATGCATTCGTGGTATCGTTGACAACGATGAACAAAAAATAGAGGTGTCAGTATGCGTCTACGTAACAAACCATGGGCTAAAGAAAAAATCGCTTCTTACCCAAATTATGTGATTCCTCATCCGGAACAATATAAAGGGAGATGGAGAGAAGTATTTGGCAATGATCACCCTATCCATATTGAAATTGGTACTGGCAAAGGGAAGTTTATCACTGAAATGGCCAAATTGCATCCCCATATTAATTACATCGGCATTGAACTATATCCGAGCGTACTTGTCTCTGCGCTTGATAAACTCATCGAAAGTGAACTGCCGAATGTACGGTTGTTAAATGTCAATGCGAAAGATTTGGCGAATTTTTTCGCCGGGGGGGAAATCGAGCGCATTTATTTAAACTTTTCCGATCCGTGGCCGAAAAAACGGCATGAGAAACGACGCCTAACTTATCGGGCTTTTTTGGAACTGTATGAAAAAGTGTTGGTGGACGAGGGAGAGATTCATTTAAAAACGGATAATCAAGGCTTTTTTGAATATTCGCTTGTAAGCTTTTCCCAATATGGCTTAGTGCTGACGCATGTCAGTTTAGATTTGCATCATAGCGATTTTGCTGGAAATGTGATGACCGAATACGAGGAAAAATTTGCGGCAAAAGGGAACCGCATTTATCGGTGTGAAGCAAAATATCCGCCGAAACATTTGGCGTAAAAGGCTGTCTAAGCCTTTTATTTTTTTTGTTTTCGAAATATTTGCGGAAGTGTTACACTAAATAACGAGGTGATGGGAAAATGGAACAATTAAAAGTAGGAAAAATCACATTGACATGGTTAAACGGAGGGGTAACACATTTAGATGGCGGCGCGATGTTTGGGGTCGTTCCAAAGCCGCTTTGGTCGAAAAAGTATCCATGCAACGACAATAATCAAATTGAACTGCGCACCGATCCTATTCTTGTGCAGGCGGATGGAAAAAATATGTTGATTGAGTCCGGTATCGGCAACGGCAAATTGTCGGACAAACAAAAGCGCAATTTCGGCGTTACGGAAGAATCATCGCTCGAGCAATCACTTCACGAGCTCGGTTTAACAACCGATGATATTGATATCGTGATGATAACGCATATGCATTTTGACCACGCATGCGGTTTAACCAAATGGGAAGGCGAACGGCTCGTTTCGGTGTTTCCGCGCGCACAAATTATTACGTCGCAAGTGGAATGGGATGAAATGAGACAACCAAACATCCGCTCACGCAATACATATTGGAAGGAAAACTGGGAGCCGATTGCCGAACAAGTCGTTCCGTTTGAAAAAGAAAAGGAAGTCGCCAATGGCATTAAAATGATACATACAGGCGGGCATAGCGACGGACACTCGATCATCGTAATGGAGTCGGACGGGGAAATGGCAATTCATATGGCTGATCTGCTAGGGACACACGCCCACCAAAATGTACTATGGGTGATGGCATACGACGATTATCCGATGACGTCTATTTTTGCGAAACAAAAATGGATTCCATATGGCATTGAAAAACAGGCGTGGTTTACGTTTTATCATGATGCGTATTATCGCGCTCTAAAGTGGGATGAAAATGGAAACATCATCGCACACGTAAAGCGGAGTCACTCGTAAGTGTGAGTGCGGATGGATGCTTTCGAAAGCAGCATCCCCCGCTTATATCGGCCTGGTGTCAATAATCGTTCCCGTGTAGGCGTCGATGACAAATTCATATTGGGCAGCATCGCGGCAAATACCGCCTTTATAAACAGTATAGCGGATGTTGTTTTTTTCATACGTTTCTGGTGTGGTTTGAATCCAGGAGCCGCTGATCGGCCCGGATTGCCCAAACGCCGCCTTTGCTAAAGAAAGCGCTTTTTCTGAAGAAATCATCTGCCGATCCAGTTGTGTCTTAATGGCGTAGGCAGCGGCAAAACCAAGCGCGGCGCCGGTGATAAACTTTTTCCAACTCATGACATAAAAACCTCCTCTTTGCATTTGATACCGTTTAGTATATCGCATTTTGGCGGCAAAGATAAGAAAAGTGGAAAACTATTTCGAGGTTCGTTACAATAAAGTCAAGAAGAAAAAGGGGTTAGTGAAGATGAATGTGGAGACACTTCAATTGTTTCAAACGCTGACGGAATTGCCGGGAGCGCCAGGAAATGAACATGCCGTGCGCCATTTTATGCGTAAGGAACTGGAAAAATACGCCGATGAAGTGGTGCAGGACCGGCTTGGCAGCATTTTTGGCGTCAAGCGCGGCGATGAAAACGGCCCTACCGTGATGGTGGCCGGACATATGGATGAAGTCGGATTTATGGTCACTGCCATTACCGACAACGGCATGATCCGCTTTCAACCGCTCGGTGGCTGGTGGAATCAAGTATTATTGGCGCAGCGCGTACAAATTATCACCGACCGCGGTCCGGTCATCGGCGTCGTCAGCTCGGTCCCGCCGCATTTGCTAAACGAAGAACAGCGCAACAAACCGATGGAGATCAAAAACATGCTCATTGACGTCGGCGCCGATGACCGAGAAGACGCGAAACAAATGGGCATTAAACCAGGCCAGCAAATCGTACCGATTTGTCCGTTCACCCCGATGGCCAATCCGAAAAAAATTTTGGCCAAAGCGTGGGACAACCGCTACGGATGCGGGCTTGCCATTGAATTGCTGAAAGAGCTGAAAGATGAGAAACTGCCAAACGTATTATACTCCGGGGCTACGGTTCAGGAAGAAGTCGGACTGCGCGGGGCGCAGACGGCGGCGACAATGATTCAGCCCGATATCTTTTTTGCGCTAGATGCAAGCGCGGCCAACGATATGACGGGAGATGAAAAGGAATTTGGCCACCTTGGTAAAGGGGCGCTTGTCCGCATTTATGACCGCTCGATGGTCACCCATCGCGGCATGCGCGAATTTGTGCTAGATACGGCAGAAACGCATGGCATTCCATATCAATTTTTCGCTATGCCAGGAGGCGGAACGGACGCCGGGCGCGTACATATCGCAAACAGCGGCGTGCCATCAGCTGTCATCGGCATTTGTTCCCGCTATATTCATACACATGCGTCCATTATTCATGTCGATGACTATGCAGCCGCAAAAAAACTGCTTATTGAGCTTGTCAAGCGCTGTGACCGGGCCACGGTGGACGCGATTAAGAAAAATAGCTAAACAAGCTGAGAAGTCTTGCGCCACAAGACTTCTCTTTTTCCGTACAAAGGAGTGAAATGAGTTGGAAATCATTGCAATCGGCACTACCAATCAAGCGAAAGTAGCAGCGGTTCGGGGAGTTTTTGCTCCAGATCGTTATACGCTCATCCCAACGAATGTGCCATCGGGCGTTTCCGCCCAACCGCTTTCCGATGAAGAAACGCGTCAAGGCGCAATCAATCGCGCCAAACATGCGCTAGAAAAAGAGCAGGCCGATATCGGCATCGGTTTGGAAGGCGGCGTAATGGAGATCGATGGAGAGCTATGGCTGTGCAATTGGGGAGCGCTTGTCGACAGGGACGGCACTGTCATTACCGCCAGCGGGGCGCGCCTACCCCTCCCTGCTGAAGTGGCAGAAGGAATTCGCAGCGGCAGAGAGCTTGGTGACGTCATGGTGGAATATACAGGAAAACGAAACATTCGCCATCAGGAAGGTGCCATCGGCGTATTTACGAACGGCCATGTTGATAGAGCCAGCATGTTTCGCCACATCGTTCAGCTTCTTGCCGGTCAATATCAATTTTTTTGTCAAAATCGTTGATTCACGATATGATAAAAGGGTATAGAAAGGAGTTTCATGGATGAAAGCAATTGAAACAGCGGCACAATATGAAAATGTGAAAAATACAAAAAAAGCGATTTTTGTGTTTTCGGCAGACTGGTGCCCAGACTGCCGCTTTATTCAGCCGTTTCTGCCGGAAATCGAAAAAACGTTTTCCGATTATGAGTTTTATTATGTCGATCGTGACCAATTGCTTGAAGTATGCCAGCAAGAAAATGTGTTTGGCATTCCAAGCTTTATTGCCTATGACCATGGAAAAGAACTCGGCAGATTTGTCAGCAAAGACCGCAAAACGAAAGAGGAAGTCGAGCAGTTTATCCGTGGCTTGTCATAGCTAGGGGGCGCGGCGATGGACAGCAAACAAATGTATGAGGAAATCAAAAAACGGCTTGCCCATCATCATGATTGGGTTTTCCAATTGGACCGGAAGAACGATACGCTCCGCATTGAAGCAAAAGAAACGAAAAAAGGAGTCACCATTTCGCTTCCCGGTGTCATTGCGAAATGGCACGAACAAAAAGAGGAAGCGATTAACGAAATGATATATTACGTGGAACAAACGTTACATACGATGCATGAGGAGCATACGCTTTCCGGCAAAGAAAAAGAGATTTATCCGGTGATTCGTTCCACCTCGTTTCCGACGAAAACGAAAGAAGGAATTCCCCTTCTTTATGACGATCATACGGCGGAAACGCGCATTTATTATGCGCTCGATTTAGGAAATACGTATCGTCTCATTGACGAAAAGATGGTGGAGCAGGAACAATGGGACAAAGAACGAATAAAGCAAATCGCCCGTTTTAACGTCCGCTCGCTCGATGTGAGCGTCAAAGAGGACAAAGTTGCCGGAAACACGTTTTATTTTGTGAATACGAATGACGGCTATGACGCAAGCCGGATTTTAAATGATGCTTTTTTGGCGAAAATGAGAAAGAAAGTTACAGGAACGATGGCGCTCGCCGTGCCTCATCAAGATGTGCTCATTATTGCCGATTTGCAAAACGAAGTCGGATATGATGTGCTGGCGCAAATGACAATGAGCTTTTTTGCCAACGGACGAGTGCCGATTACTGCATTATCATTTCTATATGAAGACGGAAAATTAGAGCCGATTTTTATTTTAGGGAAAAATTATCGCAAAAAATAGAAAGAGGGTGGCTTACCGTGAACGTATTTTACAATCAAGAAGGGGTCGGCGATGTACTGCTTGTTTCTGTAAAACCGATTCCGTCGGAGCAGCGGGCATTCGAAAAAAAAGGTGATGTTGTCCGCATCTTTGATGAACAAACAGGAGAAACGGCAGGCTATAACATTTTTCAGGCTTCCACTTATCATCCTTTTAATGGAAATGGGTTGTTGGAGCTGAATGAAGAGCTTGTTTCTGCCATTAACGAGATATTGAAAAAAAATGGTTGGAACGAAACGATCGAAGCCGATCTTTCGCCAAAGTTTGTCGTTGGTTATGTGAAAGAGAAAAAGAAACATCCGAACGCCGATAAACTGAGCGTATGCCAAGTCGATGTCGGAACAGAAGTATTGCAAATTGTATGTGGGGCGCCAAATGTGGCGGAAGGGCAAAAAGTCGTGGTTGCTAAAATCGGCGCCGTCATGCCGAGCGGGCTTGTCATTCAGGAAACGGAATTGCGTGGAGTCCCGTCATACGGAATGATTTGTTCGGCAAGGGAATTGGAATTGCCAAACGCTCCGCAAGAAAAAGGCATTTTAGTATTACCTGATGAGTATGAAGTAGGGCGGCCATTTACTTGGTAATAATACGATAGTCACTAGACTGGTTTCTAGTGACTTTTTTTCCGAAAACGAATGGAACAGAAAGAGTGATTTAGCGATGAAATGGCTTAAACGGATGATCCGCTACTGGCTGGATTCAGACGAGGAACCAACTGCTTCCGCCGGTCAGCAGCACCGCGGCCGGCCGACGGCTTCCCAACTGGATGTGAAAGTACTGTATCAATACCCAAAAGGGAACTTTCGTTTTCCGCTTATTCCGGATGACCGGCCAGCGGAACGACGCTTCTCATCATTAGGGCAGGAATATGAGGAAAACGGCCAAGCTGTTTCGCTCCGCCGCAATGTACCGAAACACGACGAAAGCAGGCAGGACAATAACAAAAAAACATTCCGCCCTTCCGATGTGCTGTCGCCTATTTATGGATATAATAGAAAAATGACGAAAAAAGACGATCCTGTAATCGAATGGGAGCTGCCTTCCTATTCGAAAGATGATAAGTTGTCCATCTCGTCCCGCAGCTATGTACCAAAATACGACCAAAGCGGACAGGTCGATGACAAAAAGGCATTTCGTCCTTCCGATGTGCCGTCGCCTATTTATGGATATAATAGAAAAGTAACAAAAAAGAGTGATGCGGTGATCGAATGGGAGTTGCCATCCTATACCGAAGATGATAAGTTATCCATCTCTGTATCAGAAGAGGAGGAAACAGGCGGACGTTTGGCGACTCCGGAATGCTTACATACAAGCGAAAAAGAGATAGGTGTCGAAGCGGTTCAAGAAGAGAAGGAAGAAACGGATTTACTAAACAGTGGCGAAGAACAACAAGAAACGACAGACGAGGAAAAAGAGGTGCTTATCCGAGAAGCAGAGCAGCCTGAACAGGAAGAGGAAGAAAATGATTCCAAACGCGGCTATGAAGTAAAACAGAGTCCTTCTCCGCGGCGTTCCCGCATTCCTTACAATGTTATCATGCTAAAGCAAGACCGGAAAAAGTGGGAAGAAAAAAGGCAATCTGCTAACAGCGGATATCAATTTCCGCCCCTGTCGTTATTAGAGAGTCCACAACAGCGGCACGAAAGCGATGAGCAATGGATTCGCGAGCAATGTGAGCGGCTGAACCGGACGTTTGCCAGTTTTCACATTGGCGCGAAAGTCGTCAATACGACACAAGGACCGACGGTAACGCGCTTTGAAGTGCAGCCGGATTTAGGGGTGAAAGTGAGCAAAATTACAAATTTAGCCGATGATATTAAACTAAATTTGGCGGCAAAAGATATTCGCATCGAAGCGCCGATTCCGGGAAAGCGCACGATCGGCATTGAAGTTCCAAACGTAAAAAGCCGCCCTGTGCTTATTCGCGAAATTTTAGAAAGCGAGGCGTTCCGCCACAGTCCATCGCCGCTGACGGTCGCGCTTGGGCTCGATATATCGGGGGCGCCGGCAGTCACCGATTTAAAAAAGATGCCACACGGATTAATTGCCGGAGCGACCGGTTCGGGAAAAAGCGTATGTATTAATACGATGCTTGTCAGTTTGCTGTATAAAGCCGCCCCGCATGAAGTGAAATTGCTGCTAATTGATCCAAAAATGGTCGAGCTTGCCCCGTATAACGGCATCCCGCATCTTGTCAGCCCGGTCATTACCGATGTCAAAGCGGCGACGGGTGCGCTGAAATGGGCAGTGGAGGAAATGGAGCGGCGCTATGAACTGTTTGCTCATGCAGGTGTTAGAGATATCCAAAAATATAATGAGTTGGTGAAACAAAAGGGCAGCCTAGAGCACCATCTTCCGTATATCGTCATTATTATCGACGAGCTGGCCGATTTAATGATGGTGGCTCCGGCCGATGTCGAGGAAGCGATTTGCCGCCTCGCGCAAAAAGCAAGGGCGTGTGGCATTCATTTAATTGTCGCCACTCAGCGTCCGTCTGTCGATGTGATTACTGGTTTAATTAAAGCGAACATTCCGACGCGAATCGCTTTTTCGGTTTCTTCCCAAGTGGATTCGCGTACGATTATTGATGCAAACGGCGCGGAAAAATTGCTTGGGCGCGGCGACATGCTGTTTTTGGGAAACGGTTCGTCGAAAACGGTCCGGCTGCAAGGAAGTTTTGTATCAGACGAAGAAATTGAACGGGTTGTCGCTCATGTGAAAGCGCAGATGGCGCCTTCCTATTTGTTTCAACAGGACGATTTGGTAAAAAAGACAGCGATCGGACAGGAAGAAGACGAACTTTTTTATGAAGCATGCCAATTTGTCGTTCAACAAGGAGGAGCTTCCACATCCAGTTTGCAGCGACATTTTCGTATCGGCTATAACCGCGCCGCCCGTTTAATCGAAATGATGGAGCAGCAAGGCATTATTTCCGAAGCGCGCGGCAGCAAGCCGCGAGAGGTGTTAATTACGGAAGAGGAATTGGCGAATTGGCAAGAAAATAGTATGATATGACCGTAAGTGTATGGATCCTATCATGGACGAATAATAAGAAGGATAGTCCCTGCTTCCGGTGCGCGATAGTTTTTAAGGTTGGACCGTGTTATAATGATGAAATGTGGTGCTATATCGTAAAATGAAATATATGGCAAAATTAGATGAATATCATATACTGTCTTACAGATAGACGATTGTTGGAGGGCTTAGCGATGACAGTTTATCATTTTGTTGGCATTAAAGGCACGGGAATGAGCGCGTTGGCGCAAATTCTTCACGATATGAACTATACGGTGCAAGGTTCGGATGTCGAGAAGCGCTTTTTTACGCAAAAAGCATTAGAGGAGCGGGGAATTCCGATTTTGCCCTTTAGCAAGGAAAATATTCAGCCAGGCTATACGGTGATTGCAGGGAACGCGTTTCCGGATACACATGAGGAAATACAAGCTGCACATGAATTAGGGGTGCCTGTCATCCGGTATCATCGCTTTTTAGGGGAGTTTATTCAAAAGTTTACCAGCATTGCGGTTACCGGTTCGCACGGAAAAACAACGACGACCGGTTTGCTCGCCCATGTGATGCAAGGGGCGCATCCAACATCCTATTTAATTGGCGATGGAACAGGAAAAGGAATTGCAGGGAGCAAATATTTTGTATTTGAGGCATGCGAATATCGCCGCCATTTCTTATCCTATTTTCCAGATTATGCAATAATGACGAACATTGATTTTGATCATCCCGACTATTTTGCCAATATTGATGATGTGTTTTCTGCGTTTCAAGAAATGGCATTGCAAGTGAAAAAAGGGATTATCGCTTGCGGGGATGATGAATATTTGCAAAAAATTCAGGCAAAAGTACCCGTTTTATTTTATGGATTCGGTGATGATAATGATTTCCAAGCGCGCAATATCGTTAAAACAACGGAAGGCACATCGTTTGACGTGTTTGTCCGCAATACGTTTTTTGCATCGTTCGACATTCCTCGTTTCGGTGACCATAACGTCTTAAACGCGCTTGCCGTCATCGCGCTTTGCCATTATGAGGAGATAGACGTCGGCATCATTCAAGAACGGTTGAAAACGTTCCAAGGAGTAAAGCGACGTTTTAGTGAAAAAGTGCTTGGCAACCAAATTTTAATCGATGACTACGCCCATCACCCGCGAGAAATTATTGCGACGATTGAGGCGGCAAGACAAAAATATCCCGGTCGCGAAATCGTGGCGATTTTCCAGCCGCATACGTACACGCGGACGCAGACGTTTTTAAGGGAGTTCGCCGAGAGTTTGCAACGGGCCGATCACGTGTATTTATGCGATATATTTGGCTCGGCGCGCGAGCATCACGGCAAACTGTCGATTCACGATTTGCAGGCGCAAATTCCAAACTCCCGCCTCATTCAAGAAGATAATACATCGATATTAAAGCAGCATGACAACGCGGTGCTCATTTTTATGGGTGCGGGCGATATTCAAAAGTTTCAGGAAGCGTATGAGCGAACTGTTCATTCCTAATACAAGATGACTTGAAAAAGAACAAGCGAGCTAGGCATTCTTTTGGCCGGCTCGTTTTTTGTCCGCCTTGATATTGAATATTTTGCAGGAATTTGTCGCATCGGCGTCGAACGTTTGAAAAGAAAATTATGGGTAATGGAAAAGTAAAGCGAAGCAGCAAGGAGGAAGTTTTGGTGAAAATTATTTTATACGCCAGCATCGCGCTCATTGCCATTTCTTTTTTCATATTAGTCATCTATATTGCCAGAACATTGACGGTATTGCAGGAAACCATCCGCCGCTTGACGGCGACCATTGACCACTTGGACAAAGAAGTGCAAGGCATTACGGCGGAAACAACGCAGCTTTTGCAGAAAACGAACGCGCTTGCAGACGATGTGCTGAAAAAAGTGGAAGGCTTGAATTCGCTCGTCCATGCTGTCAGCGATGTCGGTGCCACCGTCCAGTCGTTCAACCGTTCCCTGCAGCAATTTTCGTCCGCAGTGACGACGAAAGTAGAAACCCATCGTGAAAAAGTGGTAAAAGTCATGCAATTGGGAAATGCTTTTATCGAAATATGGGAAAAATGGAGAGAAAGAAAACAAAAAAAGACAAAGGAGGTTGTACCGGATGGCAAAAAATAATGGAGGATTTTGGCTTGGAGCCATTGTTGGCGGGATTGCCGGTGCGGCGGCAGCCGTGTTTTTGACAAGTGAAAAAGGGAAGCAGTGGATTGCGGAAATGAATGAAACAGGAAAATTGGAACCGGTGAAAACGACAGCGACGGAGTGGCTTGAAGTAGCGAAAGAAAAAACAAAGGAGGTCGCAAAATTTATTCCGCTTGGAAAAACGAATGAACCAACCACTTCTGCAACGGTGGAAACGACACCGGAGCCGATGACCATTCCGATTCCGTCGTCTGCAAGCGAAAAGGATAAGGAAAATATCGAAAAACTGTTAAAAGAAGCAGAAGAAGCGTTCAATGACGCTGAACAAAAGCTGCAAAAACAAAATGAGGAGTGATCGCCGTGGGAATGGAGAAACTGGAGACGATTGAGCAATTTGAAGAAGTGATGAAAGCAGGGAAACGGTTTCTATTCATCAAGCATAGCCTCACATGTCCGATCAGCCAAGCGGCGTTTCGCGAATATGAGAAGTTTGTTTCCGATTATCCGGAAGTGGATACGTATTATTTATATGTGCAAGAAGCGCGCCCGCTTTCGAACTATATTGCCGAAACGTTTGGCGTCAAACACGAATCGCCGCAAGCGCTGCTGTTTGAAAATGGAGCTGTCGTATGGCACACATCCCACTGGAATATCACATATGATTCGTTAGTAAAAGAAGTGATCAAAGCGTAAAATGGCGTCTTCAACCGAAGGCGCCATAGTTTTTCTCTCTTTGTGGCAGCTAATTTCTTCCTGTGACCATTTTCCTGTGCTGTTTTTCATAAAACGCTTTATCACTTAAAAGCGTTTAATAAATAAAGCGAATTTTTGGTGACAATCGTTCCTCTATCCATTATAATAATGACTAATTACAAAAATTGTATTACACTTGACGAAAGGATGAGGAAGCATGAGCAATGAGAGATTAGATGAGCTGCGGGCGAAGGTCGATGAGATTAACTTGCAAATTTTAAAATTGATTAATGAGCGGGGGAAACTCGTTCAGGAAATCGGGAAAATTAAAGAAACGCAAGGGACGCATCGCTACGACCCGGTGCGCGAGCGGAAAATGCTTGATTTAATTTCTGAACATAACGACGGACCGTTTGAAACATCAACGTTGCAGCATATTTTTAAAGAAATTTTTAAAGCCGGCCTAGAACTGCAAAAAGACGATCATCGCAAAGCATTGCTTGTATCGCGCAAAAAACATCCAGAAAACACGATTGTCGAAGTAAAAGGAGAAAAAATCGGCGACGGCAAGCAATATTTCGTTATGGGACCGTGCGCGGTGGAAAGTTATGAACAAGTCGCGGCGGTTGCGGAAGCGGTGAAAAAGCAAGGTTTAAAACTGCTCCGCGGCGGCGCATACAAACCGCGGACATCGCCATACGACTTCCAAGGGCTCGGTATAGAAGGATTAAAAATTTTGAAACGAATCGCTGATGAGTTTGATTTGGCAGTAATCAGTGAAATCGTCACCCCTGCCGATATCGAAATCGCGCTTGACTATATTGACGTCATTCAAATTGGCGCGCGTAACATGCAAAACTTTGAACTGTTAAAAGCGGCCGGTCAAGTGAATAAGCCGATTTTATTAAAACGAGGGCTGGCGGCCACAATCGAAGAGTTTATTAATGCGGCGGAATACATTATGTCGCAAGGAAATGGACAAATCATCTTATGTGAGCGCGGCATTCGCACGTACGAACGGGCAACAAGAAATACGCTAGACATCTCGGCGGTGCCGATCTTAAAGAAAGAAACACACTTGCCGGTATTGGTCGATGTTACCCATTCGACGGGACGTCGTGACTTGCTCATCCCTTGTGCCAAAGCCGCATTGGCGATCGGCGCCGACGGGGTAATGGCCGAAGTGCATCCAGACCCGGCGGTGGCGCTGTCCGACTCGGCGCAGCAAATGGATATTGCCCAATTTAACGAATTTATGGAAGAGGTAAGAGCGTTCCAGCAACAAATGGTAAGAGCGTAATATCGGTCCCCCTCTGGCAATCTGCTTGAGGGGGAATTTTTTTGTTTTCAGGAAAAATATGTGCTGCATGGGAAAATAGGAAACAAGCAGAAGGGTAACAATATACATAAGATAATTCATGAATTGTTTGTGAACACAATAGCAAAATAGTTGCCAATTCGTTGCGCTTCAGCCATAATGTATTTTATGATATTTTTACATCCGGTGAGGAAAATACCAATCGATGCTGATGTTGACCTATAAAAAGAGGAGTGAAATCCATGAACGTAACGATTTACGATGTGGCGCGGGAAGCAAACGTATCGATGGCGACGGTCTCCCGTGTCGTAAACGGAAACCCGAACGTAAAGCCATCCACAAGAAAAAAGGTATTGGAAGCGATCGAACGTTTAGGCTACCGTCCGAATGCGGTGGCACGCGGACTGGCTAGCAAAAAAACGACAACGGTCGGAGTGATTATTCCTGATATTTCTAGCATCTTTTTTGCTGAGCTGGCGCGCGGCATCGAAGACATTGCAACGATGTACAAATACAACATCATTTTAAGCAACTCCGATCAAAATAAGGAAAAAGAGCTGCATTTGCTTAATACGATGCTGGCTAAACAAGTCGATGGCATTTTATTTATGGGCGGAACGATTACGGAAGAGCATGTCAACGAATTTCAAAAATCGCCGGTGCCGATCGTGCTTGCGGCTACGATTGAACCAAACAACACGATTCCATCCGTGAACATCGATTATGAACAAGCTGCCTTTGAAGCGGTTGCTTATCTTGTCGAAAAAGGAAACAAGCGGGTTGCTTATGTGACAGGACCGACGGACGATCCGATTAACCAAAAGAAACTGGCAGGATACCGCCGCGCTTTAGAAACGCATGGAATAGCCTATGAAGAAGAGCTTGTAATTGAAGGCGATAATTCCTATGATTCCGGCATTGAAGCGTATGAAAAAATCGCCGAATTGGCAAAGAAGCCAACCGCCGTGTTCGCCGGAACCGATGAGATGGCGCTCGGCATTATCCATAGCGCGCAAGACCATGGTGTGAGCGTTCCGGATCAATTAGAGGTAGTTGGTTTTGATAATACGCGGCTGGCGACGATGGTGCGCCCGCGTCTAACGACGGTAGTGCAGCCGATGTATGATATCGGTGCAGTGGCGATGCGGTTATTGACCAAATATATGAATAAAGAACAGGTGGAAAACCATATTGTCGTCTTGCCGCATCGCATCGAATATCGTGAATCGACGAAATAACGAAAAGGGGCCCAACCAAATTGGTTAAGCCCCTTTCTTTATGTGGCTTGATTCGTTTTTTGCCGCTGACTGCGAATCGGGTACAGCGCTTTTTCGACCGTTTGTGCATTTTTTTCGGTAATTTCCGCTTTGCGCGGAATTGGTGGGTATAGCGATTCCGGGTCATCCCATGCTTGTGGCAATGGAACTGGTGAAAGCGTTTGCCATTTGTCAAGCCATGATGTTGGTAAGCTGCCGGAAATGTTTGATTGTTCCGTCATTTCCAGCCAAATAAGCGCCCATGCCCGCGGAACGACACGCCAAATATCATAACCGCCGCCGCCAACAGCAATCCAGCGCCCGTCGCAATATTCGTGGGCGATTTGATGAGCGAGCTTTGGAATCACGCGGTACGTTTTCATTGTTACGGATAAATGAGTAAGCGGATCGTAATAATGGGCGTCCGCGCCATTTTGTGTGAAAATGACATCGGGACGGAAAAAGTCGGCAATTTCCCGCAATGCTTGCGTATAGGCGTCAATCCAAGATTCATCTTCGGTAAATGCGTCAACAGGAATGTTAAACGAATATCCGTATCCTGCTCCGTGCCCACGCTCATTTACATTTCCTGTTCCTGGGAATAAGTAGCGTCCCGTTTCATGAATCGAAAATGTACATACGTTTGGATCGTCATAAAAAGCCCATTGTACGCCGTCTCCATGATGGGCATCGGTGTCAACATAAAGTACGCGCAGCCCATATTTTTCTTGGATGTATTTGATCGCGACAGCGCTGTCATTGTAAATGCAAAAGCCCGATGCTTTGCCGCGAAAGCCGTGGTGAAGCCCGCCACCAAGGCTTAGCGCATGCGTTGCTTTTCCCGTCAGCACATAATCGACCGCCGTTAAGGTGCTTCCGACTAATAGAGCGCTTGCTTCATGCATATTCGGAAAAATGGGGGTATCTTCTGTTCCAAGCCCGTAATTTAGGGCGATTGATTCAGGCAGCTCTCCTCTTCCCGCCGCTTTGACCGCTTCGATATAGGAACGGTCGTGGATTAAGGAAAGCTCTTCATCCGTTGCGATTCTAGGTGCCACAATTTGTTCATCTTCTAAAGCGTTCATCGCGCGCAACAAATCGTACGTAAGCTTGACCCGCAGCTGGTTAAACGGATGCTCGTCATGAAATTTATATTGGAGAAAATCGTCGCTGTAAACAAACACGCAGTCTTTTTTCATGATGAAACCCCCGGCAAGTTCGGCCATAATACGGTGTAGCCGGCATTTTTTAAATCGTTGATGATTCCGATCGGGTTCATTGTTTGCACGCGAAACACAAGGATTTTGTAATTTTCATCTTGATCGGGATATAAAAGAACGCTGGCGATATTGGTATGCCGGTTGGCAATAATCGCTGCTGCCTTGCTTAACATCCCGCTTTCATTGGGCACTTTAATTTCAATTTGCGAGCCCGGCTGATGCGCGCCCGTGAGCTGGATGAGCGTGTATAATAAATCGGTTTCCGTTACAATGCCGACCAGTTTGCGGTCTTTGACGATCGGCAGACAGCTGATTTTATGTTCGTAAAACAGCGCCGCCACTTCCTCGACAAAATCGAGCGGATGTCCGACGATAACGTCGGTTTTCATAATCGTACTGATCGGTTTTTGCAAATCTTCGAGGTGTTCATGGATATGAAAAATGGAAGGACTTGCATCACGGATGTCGCGATCGGTCACAATGCCGACAACATGGTTTTCGGCATCGACAATTGGAATATGACGAATACGGCGTTGCCGTACTAACTGCATCGCTTCGGCAATCGTATTAGTCGGTTGCAAAGTGATGACGGGCGTTTTCATAATTTGCTCGACAATCATTTTTCCTCTCCCCCTTTGTTGTCAAAAACATGATTTAATACATATGGCGGTTCATAAAGCGAAGACGATCGAATTTTTGGATCGACTCTTGATCGACTCGTTTGCCGATGCGGACCATCAAGCAGTTGGCCGGGTGGGAGCAAATTTCTGGGTCATCGGTAGCATACCAAACAAGTCCGCCAGCGTTCATCATTTTCTCCATTACTTTCCGGTATTCCCATACGTTTAGCCCTGTCCCCTTTAAGTCCCAATGCCAATAATATTCGGTAGTAATGATAATATAATCTTCCATAGCGTCATCCATCATCGCTACAATCAGTAAATTTTTTCCTACTCCATAACCGCGGAACTCCGGAATGACTTCAATCGCGCCGAGCTCAATTAAATTTTCCATGTTTCCCTCTGACCAACGTTCGAGCGGATCGGGGTACAGAAACGTCACATAGCCGACAATCGTGTGATGATGACGGGCGATAATGATTCTTCCTTCTGGAAGCTTCGCAATTTCAATAAGCGCTTTATGTTGCTGCTGCGGCTGGCGGAAGGATGTCAAATCATGATGGAACTCATAACTTGCTAGTTTCTCAGCCGATATCGGACCTTCAATAATCAGCGTCCCTTTCGGCGTTTTTAATTCTTTGGCATTATATGTTTTTTTATGTTCCATTCGGTCACCACCTGGATTTGGTCTTTCTTTTTCCATTATACATAAAAAAGCAATGGATAAATCGATGTCAAAAAAATTTCAAGGAAAAATAACACAAAAATATTTAAAAAATTGAGAATTTATTTATTGTGTACTATAATAGAATTGCAACCATTTACATAAGGGGGATAGGAGAATGAAAACAGAAGTGCTACCGGTCGTACAAGGGGATTATAATTTAAAAAGTTACGAGGACACATATAAACATTTTGATTGGAAAGAAGTAGAGAAAGAGTTTTCCTGGTTTGAAACCGGCAGAGTCAATATGGCGTATGAAGCGATTGACCGCCATGCGGAGTCGTTCCGCAAAAATAAAGTAGCGCTTTATTACCGCGATGCATCGAGAAACGAAAAATATACCTTTAAAGAAATGAAGGAAATGTCCAATAAAGTGGCCAACGTGCTGAAGCAAGTGGCGGAAATTGAAAAAGGAGACCGTGTATTTGTATTTATGCCGCGTTCTCCGGAATTGTACTTTGCCGTACTAGGAATCATTAAGACAGGCGCCATTGTCGGCCCGCTGTTTGAGGCATTTATGGAAGGAGCGGTGCGCGACCGCCTTGAAGATAGCGGGGCAAAGGCGATCGTCACGACGCCGGAGCTGTTGCCGCGCGTTCCAGTCAACGATCTTCCAGAATTAAAATATGTTTTCCTCGTCGGGGACAACATTGTTGAAGAAGGTCCATATATCGACTTGAAGAAGCGGATGAATGAGGCGAGCAAGCATTTTGACATTGAGTGGGTAGACCGCCAAGACGGTTTGATTTTGCATTATACTTCCGGCTCTACCGGAAAGCCAAAAGGAGTTTTGCACGTTCATAACGCGATGATTCAGCACTATCAAACGGCAAAATGGGTGCTGGATTTAAAAGAAGACGATATTTATTGGTGCACGGCGGACCCAGGCTGGGTGACAGGCACTTCTTACGGTATTTTCGGTCCATGGTTATGCGGAGCATCGAACGTGATTGTCGGCGGCCGTTTCAGCCCGGATGCTTGGTATCAGACAATTCAAGATTTCGGCGTGACAGTATGGTATAGTGCACCGACGGCGTTTCGCATGTTGATGGGTGCAGGGGATGAAATTGTTAAAAAATATGATTTAAGCTCTCTCCGCCACATTCTTAGCGTTGGCGAGCCGTTAAACCCAGAGGTGATTCGCTGGGGAATGAAAGTATTCGAGCGCCGCATTCATGATACGTGGTGGATGACAGAAACTGGCGCACATCTTATTTGCAACTACCCGTGCATGGAAATTAAGCCAGGTTCGATGGGCAAACCGATTCCTGGCGTCAAAGCAGCTATTATCGATGATCAAGGAAATGAACTGCCGCCATACCGGATGGGGAACTTGGCAATCAAAAAAGGCTGGCCGTCGATGATGAAAACGATTTGGAACAACCCGCAAAAATATGAATCGTATTTCATCGGCGACTGGTATGTTTCCGGCGACTCCGCCTATATGGACGAAGACGGTTACTTCTGGTTTCAAGGTCGTGTCGATGACGTTATTAATACGTCGGGGGAACGCGTCGGTCCGTTTGAAGTCGAAAGCAAGCTAGTCGAACACCCAGCGGTAGCGGAAGCAGGCGTCATCGGCAAGCCGGATCCAGTGCGCGGGGAAATTATTAAAGCGTTTATTTCGCTTCGGGAAGGATATGAACCATCAGAGGAATTGAAAGAAGACATTCGCCAGTTTGTCAAAAAAGGATTGGCAGCACACGCAGCACCGCGGGAAATTGAATTCCGTGACAAACTGCCAAAAACGCGAAGCGGGAAAATTATGCGCCGCGTCTTAAAAGCGTGGGAGCTTAATTTGCCGACAGGCGATTTGTCGACAATGGAAGACTAAGAAAAAAGCTGATCGGTTTCTTTTATTAAAAGTCAAAGGATTGGTTAGAATCCTTTATAACAATATCTATTTATTTAATGTCACACATTATAAAGGGTAAAAAAAGAAGGATAGGTGAGAAGAAAAAAATATATGCTCTATCTATCCTTTTTTGTACTACAAATGACCCCATTTACTACAACAACGAAATTTTATGTTGTTGAACTAAAGCACCCGTTAAATTAAGAAATTAATGTTAATTTAGATACTTGACTTTTAAGAATTCCTACCTTATAATTCATCAAAAATATTTACCAAATATACCAAATATTATATATTATAAAAGCTATGAAAAGGACACGAATCAATCTTTATTTTCTTACCAGAGAACAGGGTCATCGGCTGAAAGCCCTGAAGAAAAGAGATTGATTTACCACCTTGGAGCTATTATGGGGAAAGGATAAACCTGAGTATCCATAATCGGGAAAACCGTTATCTTTTTGAGCGTAATGTACACTTTCGTATGTTACGGAATTAGGGTGGAACCACGACCGCAATCGTCCCTTATTTTTGGGATGGGTGCGGTTTTTATTTTTAAATTGAAAAGTTAGGAGGAATAAAAATGTCGATTGAAATGGAAGCAGAAAGACGAAATCACCGAAAATTAGGTCAACAACTAGAGTTGTTTATGTCAATGGAGGAAGCTCCTGGAATGCCTTTTTTCTTACCAAAAGGAATGGTCATTCGAAATGAACTTGAAAATTTGTGGAAAAAAAAGCATCAAAAAGCTGGTTATCAAGAAATAAAAACACCCATTATGATGAAACAAGAGCTGTGGGAACAATCAGGTCATTGGCAACATTATCACGCAAATATGTATTTTTCAAATGTGGATGAACAAAATTACGCAATTAAACCAATGAATTGTCCAGGTGCTGTATTAATTTTTAATAGTAAGAGACGGAGTTATCGAGAACTTCCTATTCGTTTTGCGGAACTTGGCCTAGTTCATCGCCACGAACTTTCAGGATCTTTAAATGGGCTTTTACGGGTTCGCTCTTTTACTCAAGACGATGCACATTTGTTTGTTAGAGAAGACCAAATTGAATCTGAAATTGATAAAGTTTTGGATTTAATTGATGAGTTCTATTCGGAATTTGGTTTTAGTTATAAGATTGAACTTTCTACTCGCCCAGAAAATTTTATGGGTTCAGTTGAAATATGGGAAAAGGCAGAATTAGCTCTGGAATCAGTATTAAAGAAAAAAGGGTTACATTATCAAATAAATCAAGGTGATGGTGCTTTCTATGGTCCCAAGATTGATTTTCACATTCTAGATTCACTCGGACGAAGTTGGCAGTGTGGGACAGTTCAGCTTGATTTCCAAATGCCTGAAAAGTTTAACTGTAATTATATAGGCGAAGATAATAAACCTCATCGCCCGATTATTATTCATAGAGCTATTTATGGTTCTATCGAACGGTTTATGGCAATTTTAATTGAACATTTTGCAGGTGATTTCCCATTTTGGCTGTCTCCATTACAAGCAAAGATATTGCCTATTTCTGATTCTCATTTATCTTACGCCAACCAAGTTAAATTACAATTAGAATCTGCTGGATTTCGAGTTGAAATCGATGACAGAGTTGAGAAAATTGGATTAAAGATTAGAGAGGCTGAAATAAAAAAAGTTCCTTATATGATTATAATTGGTGATAAAGAGGTGGAAAAAGAGTCCTTAGCCATAAGAAAGCGTAAGGAAGGAAACCTTGGTGAAATGAATATTATAGAAGTGATTAAAAAATTCAAAGAGGACAACAAGCGTTAATAATTCGGAAGAGGGTGTCCCAAAAGTGTTTGCTAAGCGTTCGCTTTTCGGACACCCTCCTTTTTTCGCAAAAAAATAAGAAAACCGTTCCTCTTTTGGTATAATAGAGCCACCACAACTCACCGCAAAAGAAAGGAACGATTTTCTTATATACATTTATTATACACCACATCAACTCGTTCTTCCAATGGATATTGAAGTATTGATCCCCAAACACCATCTTTGTCGTATTGTGGATATGGCAGTGGAAAAAATGAGCCCCACTCTTTTTACTTCCCTCTAAGGAAAAAACAGTGAGAAAAAGCAGGAACAGAAGCGATTTTTCTCGACAAATATCCAATAATAACCAAAAATGAGAAAAAAGAAAGAAGAGGCTGGCTTCAAAAGGTCGATTCAGCGACCTTTTGAGTCAGCCTCTTTTTTCATGTTCTTCAGCCGTTTTTGCTTTTTCTTTAGCCACCAGTCAATGGTGTTGAAACCGCATTTGATGGCGCCGACTCTTTGCCGCTAATATCCACGGCTGTGACGTAATAGATGGCGCCAGGCTGCAGAGCGGCAAAGGACAGCGGTTTTCCAGCCTTGACGATCGCGGCAACTTGGGGCGGCGTGCCGTCTTGTCCAGCGCGATATACGCGATAGCCAATTACATCATGTTCCGGATGCGGCTGCCAAGTGATGGTGGTTCCATTTACTAGTTGGATAGCCGGCGGTGCCGGGATTTTTCCGTTTTCTTTGAGCTCATTAACCAACAGCACCCCATTCCATTCACTAGCGCTTGAACTATCCATTCCCCATTGTTCCAGTATTTTTTTGTTTAGCATCACTCCGCTCGAAACAAACTCACTTGGAGTTGTATCAAGAGCGGCATACCGTTTGCCGTTCACTTCGACGAAGCGTCCTTCGCTCAAATACTGTTCTTTCCCTTGCTTTGGCGTAAATTTTGTGTTGTATAAATCATATTTTACTAACCCTGCTTTTTGGCATAAATCCGATGGGATGAAACCTGAAACAGTACAATAGGCGCGCCGGACGATGCCACCGGGCATGTTGAAGCGCTTATTTGGCGCGATGAGCTGCGGCTTTACATCGTAAGCGGCATTCATTAATTGCGCCCATAAAAGCTGGGTCCGCTTGCTATAAGACAATCCTCTATAGGTGGACTGCAGCGGTGCAGGCGTATCGTATCCCATCCAGATGCCAAATGTCACGTTTGGGTTTGTCGCCACAAACCATGAGTCTTTATTATCTTGTCCTGTTCCCGTTTTTCCAGCCCAATCCGCTTGGAATTTTAAATAGGACTGGAGAGAAGATGCTGTACCGCCGCGAATGACATCTCTCATCATATCAATCATTAAATAGGACGTCTGCGGAGAAAAAACAGGAACAGGATTACTTTTATGTTCGTAAATAACTTTTCCATCTTTTGATACGATTTTCTCGATTAAATAAGCGTCGATAAACGTTCCGTAATTAGCAAAGGTGACATAGGCGTTGACATTTTCCTCGACGGTTACCCCTGTGAAAGTTCCTCCAATCGCTAAGGCGACATTGTTTTCTTCATTTTTTGCCACGCTGGTAATGCCCATTTTATGCAAATATTGTACTGGATGTTGGTTCATGATCTGCATATAGGTGCGGATCGCAGGGATATTATACGAATACTGCAGGGCACGCCGCGCCGAGACGAGACCGTGCGTTTTCCCATCCGCATTTTTTGGTGTATAACCATTAATGCTCAATGGCATATCTGGGATGACGGAGCCGGGCTGGACGATGCCCATCTCCATTGCTGGCGCGTATACAAGCAGTGGCTTCATCGTCGAACCGTTCGATCGATATGCTTGTGTGGCGTGATTAAGCTGCTCTCGTTTATAATCTCTGCCGCCGACAAAGCTAATGATTTTTCCAGTTTGATTTTCAATCAACATCGCACCGACTTCGACAGGTTCCCGCTTTGCAACCGTTTTGCCTGTCTGTTTATCTTTTACGTATTGAATGACGTCATCGCCGTAATAGCGGTAATCAGCCACTACTTTTTGCATGCGGTCGTAAATCGTTTTGTCGATTGTTGTGTAAATATTGTACCCGTTTTGGCGCAGCTGTTTTTCTGCCTTTGCCACATACTGTTTGTGAAGGGATGCATTTTGCCACAATTGCTCTTTTGTATAACCGTCTTGTTTGGCCAATATTTCGGCCATTACTTCTTTCGCACGTTTTTCGATTTCCATCGTCAGCCATGGATATTTTTCAAACGGCGACGGTTTTGGCGGTGCAAAATGTTTGGCAACATTGTATTGCAGCGCTTCTTCATATTGTTTTTCGGAAATATATCCCGCCTGCTTCATTCGTTTCAATACCGTCTTCATCCGGTGCAGAGCTGGTGATAAGTCTTTTTTCACTTGGCCATCGCTTGTAAACGGCGTATACACAAACGGGCTTTGTGGGAGGCCTGCCAAAAATGCCGCCTGGGCTAGATTTAAATTTTTGGCGTCTACGCCAAATACCCCTTGAGCCGCAGCCTGGATGCCGGCGATATTGCGCCCCGATGTGTTTCGGCCGAATGGGACGACATTTAAATAAGCTTCTAAAATTTCATTTTTACTAAAAAACTTTTCAAGGCGAAGGGCGAGCAATATTTCTTTTGCCTTTCGTTCAAATGACACTTCATTCGTTAATATTTGGTTTTTGACAAGCTGCTGCGTCAGCGTGCTTCCGCCTGTTTTTACTGACGAGTTCGTCGCTTCCTGAAACAGCGCGCGAATGATCGCTTTTGGAACAACCCCGTGATGTTCATAAAAGTATTCGTCTTCTGTTGCTGTAACCGCTTTAATCACATACGGTGAAACATCTTGTAATTTGACTTCTTCCCTTTCTAGATCAGAGCGGAAATTGCCGAGATAAACGTTATTGGCGAAGTAAATATGCGTCGTTTCTTCATAGTCGTAAATATCTTTTTTCATTTCCTCATAGGAAGGGATGGGCATGTCCTTTACTAAAGAAGCAAAATACCCAGCGCCAAGACCGACGGCAAAGCAAATGAGGCAAAGAATAAGAATGAGAAAAATAAGGAAAAGATTCCAAACGACTTCATATGTAATAAAAAAATAGCGCCATGCCTTCTCAAGGGAAAATGTTTGCTTTTTATGCTCCATGAGCATCCCCCTATACAACCAATCAATATAAATAAGTATACCATATTTATTGTTGGATATTGCGGCATTTTGTCATTTTTTCGCCCTTTGTATACGAGAAAAACTTGATTTGACAAACTAGACAAAGTTGTGGTAAAAAAATGTATAAGCAAAATGGCATAGGAGAAAGCGATGACAGGAACAAGTAGTGTTTATCTCCCTGTTTCAGAGAGCTAGTGGCCGGTGTGAACTAGCACATAGATAAACGCGAATTACCTCCTCGAGCAGCTTTTGTGAACGGCAGCAGCCAAGTAGCAAAAGACGGCGTGCGCCGTTATCCAAATGAGGTGAGAAAGCGTGAAGCTTTCTAAGTAGGGTGGTACCGCGATTGTCACTCGTCCCTTCGCTTTGGGGCGAGTTTTTTATTTTTATTAAAAAAGAGGTGGGGTAAAGATGGATTTACTGCAAGAGCTTGAGTGGCGCGGACTTATTAACCAAGTTACCGATGAGGAAGGGCTGCGCCAGCTGTTAAATGAGGAAAAAGTAACCTTATATTGTGGATTTGATCCAACGGCGGACAGTTTGCACATCGGGAGTTTATTACCGATTTTGACGCTGCGTCGCTTCCAGCTGGCGGGGCATCGGCCGATCGCGCTAGTAGGCGGAGCGACGGGATTAATCGGCGATCCGAGTGGAAAAAAAAGCGAACGCACTTTAAATCCAAAAGAAACGGTGCAACAGTGGAGCAATCGGATTAAAGAACAATTGTCAAGATTTTTAGATTTTGAAGCGCAAGACAATCCGGCGAAAATCGCCAACAACTATGACTGGATTGGCTCACTCGATGTGATTACTTTTTTGCGCGATGTTGGAAAGAACTTCGGGCTAAACTACATGCTGGCGAAAGAATCGGTGCAATCGCGCATCGAAACAGGCATTTCGTTCACCGAATTTAGCTATATGATTTTACAAGCTTTTGATTTTCTCAAATTATACCAAACGGAAAATTGTCGCTTGCAAATCGGCGGCAGCGACCAATGGGGAAATATTACGGCGGGATTGGAATTGATTCGCAAAACAGAAGGAGAAGCAAAAGCGTTCGGATTGACGATTCCGCTCGTGACGAAAGCCGACGGGACGAAATTTGGAAAAACGGAGAGCGGAACGATTTGGCTCGATAAAGAAAAAACATCCCCGTATGAGTTTTACCAATTTTGGATTAACACCGATGACCGCGATGTCATTAAATACTTAAAATACTTTACGTTCTTGTCGAAAGAAGAAATTGAAGAGTTAGAAAAACAATTGCAGGAAGCTCCAGAACAGCGGGCGGCGCAAAAAGCGTTGGCGGAAGAAATGACAAAACTAGTTCATGGCGAAGACGCCTTGAAGCAAGCGATTCGTATTTCGGAGGCGCTCTTTAGCGGCAGTGTGTCTGAATTGACCGCGGAGGAAATTGAACAAGGGTTTAAAGACGTCCCTTCTTTTGAATATGAAGGAGAGGAAGTTCCGCTAGTGGAACTCCTTGTCATGGCGAAAATCGTGCCATCGAAACGGCAGGCTCGGGAAGACATTGCCAATGGTGCGATTTATGTCAACGGCGAACGCGTGCAAGACATCAACGCTGTCATCACCAAAGAAAACCGCATCGAAGGGCGCTTTACGATCCTCCGTCGCGGAAAGAAAAAGTATTATTTAATCCGCTACAATTAAATCCTG
This sequence comes from Parageobacillus sp. NEAU-HV-2, assembly GCF_059115485.1. Lineage (NCBI taxonomy): Bacteria > Bacillati > Bacillota > Bacilli > Caryophanales > Anoxybacillaceae > Parageobacillus > Parageobacillus sp. NEAU-HV-2. The sequence continues at coordinate 75,048 of NZ_JBXUJJ010000002.1, forward strand.
GCATTGCCAGGATTTTTTTATGAAAAAATATCCCTTCAGAGAAATCTCTGAAGGGATATCGTTCATTAACGAGAGTAGAACTCAACGATCAATGCTTCGTTAATTTCCGCCGGCAATTCGGAACGTTCAGGTAAACGAGAATATGTGCCTTCTAGTTTGTCAGCATCCAATGTTAAATAATCTGGTACGAAGTTGTTTAATTCTAATGCTTCTTTAATAACTTGAAGGTTGCGCGATTTTTCGCGGACCGCAATCGTTTGGCCAGGTTTCACGCGATAAGATGGAATGTTTACACGGTTTCCGTCAACTAAAATATGACCGTGCGTTACAAGCTGACGAGCTTGGCGGCGAGTACGCGCAAAGCCTAAGCGGTAAACAAGGTTGTCTAAACGTGATTCTAAAAGAATCATAAAGTTTTCCCCGTGTTTACCAGGCATTTTGCCAGCTTCCTCAAACGTTTTACGGAATTGGCGTTCGTTTACGCCATACATATGACGAAGTTTTTGCTTTTCTTGCAATTGCAGACCATATTCAGAAAGCTTTCTGCGTTGACCTGGGCCATGTTGACCTGGCGGATAAGGGCGTTTTTGCAACTCTTTACCTGTGCCGCTTAACGAGATTCCAAGACGGCGGGAAATTTTCCATGTTGGACCTGTATAACGAGCCATTTATTGCTCCTCCTTTTGCTTTTATTCAGGTAAAATAAAAGCAGACGTGCGTCAACAATTATGGCCATTTTGTTTTCATGTATCCTCGCTCTAGCAGCTAAGAGTTACACGATACACCTCGATATTCGAGGAACAAAATGGAACCATAAAGGTGAGCACTAAGGCTGCTATATTTTACACAAAGGGTATTATATGATTTTTATAAGACAAAGTCAACATTTTATTTCCCTTATTTCGAGATAATATGCTATAATAAAAGATGTAATTTTTAGAAAAGTTTTGTTATCACTCCATTCTAGCTGGAATGAGAACGTCAGTCTAGGTGAAAAGGGCTATGAAACTGGAAGAAGAGAGAGTATATGAGGCCTTTAAGCAAAAATTTTTTCATTGGTTTTTATCGTATGAGGGTTATGATAATTTTTCCAACGTGATGAAAGAGTTGCTGTTGTTGCTGAAACGGGAGCTTATGGCGGAGCAAGTCTCTTTTTTTATGTTTGATCCTTTAAGCAAAACATTTTATCCGGAAGCAATGACAGAGCTGGAAACAAGCCGCTCTCCTTTCGTTCCCTCTGACTTGCCGGTTGATATAGAGGCGGTCGCCGATGATGAACAACGAGCGATTCAAATTTGTCGGGATGGAGAATATACCACCGCGCGCATTTTTCTTCACCTTTCGGAAGAAACAATCGGAATGTTGCAATTTATGTATCCTCGCCACTTAACGATAGGTGAGCAACTGTTAAAGAAAATCAGGGAAGATTTTTCTTTGCTGTTCCAAAAACTTCGCATCATCTCCCAAGGACTTAGTGATGAAAAGCGCTATGAACAGCTGCATCGATTTGCGGCAAAAATTCATTCTTCGATGCAAATTGATGACGTATTAGAAGAAATTGTTAATACGCTTAAACAAGTATATCCATCATTTACATACCATTTGCTTTTGTCGCACGATAATCAGCACTGCGGTTATTTGCCGATCAAAACGCTTGTATTTGATGAAAGCGCGGAAAATATGGCGGCATTGCAAGCATTTTTGACAGGGAGAATTCAGCTTGAAGACTCTATTTCGTTGCGTCGTTCCATTTTATATGCACCAATTAAAGGGGTGCAAGGTGTTTACGGTGTGATTCAAATTATTGCTCCTTATATTATGAAATTTCCGAGAAGAGAAATTAATTTTATTTCGTTGTTGGCGAATACAGCCGGGAGCGCTCTCGAAAATGCCAAGCTGTATGAACAGTCACGCCGTCTTGTTGCTGATTTGCAACTGATTAACGAATCGATGCGCCAGCTTAATACCAATTTGCGTCTGCAAGATGCAATTGAATTTATGGTAAAGCAAATTAAGCAATCTTTTTGCGCCGATGAAGTCGGTTTTTTCTTATTTGAGGAAAAAAAGCGGAGACTGCTGCCTGGAAGCACTCCATTTTTCCAATCCCGGCAAGCGAAAAAGTATGTGGAATTTGTCGATAAGAAACTGAAAACGGGAAGGGATATTGTTTTTGTTGGGGATGCGGACATTCAAGCTTCTCCCGCTGTTCCTGTTTATCGCTCTTTAATGGCTGTTCCGATGTTGCAAAATGGGGAGACGAAAGGGATTTGTATTGTGTTGCATCATAAACCGTACCATTTTACATTTGAAATGTTTAAATTGCTGCAGTCCCTTATCCAACATTCTACCCTTGCATTTACCAATGCGATCTTAAGAGAAGAGCTAGAAAGGCTGGTGGTCACCGATTATTTGACGAAGTTATATACACGGCGGTACTTGGATGAACAACTTCAAAAATCGATGTGCCATGATGCATTTGGGACGTTTATTTTAGTGGATATTGACAATTTTAAACAAATTAATGACACATACGGGCATCAGGCAGGCGATAAGGTGCTCGTGCAAGTGGCGAATATTATTCGTGCTAATATTCGCGTTAGTGACATCGGCGCCCGCTGGGGCGGGGAGGAGCTTGCCGTTTATTTGCCGAAAGTGTCATTGGCTGCCGGCATTTCCGTCGCCCATCGTCTTGCTGAAAAGGTAAGGACGGAGACCCATCCTCCCGTAACGATTTCGTGCGGTATTTCTTATTGGAAAAAAAATCGTCTGGAAGAAGCAAACGATTTATTTAAACGAGCGGATGAGGCGCTTTATATGGCGAAAAGGACAGGAAAAAACTGCATTTTTGTCAAGGATTACGTGCATCAATATAAAGTGTAGAAAGGAATCCGCAGTGACGGATTCCTTTCTTCTCGCCTGCTATTTCTTAACTTATAGGGTGGAAATAATCACTTCAACGAACTTTTCTAAATATTGTTGATCGATTTCGTCAAAGCGGTTTTTGATCGGGCTGTCAATATCAAGAACGCCGATGACGTTTCCATCCTTTATCATTGGTACGACGATCTCTGACTGCGATGCGGCGTCGCACGCGATATGCCCCGGAAAAAGGTGAACATCCGGAACAATGATCGTTTTTTTGCTTTTGGCAGCAGTGCCGCATACGCCTTTGCCGAACGGAATGCGCACGCAGGCGGGGAGTCCTTGGAACGGTCCTAACACAAGCTCGTCGCCTTCGGTTAAATAAAAGCCGACCCAATTAATTTCTTGCAAAAAATGATTTAATAAGGCCGCAGCGTTGGCCAAATTGGCGATAAAGTTTGTTTCTCCGTCGATTAATGAACGCAGTTGCTGAATAACAAGCTCATAATTTTCTTCTCGTGTTCCATTGTAAGCAGTAACGTGAAACAATGTTATTCCGCCTCCCTTATTAATATGGAGTTAATTTTATGGTCATGATGAAAACTTGTCAAACGAAAACGCCTCTTTGATCATTTCGTCCACGCCCTGATGCAAATCATCCGCACGGTGCGCGTCTGAACCATAAATGATGCGGATGTTTCGCTTCATCGCTTCGCGAATAAGTTCATTTGGTGGATAAGGCTGCAAACAGAGCGGCTTGGTGACTCCTGCTCCGTTGTAGTCGATTTCATAGCCGCATCCTTTTATTTCATCGAGAATCTGCAGCACGAGTCCGTCCATCGAAACGGGGCACGGAAACTGTCTTTGGAACTTGTGGACGAGCGTAAGATGGCCAATGCGTTTCGGCTTATATGGGCCAAGATTGGCGCGGATGGATTGTAGAACCGTATGGTAATATGTTTTATATACGTTGCCGATGGTGCCAAATAACTGAACAATATCGCCAAACATTTCCGGACTGTAATCGATGCAAACATACTGACCTTTACAGTAGAGGAAATGGACAGATAAAATGCTGTCATCTAAGAAAGGACCGACTTCTTCTAGAAATCGTGCTGTTTTTTCTTCAAAACCAGGAATAAAATCGACTTCGAGTCCGGTATGGATGATAATGTCATTTCGATAACGCGCTTTTACATCTGCAAGTGCTGCTAAATAATGATCGAGCTGTTCGCGGGGCATGGCGCTATCTTGATATGGCGTCGGATCGCTAAATCCTTCTGGGAGCGGTGCATGTTCGGTAAAGGAAATTTCCTTGTAGCCAAGCGCAATGGCCCTTTCCACATAGCGTTCTAGTGGATCGCTGCTTCCATGCGGGCAAAATGGGGTATGAATGTGTCCGTCGCGCACAACAGTTCCCTCCTAAATTGGATGATAGAAAGAAAAATGAAGATTTCTGTAAAAAAAATAAAAATTTTGGTCAAAAAATGTCGATAACATGGTATCATAAAAACATTGAAAAAACATTATGTAAATATGTTTGCCTTCTCGATTCACCTCATTTTCGTTTATGAGTAACTCGAGTGCAAGGAGGCTACTGGTTGATGGAAATAGCAGTTGTCGTTTTGCTCCTTCTTGCGGGAGCAATGATATATAACCATATGTACCGAAAAAAAATGTATCGCGAAATTGACCGCTTGGAAGCATGGAAAATAGCGCTGATGAATCGGCCGGTGACCGATGAGCTTTCGAAAGTGAAGCAGCTGAATATGACAGGAGAAACAGAGCGGTTATTTGAACAGTGGCGGCAAAAATGGGATGATATTGTCGCTGTCCAACTGCCGGATGTGGAAGAGAAATTATTCGATGCGGAGACACTGCTTGATAGATACCGCTATACGAAGGCGAAAGCATTGTTGTGTGACGTCGATCAATGGTTGCGTCAGATCGAAGAAGAAGTGCAATTAATGATTCATGAAGTACATGAATTAATTGGCAGTGAAGAACAAAACCGCGTTGAAATAGAAGAGTTGCGCACGATGTATCGGGAGGCGAAGAAAACGCTGCTAGCGTACCGGTACATGTTTGGCGTTGCGGCGGCAAAGCTCGATGAAAAATTGGAAGAAGCGGAGACTTTATTTAAAAAATTTGAAGAACTAACCGCGACGGGAAACTATTTAGCCGCAAGGGAAGTAGTTCTTTCCTTAAAAAAAGAGCTAAGCGAAATTACAGTGATGATGAACGATATTCCTGAATTGTTGACAGAGTGCCAAACGACGATTCCAGCACAGTTGGAGGAGCTTTTCGATGGATATAAGGAAATGGAGCAAGGAGGCTATATTCTTGACCATTTACAAATGGAGAAAGAAATCAAAGAGAAGAGGGAAAAAATCGAACAATGTGTACAAATGATCCGCGATTTGCAGATTGAAGAAGCAAAACAAGGAATTGCCGAATTAAAAGAAGAAATCGATACTCTATATGATTTGTTGGAAAAAGAAGTGCTTTCCCATCAATATATAAAGACAGAAGTGCCCCGTATCGAAGAAATGTTACATATGCTGAATGAAGAGGCGAAAGAAACAAGTGAAGAAACTCTCTTTGTGCAGCAAAGCTACCGTTTACCTGCAAAAGATATGGAAAAATATCGCAGCATTGAAAAGCAAATACACCAGTTAAGAAAGCGGTTTGACATCATTCAGACCCGGATTTTCGAAGCGAAAACGGCTTATTCGCTTTTAAAAGAAGAACTGGAACAGCTTGTAGCACAAATAGAAATCATGAAAGAGGAGCATGAACAGTTTCGCGAAACGCTGCAAACGTTGCGCAAGGATGAGCTGGTTGCCCGCGAAAAATTAGAGGAGATGAAGAAAAAATTGTCCGAGGCGCTGCGGCTCGTGCAAAAAAGCCGGTTGCCAGGGCTTCCGGAATCGTATACGCTACAGTTGTCCGAGGCAAAAGACTATTTGACGAAAGTGGCGTTGCGGCTTGAAGAGAAACCGCTCAATATGCCTGCTGTCAACGAAGCACTCGAAGAGGCAAAAACAACCGTTCAGCGCCTATACGAACGGACGGAGGTAATGATTGAGCAAGCCTCGCTTGTGGAAAAAGTGATTCAGTACGGAAACCGCTATCGCCGTCGTTACCCGACTGTGAAAGAAGGATTGGAGGAAGCAGAATTTTTATTTCGTCATTACGATTATGAGCAGGCGCTAGAGCAAGCGGTAGCCACTTTAGAAAAGGTGGAGCCTGGCGCGTTTCAACGCGTTCAGCAAATGTTTCAGGAAGAACGCTCGAGCGAGAAATAGTAAAATGAACCGATGAATATCGCTGGATGCAAGTAGATATTTATCGGTTTTTTTGTGAATAATGTAAGTAAAATACATTTTGGTTGATGTTTTATTACTTTTTTCTTTATTATATTTACTAGTGTATTATTGTGGGCGATAATCGGAGGATGGACGTGATGATTTATTTAGATAATAGCGCAACAACAAAACCGTTTCCTGAAGTGATCGATTCGTTTGTCACTGTCGCAACAAAATATTTTGGCAATCCGTCCTCGCTGCATGAGTTAGGGATGAAGTCGGAGCGCCTCTTAACGCAGGCGCGCGAACAAATTGCCGCCGCTTTAGAGGTAAAACCGAGTGAAATCATTTTTACATCCGGGGGAACGGAAGCGAATAACTTTGCAATCAAAGGGGTGGCGTTTCAATATCGCCACCGCGGCAAGCATATTATCACGACGGCCATAGAGCATCCATCCGTATCGGAGCCTTGTCAGCAGCTCGAACAATTAGGGTTTGAAGTGACGTATTTGCCGGTAAACGAACATGGGATGATCACGGCCGAGCAAGTGAAAAAGGCGCTTCGCGAAGATACGATTCTCGTTTCGGTCATGCATGTCAACAACGAGGTTGGCGTGATTCAGCCTGTCGAAGAAATCGGCGCGCTGCTGGCGCATTATCCGAAAACGATTTTCCATGTTGACCGTGTGCAAGGCATTAGCAAAGTGCCGCTTGATATGAAAAAAGCACGGATTGATCTGTGCACGATGTCAGCCCATAAATTTCATGGGTTGCGGGGGGCAGGCATTTTATATGTTCGTCAAGGCATCCGGCTCTCGCCGCTGCTTGCCGGCGGGGGACAGGAAATGCAGCTTCGTTCCGGAACGGAAAATGTTCCGGCCATCGTGGCCATGGCAAAAGCGCTGCGAATCGCATTAGAAAAATATGACAAACAAATCGATTATCTATGGGAAGTAAAGCAAGCATGGCTGAATGAACTAAAAGCAATTCCAGAAATTCAAATCAATACCCCGATGGAGCATTCCGCTCCTCATATCATTAATTTTTCATTAAAACATGGCATGAAACCAGAAGTGTTTGTCCATGAGTTAGCGAAAAGCGATATTTTTGTTTCGACGACATCGGCATGTTCCTCAAAAAAGAAAGCGCCGAGCAAAACGTTGTTGGCGATGGGAGTGGGGGACGAACGGGCAGAAAGCGGCATTCGCATCAGCCTTTCTTTTGAAAATACGCTCGAAGAAATTCCGCTTGCCGTTGCCGCGATGAAAAAAGCTATTGAAAAATTAAGTGAGGTAACGAGGTAATTGCTATGAAATATGATCGTATTTTGATTCGCTATGGTGAAATGACGACAAAAGGTCGAAATCGCAACGTGTTTGTTCGCCGTCTAAAAAATAATGTTTCCAAAAAACTTCATATGTTTCCTAATATTCAAATCGAATATATGCGCGATCGTATGTATATTTTATTAAACGGAGAACCACACGAACCAATTATTGAAAAGCTGAAAACTGTATTTGGCATCCATTCCTTTAGTTTGGCGATGAAGTGCCATAACGAATTAAACGAAATAAAAGAAACGGCGCTGGCTGCGGTGAAGCAGCTTCCATACGAAGGCAAAACGTTTAAAGTGAGCGCGCGAAGAGTAGATAAGCAATTTCCATATGGAAGCGACGAATTAAATCATGAAATCGGCGCTCATATTTTGCGCAATACAGATGGATTAACTGTTGATGTCCGTGATCCTGATATTAACGTCCGCGTCGAGGTTCGCCAAGATGGCACTTATGTGACATGCCGAGATATTTTCGGCGCCGGCGGTCTACCAGTTGGGACAAGCGGCAAGGCGATGCTGATGCTTTCCGGCGGAATCGACAGCCCTGTTGCCGGATACTTGGCGATGAAGCGCGGCCTTGAGATTGAAGCGGTTCACTTTTTCAGCCCTCCGTTTACAAGCGAGCGGGCAAAGCAAAAAGTGATTGATTTAGTGAAAAAATTAACGACGTACGGCGGGAAAATCAAACTTCATATCGTTCCATTTACCGAAGTGCAGCAGGAGATTTACAAACAAGTGCCAGATGAATATTCACTTATTTCGACAAGAAGGGCGATGTTAAAAATTACGGATGCTTTACGTCGGCGCCAGCGAGCGCTAGCGATTGTCACAGGAGAAAGCCTTGGCCAAGTGGCAAGCCAAACGTTAGAAAGCATGTTTGTCATCAATGAGGTGACAACAACCCCGGTCCTCCGTCCGCTTGTGTCGATGGATAAAGTTGAAATTATCGAGATCGCGAAAAAAATTGATACACACGATATTTCTATTCTTCCATATGAAGATTGCTGCACCATTTTTACGCCAAAATCGCCAAAAACAAAACCAAAAAAAGAAAAAGTGCTTCATTATGAAAGTGCTGTCGACTTAGAGCCATTGATAGAAAAGGCAATTGCCGATACGGAAACGATGGTTATTGATGAAGATTTTGCGGTAGAAGATGAGTTTGAGCGGCTATTCTAAATCTCAAAATTTACCAAAATGATGGATGCATGAAACCATATGTTTTCACACATTCTATAGGTGCAAGGAGGTGAAAACATATGGCACGCAACAACAATTCGAATCAATTGCTTGTTCCAGGAGCACAACAAGCTCTTGAACAAATGAAATATGAAATTGCCCAAGAATTTGGCGTTAAATTAGGCGCTGATACTACTTCTCGCGCTAACGGTTCGGTTGGTGGAGAAATTACAAAACGCCTTGTTGCAATGGCGCAACAACAATTAGGCGGTACTCAACAAACATTCTAATTGAATATCATGGCTACAGAGGCGGGTTTTACCCGCCTTTTTTATTTTAAAAAAATATTCAAAATATAATAACTATTTTGTATAATAGGAGTAGCAAGCAATGAGATGGCGCCTGTTCATTGCTGAACGATTATGACAATGGGAGTGGGAAAAGCATGAAGCGAGAAGATTTCATCGCACCGGAACGCTATAATTTAACGTCTGAGATTGAAAAACATGCAGTGGCTAATCCGAATAAGCTTGCCTTAAAGTGGGAAAATGAACAAGGGGAGACACGGGAAATTACATATGGCGATTTAATCAAACGCGCCAATCAAATTGGAAACGCTTTATTAAACCGCGGTCTTGAAAAAGGCGACAAAGTGCTCGTTATGGTGCCGCGCTTAATTGAAGCATATACAGTATATTTAGGAACATTAAAAGCGGGGCTAGTAGTCATTCCGAGTTCGGAGATGCTTCGCACCAAAGATTTGCAATACCGCATTTCCCATGGCGAGGTTAAAGCGGTAATCGCTTATGAGCCGTACGTCGATCAATTTGAACCGATCGAAAACATCGATCATATCGTGAAATTCGTCGTGGGACAAGCAGAGCCAGACGGCTGGATCCATTTAGAAAAAGCGATGCAGGCAGAAAGCGATGTACTTGCCGCGGCAGATACATCCCGTGACGATATGGCGTTTTTATCGTATACATCAGGAACGACCGGAAATCCGAAAGGGGTCGTTCATTCGCACGGGTGGGGGTATGCGCATTTGCGCATTGCTGCGAAAAACTGGTTATGTATTGAAGAAAATGATCTTGTCTGGGCGACTGCCGGCCCAGGATGGCAAAAATGGATTTGGAGCCCATTTTTATCGACCCTTGGCTCCGGAGCCACAGGATTTGTGTATTATGGCCGTTTCGTTCCGGAAAAATATTTGCAGCTGTTAAGCAAGTACGAAGTAAATGTACTTTGCTGCACGCCAACGGAGTATCGGCTAATGGCAAAAGTGCCAAATATCGGCGATTATAAGCTTCCGCATCTCCGCAGCGCCGTATCAGCCGGAGAGCCGCTTAACCGCGAAGTGATTGATACGTTTGAAAAATATTTCAATATTCAAGTCCGCGATGGGTATGGACAAACAGAAAATACATTGCTTGTCGGCGTTATGAAAGGTATGAAGATCAAACCAGGCTCTATGGGCAAACCGACGCCAGGAAACATCGTTGAGATTATCAACGAAAACGGGGAACCTTGCGCTGTCGGCGAAGTTGGCGATATCGCCGTCCACGTCGACACTCCAACGCTATTTAAGTATTACTATAAAGATCCGGAAAGAACGGCGATGCAATTCCGCGGTGATTATTATATTACAGGGGATAAAGCGAGAAAGGATGAAGACGGCTACTTCTGGTTTGAAGGGCGCGGGGACGATATTATCATCAGCTCCGGCTATACGATCGGACCGTTTGAAGTAGAGGACGCCCTTGTCAAGCATCCGGCTGTCAAAGAATGTGCGGTGGTGGCGAGCCCGGATGAAATTCGCGGTCACGTCGTGAAGGCGTTTGTCGTTCTCCGTGAGGGAGTAGACAAAAATGATCCGACGCTGATTCCACAGCTACAGGAGCATGTCAAACAGCTGACCGCACCGTATAAATACCCGCGTAAAATTGAATTTGTCGATGATTTGCCAAAAACGCCGTCAGGAAAAATCCGTCGCGTCGAACTGCGCGAACGGGAAATGCGCCTTGCAAAGCAATAATCAAGGAAAGAAAGGACTGTTTCGAACGCGAAACAGTCCTTTTTCTCTCACAGAACCAATTATAAAAACATCCGTTTTACTTTATCCCAGAACGAATTATCTTTTAAACGGATGGTTTTGATTACCCGGTCACTGAGGGCAATGTCGATTTTTTCAACATGGCGAATGCTCAATGCCTCGTTATCAAGGCCGATAATCGGAAAGTGGCTAGTTTCCTCCAAAATTTTTAATGTTAACTTTCTCGCTCCGCTTAAAATAAACGAGGAGCCGAGCGTCCGGTAACGGTTATTATTGAGTGAAGCTAACTCGCTTACTTGAAAGCAAGGAAGAAGCGGATCGACGACCGCGCCGTTTACCGACTTATTATATGCTGTACTTCCTGTTGGAGTCGAAACGATGATTCCGTCGCCGCGGAACGTTTCAAAATGCAAATCATCAATAAATACTTCCATTGTCATTGTTTTGATAATTTGCGAGCGGATCGAACATTCATTTAAACAGAAGAACGAGGCCGCGTCGTCGATGGTGACTGAAATAATCGGATATTTTCTTACTTCAAGTTGCAAGTTTTTCGTTGCTTCTACCATATGATCGATATCGTCAATTTGAAAATCGCAGTAAAATCCGCGTGACGGAAGTGTAGAAATGCCAACATATAAACAATCATTGCGAAAACCTGTCTGCCGCACCGCCTGCAAAAACGCACCGTCGTCCCCAATGCTGACGATAATATTCGCTTCCTGATGATTGTCGACAACGATGAACGGGCCTTGCTTGGCGAGTGCAATGAGCGGCTCTACCCGTTTGATTAGCTGTTCATCCCGTTTATAAAAAAAATAAAGATGGTTGCGTTCATCTATCATGTGAAGCCCTCCTGTTGGCATATTTTAGTTAAGATGTAATTATGGTACAATAAAAAATATACATTATTTAGTGTAACACTTTTGCAGTCAATCTAAAATATCGTTGTTTTCATAGGGGGAAGAAGAATGAACCGAAAGCGATGGATCGCTCTGTCAATCGCCGCTGCATTATTTATCATTTCTGTGCTTGTCAATGTGATCACTACACTAGTAAGCAATGATGCGGAAAAATGGTCGGAAAGCTGGCTGGCGCTGGCAGAGCAGGAATTTAGCGAAGAAGTTATTGAAGATGGGGATGCATTGAAAAAAATTGTCATTCTTGAAGTGAACGGGGTGATTCAAGATACGGGGGACGAAGAACCGCTATTTTCCACATCGGGATATCACCATCCATCTTTTTTGCGAATGATTGAGCAAGCGAAAAAGGATGATACGGTCAAAGCGATTGTTCTGAGGGTGAATTCGCCAGGCGGCGGTGTGGTCGAAAGTGCGGAAATACACGACCAACTGGTAAAGCTGAAAAAGGAAACGAAAAAGCCGATTTACGTTTCAATGGGGCCGATGGCAGCATCGGGAGGATACTACATTTCAACAGCAGGTGATAAAATTTTCGCGAGTCCGGAAACGATTACTGGATCGCTCGGCGTCATTATGCAAAGTTTGAACTACGAAGGGCTTGCCAAAAAATACGGCGTTGAGCTCGTCACCATAAAAAGCGGGCCGTATAAAGATATAATGAATCCAGCAAGAAAAATGACGGAAGAAGAAAAGAAAATATTGCAGCAATTAATCCAGAATTCTTATGAAGGATTTGTGAAAGTCATTTCTGAAGGTAGACATCTTTCAGAAGATGAAGTGCGGAAAATTGCCGATGGGCGGATTTATGACGGAAGACAGGCCAAACAGTTGCGTTTGATCGACGAATTTGGTTATTTGGATGATACAATCGCTGCACTGAAAAAAGACCATCATTTAGCGGATGCGCAAGTGGTGAAGTATACAAGTGATTTTTCGTTCGGTTCCCTATTTCAAATGGCGCTAAACCGAAATACGATGCCAAAGCATGAGGCAAGTGAACTAATTCGATTGTTTTCTAAACCGTCTTCGCCGCGTTTGATGTACTTATATGCGGAGTAAAGGAAGTGAAAAAATGACTGGAGAATATTTGCCTGTTCCTGTAGAGATCAGAAAAGAAGCATGCACGAATGAGCATTCCCACATACGGTATGCCGGGTTTTGGATGCGTCTTTGGGCGTATTTGCTTGATTTGCTCGTTGTCGGGAGCCTTAATCGGCTCTTGGTGTTTCCTCTTTTTCATCTGCTTGACATTCCGACAGAGCGAACGAATATGTTTGCTCCGGCGTCGATTGCGACGGCAGCGGTATTTTATGCGTATTTTGTACTTATGACGAAATTTTTCCAGCAGACGCTGGGAAAAATGGTGTTTGGGCTGAAGGTCGCCGATGAGTCGGGGAAGCCGTTGACATGGTCGACGGTGCTGTTTCGCGAAGTGGTCGGGAAGTTTATTGCGAAAACAATTTTATTTATTGGCTTTTTGTTCGTTGCATTTTCGGAAAAGAAAAAAGGGATGCATGACCAGTTTGCCGATACAATTGTTGTTCATGAATAAATCTGCCTTTGCGGCAGGTTTATTTTTTTGTGTACATGGTGACAATGGTATGTTGAAGGGGAGTGCGAAGGTTGAAAATCGTAGCAGCGGCCATTGTGGTTTTGTTATTATTCTTGTTTATGTTGGCGATGATGAAATTATCGGTGACTATTTTTTTTCAACATGCTCAAGATGATGATGAATGGAAAATTACGTTTCGCACATTGTTCGGAATCGTTCGCTATACCGTCCATATCCCTCTAGTAAAAGTAGAAACAACGTCTCCAGGTATCGTTATTGCCCATAAGAAAAGTATGGGGAATACAACGAACAGCAAGGAAAAACGAAGCAAATATACACCAAAGGAAATCATGAATATTTTTCGCAAAGCAAGAGAATTTACAGAACGAGTTGTGCACTTGAATGACATTATGAAAAATTTTTTCCGCCATGTATCGATCACAAAATTTGAATGGCAGACGAAAATCGGAACAGGGGACGCGGCAGCGACAGGGATGATTGTCGGGTTAGGGTGGTCGTTAAAATATAGCGTGCTGGCGGTATGCAGCAAATATATGAAATTAAAAACGACTCCTATGATCACGATCATTCCATCTTTTCACCAAGCAGTTTCGGAAACAAAATTTATATGTATGATTCATTTTCGAATCGGGCATGCTATGTTAGCAGGAATACGAGTGATCAAACATTGGCGTGGCAGTTTGTCGGAAATCAAAACGTTTGCCACCCAGCAAGCAAATGAAGGATACTAGGAGGAATCTCGCATGAGCAACCATCCAATCCAGGGACTGATGACAGCGGCGATGGAAAACTTGAAACAAATGATTGACGTCAATACGATCATCGGGGATCCGGTAGAGACGCCTGACGGAAGTGTTATTTTAACCGTTTCGAAAGTAGGATTTGGATTTGCCGCAGGCGGAAGTGAATTTATGGTCGAAGGAAAAAGCAATGGCGCCGGATCGCAGCCAGGAGCAAACCAAAATCAAGCGGCTGAACATCCGTTTGGCGGCGGAAGCGGCGGCGGTGTTTCCATCACTCCAATTGCGTTTTTAGTTGTTAATTCATCTGGGGTCAAGCTGCTCCATCTTGACGAGAGCACGCATTTATATGAAAAAATTCTTGATGTTGCACCGCAGGCGATTGAAAAAATTCAAGAGATGCTAAAGAAAAATAAAAATGACGAAAGAAGACCATCTAACGATTTTGACATTTAGATAAATCAAAATCATTGAAATTTTTTTGCCTCCCCTTTATGATGGCAGTAGTACATAATTTTTTAAGGGGGAAAAACAATGGCACAAGTGACATTTAAAGGAAAACCGGTAACGTTGGTCGGCAATGAAGTAAAAGTGGGAGATAAAGCACCTGATTTTACCGTATTGGATCAAAATTTATCCGAAGTGACGCTTGCGGATACGAAAGGACATGTGCGTTTAATCAGCGTGGTGCCGTCGCTCGATACAGGGGTTTGTGATGCGCAAACACGCCGGTTTAACGAAGAAGCGGCGAAATTAGACAACGTAAAAGTATTAACAATTAGCGTTGACTTGCCGTTTGCGCAAAAACGCTGGTGCGGGGCAGCCGGAATAGAAAACGTGCAAGTGCTTTCCGACCATCGCGATGTTTCATTTGGGCAAGCATACGGCGTGCTGATGAAAGAATTGCGTTTATTAGCGCGCGCCATTTTCGTCATTGACAGCAATGACACCGTTACTTACGTCGAGTATGTGCCGGAAGTAACGAACCATCCAAATTACGAAGCGGCAATCGAAGCGGCGAAAGCGGCAAAATAACCAAGACCTCGATTTGTTCGAGGTCTTTTCCTGTTTATTGCATTTGTTTCATTACTTGCGATCCGATCTCGTCCATCGTAAAATAAAATATCGGACATTTGCAGAAAGGTGGAGCGGAAATGGCAACTCCAGTAGAACGATTGTTTACCTTGTTTGATGAAACAGCGAAAATTTTGCAAGATGAATTGCAATGTACATATTTAGAAGCAGTGGCGGAAACCGGAGAGAATGTCTTTCACGGCGACGTGCTTCAGGAGGAAGTCAGCGAACTTAACGCCAAACGCTTAAAAAAACAATATACGGACATACAGTTAGAACGTTTTACGAATGAAGAAATTCGCAAAGCGTTTCAGCTAGCGGTATTAAAAGGGATGAAGGAACATGTACAGCCGCACCATCAAATGACTCCCGATGCGGTTAGTTTATTCATCGGCTACTTAATCTATCAATTTACCCGCAAACACTTGGCGCTCACCATTCTCGACCCCGCCGTGGGTACTGCTAATTTATTAACGGCGGTATTAAACCATTTACCAGGAAAACAAATAAAAAGCTATGGGATCGATGTAGACGATCTACTAATTAAGTTGGCGTACGTCAATGCCAATTTACAAAAGCACGCCATCCAGTTCTTTAATCAAGACAGCTTGCAGCCGCTGTTTGTCGAGCCTGCCGATGTCGTCGTATGCGATTTGCCGGTCGGCTATTATCCGCATCAGGAGAATGCTTCCCGTTTTGCCTTGAAAGCGGAGGAAGGACGTTCCTACGCCCACCATTTATTTATCGAACAAAGTTTGTATTATACGAAAGAAGGCGGCTATTTATTTTTTTTAATCCCAAACACGTTATTTTCCAGCGACCAGGCGGGAAAACTGCATGAGTTTTTAAAAGAGCACGCCGTCATCCAAGGGCTTTTGCAGCTGCCGCTGTCCATGTTTAAAACTGAAAAAGCGGCTAAAAGCATCTTTATTTTGCAAAAGAAAGGGGCAAGCGTTAAAGCTCCGAAAAAAGCGCTATTGGCCGAACTTCCTCGTTTTTCTCACAAGCAGGCGATGCAGGCGATGATGCGCAAAATTGATGAATGGATCACGGAAGAAAAAGGACGGTAACAGTTCCCTCGACAAACAGGGAACTGTTTTTATTTTCAAAAGATAAAAACATCGCTTTGTAACCGATTACCGGCAAAGAACTTGCTTGAAAAGTAAAGACGAACAAGCATACAATGAAAAAGGCATAGTGAAACAACGAAAAATCGAACAAACTAACGGTAACAACAATGTTATGCATAAAAGGAGCTGTTTAAAATATGGCAAAGGTGTTGGCGATTAACGCCGGTAGTTCGTCATTAAAGTTTCAATTGTTTGAGATGCCGAATGAAACGGTGTTAACGAAAGGAATTGTCGAACGAATCGGTTTTGACGATGCGATTTTTACGATTACGGTAAACGGGGAGAAAATTCAAGAAGTGACGGCAATTCCAAATCATGCCGTAGCTGTGAAAATGCTGCTTGACAAGCTAATTAGCCACGGTATTATTCGTTCGTTTGATGAAATTGACGGAATCGGTCATCGCGTTGTGCATGGCGGAGAGAAATTCAGCGATTCGGTGCTGATTACCGACGAAGTGCTGAAGCAAATTGAAGAGGTATCCGAGCTTGCTCCGCTTCATAATCCGGCAAACATTGTCGGCATTAAGGCGTTCCAAGAAGTGCTTCCGAATGTCCCGGCTGTGGCCGTGTTTGATACGGCGTTCCATCAAACAATGCCAGAACAATCATTTTTATATAGTCTACCGTATGAATACTATACAAAGTTCGGTATTCGCAAATACGGATTTCACGGCACGTCTCATAAATATGTGACGCAACGCGCCGCCGAATTGCTCGGCCGGCCGATTGAACAACTTCGCCTTATTTCCTGCCATCTTGGCAATGGTGCCAGCATCGCTGCGGTTGAGGGAGGAAAATCGATCGATACGTCCATGGGCTTTACGCCGCTTGCCGGTGTCGCGATGGGGACGCGTTCAGGAAATATTGACCCGGCTCTTATCCCTTACATTATGGAAAAAACGGGAATGACTGCTGATGAAGTGCTTGAAGTATTAAATAAGAAAAGCGGCATGCTTGGAATTTCCGGTATTTCCAGCGATTTGCGCGACCTTGAAAAAGCTGCGGCAGAAGGAAATGAACGCGCCGAATTAGCACTAGAAGTATTTGCGAACCGCATTCATAAATATATCGGTTCTTATGCGGCGCGCATGTGCGGTGTCGACGCGATTATCTTCACCGCCGGCATCGGCGAAAACAGCGATGTCATCCGTGCGAAAGTATTGCGCGGCCTCGAATTTATGGGAGTGTACTGGGACCCAGCATTAAATAAAGTGCGCGGCAAGGAAGCGTTCATTAGTTATCCACACTCTCCGGTCAAAGTATTGGTCATCCCGACGAACGAAGAAGTCATGATCGCGCGGGATGTTGTCAGATTGGCGAATATACAATGATTTGAAGGTACTTTTGACAAAAACGTGACTTAAATATAACGAAGACCTAAATTTTTAAAGCAACCTTTTTTCATGTTCTACATACATGAAAAAAGGTTGCTTTTTTTTTTTGCCATTAAAAAAGCGAAAACATGCCAATAGGGTAAAAACGAAAGCTACCCGCTGTCCTTACCACGTATTTAGTTGTTTTAGGAGATGCGTTGAGAAAACGAAAGATTTATTTTCTAAATCTAATATTGTACGTACAGATTAAAAAATGATTACAATCCGAAACGTGCCCACTTCATTTTCGGTGGCCGAAATGTTCTTATGAGCATCAAATGCAGCACAGTCTCACTACGTCAAAGTGAGGGGATCATCCCAATGGATCTTGATAATCCCTTCAATCCACGGGGTTGCAAAGGCACCATTTTTAAAATAGTTTAATAGGTACGTAAAGATGCTTTCATACTGTCTATTACGATTTAACCATTAAAGGAGTTGAAACAAACATGCCGGTTTTTCAGGATGCGGAACATTTTTATCGGGTAGTGGGCGAGTTTATGAAGATCCCTTCCCGTCCAAGAACGATTAAGGAATTGAGGCAATGGTGGGGACACAGTCCAGCATATTACGAAAATGGTGATGAGATCGATCAAATGAATCAAATCGGCGAAAAAATTCGAAAATCTAGGATAGTCATTGAATTTGAAATTACTCAACCGAATGCTCTTATTTGTATTGATGCGAGACAGCCAAAAAAGGGGGGGAATTATACGGTTTACCTTGGCGAATCGGTCAAATCACTGGATGTATCCGTCAAAACAACGGGAGATACAGCGCATCAATTTTGGGGAGGAAATGTAAATGTCCCCCTAGCGTTAATGACGGGAAAAATAAAGGTGAATGGGTCGAAAAAGAAAGCGTTACAAATGCTGCAGAGTATTATGCCCGCTTTTGCTTTATATCCCCGCTACTTGGAACTTATCGGCGAACAACGGCTGCTTTCCCTTTTGTCTTCATCGCGGAAGAGGTAACATGGCCACAAAGGAAAAACACGTATAAATATCGGGGGAGAACGGGAGTTTGTGAAAAAAAAAAACGACTTTTTTCGGAATACAGGGATTGTTCTAAATATTTTACACTATAACCAACATGAAAATAATTTTAAATCATTTAGGAGGGAATCCAATGACAACCGTTAAAGAAATTTTTCAAATGATCGATTCGCAGCTCAAGGAGGATCCTTCTCGAGCTGATGGGATCGTCGCTGTCTATCAGTTTAACTTAAGCGGGGACGAAGCTGGCGTTTACCAAGTGATTCTTCGCCCTGATGCAGGTTTTGTCGTCGAAGGTGAACAGGAAGCGTCCGATTGTACGCTCACCATCGATTCGAGCGATTTTAAAAAAATGGTGGAAGGAGAATTAAACGGGACAGAAGCCTTTATGAGCGGAAAGCTCAAAATCGACGGAGACATGGGTCTTGCTTTACGGCTTCAAGAAGTGTTGTCAGCTTACAACCACGCCAAACAGTAAACGGTGAAACGGCAGAACCAGAAGCCGGGATGAAGCTGGTGGCTTTGAGCTTCAAAGCATATCAAATGTCTGGTATCTGGTTTCTTATACATGAATCTCATTGAGGAGAGACGTGGAATGAATTTAAGAAACATTTGGTCTGATAATATCGAAAAATTCGGCATGTATCCCGTCCTCATTTTTGAGGGTGAAGAATATACGAATACGTACTGCGATGAGCTTTCCTCTCAGTTAGCGCATACGTTGATTGAGTTAGGGGTGGAACTCGGGGACCGCGTGGTTGTCACAATGCCGAACTGTCCTGAAGTCGTCATCGCGTTTAGCGGGATTATTAAGGCAGGCGCCGTAGTCGTTCCCGTGATGCCTCTTTTGCAAGCGCAGGAAATTCATTATATTTTGCAAGATTGCCAGCCAAAAATCGTTTTGACCACCGATCTGCTTTTGGCGAAGGTGAAGGAGGCGGTTTATGGTTTATCGGCACCGCCAAAAATCTTCACATTGGATCGGCACGATTCCTCCTACTCTTTATGGAAGAGAATGGAAAGTGCCTCAACGTCTGCGCCAAATGTACCTATCTGTGAAGAGGATGAGGCGGCCTTGCTGTATACAGCAGGGACAACAGGGAATCCAAAAGGGGTGATGTTGACGCATAAAAACTTGTATTCTAATGCAGAAGCGGCATCGAAACCAGCGCAAATTTTACAATTGAGAGAAGAACGTGTGGCGCTTGGGGTGTTGCCGTTTTCCCACGCTTTCGGTTTCACGATGATGAATGTCGCGCTTTTATTAGGTGATAAAATTGTACTTTTGCCCTATTTTGATCCCGTGAAAGTGCTAGAAGCCATTGAAAAATATAAAGTGACGCATTCAGCGATGGTGCCGGCGATGTTTCACGCCTTGTATCATCATCCTGATGCCGACAAGTATGATACGTCGAGCTTTATTGTCTGTGTGTCAGGTTCGGCGTCTCTTCCGAAACAGCTAGCGCACGATTTCCAACGAAAATTCGGTTGTATTATCTTAGAAGGATACGGGCTGTCCGAGGCGGCTCCGATCGTTACAGCCACCGATCCATCGAAACCGATGAAGCCAGGTTCCGTCGGATTGCCGTTGCCGGGAATTGAAGTCGCCGTCGTTGATGAAAACGGCCATCGCCTCCCGCCCAATGAAGTCGGGGAATTGATTGTTTCCGGCCCGAATGTTTTTAAAGGTTACTACGGCAAGGAAGAAGAAAGCCGGGAAATTCTTCGGGATGGGTGGCTTTACACCGGCGACATGGCCCGGATCGACGAGGAAGGCTATGTATTTATCGTTGACCGGAAAAAGGATGTGATTATTCGCGGCGGATTTAATATTTATCCGCGCGATCTCGAGGAATTGCTCATGGTTCATCCCGACGTTGTCGAAGCCGGCGTTGTCGGCGTACCGTCTCCTAGAATGGGCGAAGAAGTGGTCGCTTTTGTCGTGCTCCGCCAGGGGGCACAAACGACAAAAGAAGAATTAATCGAGTTTTGCCAAAAGAAAGTCGCGAAACATAAAAGCCCGCGATTCATCAAAATCGTCGGATACTTACCGAAAAATTTAATCGGAAAAATCGATAAAAAGAAACTTCGCGAATGGGCAAAGGAATTTGAGACAGCTACGCAAACATAAAAAGGCGTTTTCGGTCTGATAATTTCTGAATATTAACAATATTATTCAGGAACGTCGGAAGTTAAGGAGGAGAATGATTTGATTTCGTTTCATCCTACCGATGAAGAACAAGCGTTTTATGATTTGGCAAGAAACTTCGCTGTTGAACATATTCGCCCAGCGGCAAGGGAGTGTGAAGCGAACCGTTCTGTAAGCGCTTCTATTATGAAAATGGTTGGGGAATTAGGATTTTTGACCCTTGAACTTCCGGAAAGCTGGGGAGGACTTGAACTGCCGTTAATTTCTCAAGTGCAAATTTTACAGGCATTGAGTTACGGGGATTTAGGGATTGTTCAAGGACTGTCGGGACCAGGAGATGCGGCGTCATTTATCCGCCTTCAACCGGATCATCCGTTGCTTCAATCGTACAAATCATCTGGTCGGAACGGTTGTTGGCCGAGCGTGGCTTTCATTGATGTAACGGATAGGGATGCCCCTTGGGCGTCGGAACTCGATATTCGTGCAAATGGTAGCGGATACATTATCAAAGGGACGTCGCAGCCGGTTCGTTTGGCCACATCCGCTGAATATGTCCTTATTGCTGCTGTCGATTCGGAAGGTGAATCCGTTGTTTTATGGTTGGAAAATAAACATTGGGAAGTGTTAAAAGGAGACTTCCGTTTAGGATTACTCGCAGCTGGACTTGGTCGGTTGCACTTTCCTGATGTCCATGTTGGTGCGGAACAAGTCATTGCTCGCGGAAAGGAAGCAAGCGAGCTGATTGCAAACGTTCAACAGCGTCTTCGTGTACTCGAAGCCGCCAAAGAAATTGGATTAATGGAAGCGTCATTAAATTACGCCGTCGAGTATACCGCAGGACGCCAAGCGTTTGGCCAGGAAATTGCCAAATTTCAAGGGGTTTCCTTTACGATTGCCGAAATGGCTTTTGAATTTAAGGCGGCGAAGCACCTTGTCTGGCAGGCGGCGATCAAAGTGGATGAACAAGCAAACGACGCGGAAGGCCATGTCTTGCGAGCATTATCTCGTGCTCATCGTTCTCTTCGTCATGTGACCGATTGTGCCGTACAAATGCTCGGCGGGCATGGGTATGTGCAAGAGTATCCGGTGGAAAAGTGGATGAGGGACGCACAAGCGCAAGTGGCTTTATATGGTAGGGAAAGAGATTTGTTAGTCCGCCGCGGTGAACAAATCATGAACAGACAGAAAGAGAGGGTTGCCCAATGATTTCATTCGAATTGTCGCCACAGCAAAAGCAAATCAAAGAATTGGTCCACTGGTTCGCCAAACATGAAATTCGCCCGATCGCCATGGAAGCCGATCGGTTAGGGAAAGTGCCCGATGAGTGGTTGGATAAAGTGAACAAAATGGGCATCCATCTCAACACTTCTTCCTTTAGCGGCGGGGGAAGAACGGCGAAAACGGGAGAAAAAAACGGCAAGAAATCGGAAAAGGAAGCAAATCGGATGGCGGTCATCGCCACTGAGGAGTTGGCGTGGGGATGCCCGGCGATTACGTTATCTCTTCCGGGAGCAGGCCTTGGCGGTCCCCCGATCCAAAGCAGCGGTACCCCCGAACAAAAGGAGCGGTTTCTGTCCATATTTACGAAAGACGAGCCGCGCTGGGGAGCTTACGCACTGACGGAACCCGAAGCCGGTTCCGACGTATCGGGGATCCGTACCACCGCCCGAAAGGTGGATGGGGGGTACGTGTTGAACGGTCAAAAAATTTTTATTACAAACGGTGCCCGTGCCTCTTGGGTCGTGGTGTTTGCGACGAGCGACCCCAACATGGGACGTGCCGGACATCGAGCCTTTGTGGTCGAAAAAGGCACACCTGGATTCAGCTGCACCCGTCTTGTTCATAAAATGGGCTTGCGCGCGAATGAGACGGCGGAATTGTTGTTTGAAAATTGTTTTGTCCCACAGGAAAACTTGCTCGGTGGCGAAGAACTGTACAGCACAAGCGGCAATAAGCCGTCCGGGTTCCAAGTGGCCATGAAAACATTTGACAGCACGCGCCCAATCGTGGCCGCGATGGCGATTGGCATTGCCCGCGCTGCGTATGAATATACCGTTGATTTAGTCAGAAAAGAATATCCGAAGCAAGGACGGCTCTATTACGAAGCGGCGGAACTGTTGGCCGAAGCGGAGCAAGATATTGATGCGGCGCGCCTTCTCACTTGGGAGGCGGCTTGGAAAGCGGATATCGGCCAGGCGAACGCCATGGAAGCGGCGATATGCAAGGCGGTGGCTGGCAAAATGGCGCTCGATGTTTGTTCGAAATGTCTGGAATTACTCGGCCCGATCGGTCTCGACGGGCATCTCGTGGAAAAATTGTACCGGGACGTCAAAGTATTCGATATTTTCGAAGGGACGCAGCAAATCCAACGTTTAGTGACAGCCCGCCGTCTTTATGCTCCTTATGGAGTGCACGTTTAAACGTAGAGGAAGGCAAACCAATTCATTGAAAGCAGGGTGGCCGGGCTTTTGCTGTTCGAACCTGTCATCTTTTGAAAAGGAGGAAAAAAGTTGTCTTACGAAACGATTCGCATTGATCGAAGAGAGAAAGGAGTCGCCTGGGTTGTCATCGACAATCCTCCGGCTAATGCCGTCAGCGAACAATTGATGCGCGATTTGGAACGTGCAGCAGATGAGCTTGAGGCGGACCCCTCTGTACGCGTGGTTGTCATTACATCTGCCCACGAAAAGACATTTGTGGCCGGGGCGGACTTAAAAGCGATGATCCAAAGCGGCAGCCAATACGCTGGGAATGAAGCTGGCATTGCCGAGCAAAGTGCGCGCATGCAACGATGTTTCAACCGTTTGGCCACTTTGCCGAAACCGGTTATTGCCGCGATCAACGGACATGCGTTAGGCGGAGGCTGCGAACTGGCATTAGCTTGCGATTTCCGCATCATGTCAAAAGGGAAAATTGGCCTGACAGAAGTGTCGCTCGGTTTGATTCCGGGAGCGGGTGGTACACAGCGAATGACGCGATTGTTAGGACGCGCGAAAGCCACGGAACTCATTTTTACGGCGAAAAGGTTGGATCCTGAAGAAGCGTTGCAAATCGGACTGATTAACAAGGTGACAACTCCAGAGAAGCTCGTGGAAGAAACGACGGCGTTTGCGGAGCAGCTCGCTGAAGGAGCAGTCAAAGCCATGGGGTTCGCCAAACGGGCCATTCATGCGGCAGAAGGGATGGCTGAGGACGGGTTTAGCGTGGAAGCGCGTGCGTTTGCCGAAACATTCAAGACGGGAGAACCCGCTATTGGGCTGGCGGCGTTTTTCCAAAAGAAAAAACCTCAATTTCTCCGCTAATCATTGAAAAGAGGTGGGATGAATATGTCTTCTTGGGCCGAGTTATTGAAAGGGAAAGTCGCGGTAGTAACGGGAGCCTCCCGCGGGATCGGCCGTGCGGACGCCTTAGCGCTAGCTGAAGCGGGAGCCGATGTCGTCATTACCGACATACTTATTGAATCTGATGAGGAAAGCCGGGTCATGGCACAAAAATACGGGCCGTTGTCGCAAGTGATGCAAAGCACGAAAGTCGTGTATGCCGAGAAAACTGCAAAAGAAATTCAAGCCATGGGCCGCCGTTCCTTAGCGATCAAGATGGATGTGACTGACCGCGAACAAGTGAAAGAAGTATTTGCGAGAGTGAAAGAAGAGTTCGGATCGATTGATATTCTCGTTAACAATGCTGGGACGCTCGACCATATTTCCCAAATTGAAAAGCAAAACGATGATTTATGGGAACGCGATTTAAAGGTAAATTTAACCGGGGCGTATAACTGTACGAAAGCGGTGTGGCCGTACATGAAAGAACAGGGGTGGGGCCGGATTATCAATATGTCTTCGGTCGCCGGAACGCTTGGCGGATTCGGCCAAGCCAGCTATTCCGCGACAAAAGGTGCGTTGCTCAGCTTTACGAAAAGTATGGCGTTGGAAGGAGCGCGCTACGGGATTACGGTCAATGCCATTATCCCCGGGATCATTAATACAGAAGCGTTCCGCATGGGCAATCCAAAAATGAACGAACGAATGATTCAACGGACGGCGTTTAAGCGTCCCGGAGAACCAGAGGATATTGCCAATGCCATCACCTTCCTCTGCTCCGACAAAGCGAAATATATCACGGGGATTGGATTGAATGTGTCTGGGGGCATCGAGCTGTTTACATTTTAACAGGGAGAAAGGAGGAGGATATGATGCCAGAAGTCGTGATCGTCGACGCTGTACGTACGGCCATCGGCCGCCGCAAAGGCTCCTTATCGAACATGCATCCGGTTGATTTGCTTGTTCCAGTCCTTCAGGCACTCGTACAACGAAACGGAATTGAAGCGGGTTCCGTGGAAGATGTTGTCGTCGGATGTGTCACGATGACGGGGGAGCAAGGCGGAAACATTGGGCGGCAAGCCGTACTTGCAGCCGGATTTCCAGTGGAAGTGCCATCTTTTTCGCTAAATCGCATGTGCGGCTCGAGCCAGCAAGCCATTCATACGGCGTCACAAGCCATTCTCGCTGGCGATATCGATATTGCGATCGCTTGCGGTGTGGAAAGCATGACAAGAGTACCGATGGGAAGCGATATGGGGAGATTTAGCAAAAACTTAACGAGTAAGTACAACATTGTCCCACAAGGGATATCCGCTGAAATGATCGCGAAAAAATGGAACCTCTCCCGCGAGGAATTAGATGAATTTTCGCTTCAAAGCCATCAAAAAGCGGCAGAGGCGACCGATAAAGGGTGGTTTCAACGGGAAATTATCCCGATCGAGGTGAAAGGGGAAGACGGACCGTTCATTTTTGATAAAGATGAAGGGATTCGCAGAGATACGTCAATGGAGAAATTAGCCGGACTGACACCGTCGTTCCAGCCGAACAGCGGTGTAGTGACAGCAGGAAATTCCAGCCAAGTAAGCGACGGAGCAGCGGGGCTTCTGCTCATGTCAGAAGAAAAAGCAAAAGCGCTCGGTCTTAAGCCGCGGGCGCGCATCGTCGCCCGGGCGGTGGTCGGCGAAGATCCAGTGATGATGTTAACGGGGATTATTCCCGCTACACGGAAAGTATTACACAAAGCGGGACTCACTTTGGAGCAAATGGACGTCATCGAAGTGAACGAAGCGTTCGCTTCCGTCGTCAAAGCGTGGGAACGTGAACTTGAGCCAGACATGAGAAAGGTCAATCCGCGGGGCGGAGCCATTGCGCTTGGGCACCCGCTTGGCGCGAGTGGGGCGCGCATTCAGACGACATTACTTCATCAATTGGAGGATATGGACGGGAAATACGGGCTGCAAGTGATGTGCATCGGTTTTGGCATGGCGACGGCAACAATCATTGAGAGATTGTAACGTCCGAGAACGCATGAATAGACAGGAAGGGAAGGGATACGGTTTGAACGCTTCCGTCGAAAAGACATATCCAGAGTGTCTCTCGTCCTTATCGGCAGTCGGCGAAGCCATTGAGAAGGAAATTGCGGAGATTACAATAGGAAAGCGGCGTCGGAAAATCATCTCCGTCTTTGCCAAAAACGGCTTAGGTATGTTCATCAAAGATGTAATGGCCAAAAAACTGATCGGGAAACGAAAGCTCAGCCAACACGAAAGCGAATACTTGCGGAAAATCGGGAAACGATTGAGGTTAGCTTTTGAAGAGTTAGGACCGACGTTCATCAAGCTCGGCCAAGTGTTAGTGACCCGCCAAGATTTATTGCCCGAACCGATTACTCTTGAATTGGAGAAATTATTAGATAAAGTGCCGCCAATCGAGTTTTCCAAGATTCAATATATCATCGAGAAAGAACTTCCCGACGGGGTGAACACGTTTGAATGGATTGACGAAGAGCCTCTCGGTTCGGCTTCGCTCGCTCAAGTGTATAAGGCCAAATTGAAAGGCGGGCCAACGGTGGCGTTGAAAGTTGTGCGCCCTACTGTAGAGAAAATGTTTCAAACCGACATTATTGTCATTAAGAAGATGGCGTCGTGGCTGCAAAAACGTTTACCGCCCGAACTGCAAGCGGCGCTCGATTTCAGAGAATTGGTTCAAGACTATTACAGCAGTGCGATGGATGAGTTGGACATGATGGAAGAAGCCCGAAAAATGAGGGAGATGAAGAAAAAATACGGAAAAAAATCAGAATATGTTACCGTTCCTGAAGTGTACGAGGCGACGAAAAACGTTCTAATCATGGAATACATTGATGGCTGGCTTATTAAAGATTTCCCGGTTGACTTTTTCACCTTTGAAGAACGGGTAAAAATTATGATCGACCTTGTCCATCATTACGTTCAAACGATGCTAGACGGCCATTACCATGCCGATGCCCATGGATCGAACATCATGATCAATAAACATACGAAAAAAGCGGTCATCATTGACTGGGGGATGACCGGACGCATAGACAGCATTATGGCGCAAATTTTGATGCGGGTGATTATGCATATCCAGTTAAACCAAGCTGAAGACGCCGCTGAAGTGTTTATGGAGCTCATGACCCCGACGATTTATACCGA
This sequence comes from Parageobacillus sp. NEAU-HV-2, assembly GCF_059115485.1. Classification (NCBI taxonomy): domain Bacteria; kingdom Bacillati; phylum Bacillota; class Bacilli; order Caryophanales; family Anoxybacillaceae; genus Parageobacillus; species Parageobacillus sp. NEAU-HV-2. The sequence goes on from NZ_JBXUJJ010000002.1 coordinate 102,239, forward strand.
TGTCGTCAAAATGAAAGACGAATTAAGGACACTTGTTTTGAATTACGTCTCCGCCCACCAAGGAAGCTCTCGCTATAATTATGGCCGTCTCGTACTCGAAGCGATATCCATCGGGATCAAAAACTATTGCAAAGTTCCGAACGGTTTGGCGCTATGGGCAAAAGGGTTTTCCGCAACAGAAGGAACAGCGCGCTGGATTTGCCCGGAAATCTCTTACGGCCAAGTCGTCGAGGCTTATGAAATTCCCATTTTGAAAAGTATACTTAGCAAGCGATTTAATTTTCGAGCCAACGCTAGTTTGTTAGCTGAGTCGTCTGAAATGGTGGCGACATTCCCACGCCGCTTCAATAAAGTGATGGAAATTTTGGCGGATAATAAATTGCGGCTCAATATGCAGATCCAACCTGATCCGGTGATCCGCAATATATTAAACCAAATAGCGAATCGGTTGGCATTGGCGCTTGTCACATTTGCCATTATTGTTGCAAGCGGTTTCATTATCTCAAGCATTCCGAACGGGACATTTCTATGGATGAGTAAGGAAACGATTGCCAACGTCGGATTGACCGCCTCAATCATTCTCGTCATCTTCCTGCTTTGGCGTTTGTTCCGCACGAGAAAACATCGATCGCTGTTTTAACGTCCATCTTTTCATAGAAGGAGGTGGGGCGACATTGAAAGAAGACCGGGAAAGGGCCACGATGTCGCAACGAATTTCGGCGTTTTATCGGCAAAGCGGCGGCCCTAGAAATCCGCAAATTCAACGGATTTTAGAAGAGCATTTGTTATACGGCAGAGATCACGGCATTCCGGGAAAGAAAGAAGATATTAACGATGTGTTGAGAGAAGTGTTTTTGAATGATCATTCGACACGGCCGCTTGTTATCGGGCTTTTAAGAATGCGAGCGGCTTTGAAAGAACAGTGGGAAGCGTATTTGAACGCCTTGCGCCATGAGGACAGACGAAAAGTGGAGGAGTTAGAAAAACTGTAAAACATCCGTGATGACAACGAGAAAGCAATCGATTGTTTTTCATGACGGAAAAAAGGGGGGAACGGATTGAAAGCAGCTGTCCTACACCATTACGGTGAACAACTGCGAATTGAACATGTCGAACTTGAACCGCCCCGCAAAGGCGAAGTTCGGGTGAAAATGAAAGCGGCCGGCATTTGCCATAGCGATTTGCATGTTGTTAATGCCCATTTGCCATTGCCGGTGCCGATCATTCTCGGCCATGAAGGGGCCGGAGTGGTCGATGCGGTCGGTGAAGGAGTTACGAGCGTGAAAGTTGGCGATCACGTTGTGCTAAACTGGGTGCCATCGTGCGGGACGTGCTACTATTGTCAAATCGGGCGGCCCGACATGTGTGAGGAAGCGGCTAAATTAACAGCAATGGGAACGATGCCCGATGGCACGACGCGTTTTTCGCTTGGTGGGAAGCCGGTCTACCAATTCCTTTCCATAGGAACGTTCAGTGAGTATACGGTCGTTCCTGAACGAGCAGCGATCCCGATCCGAGCCGACGTTCCGTTTGAATTGGCGGCGCTTGTCGGCTGTAGCGTCATGACCGGTGTCGGCGCGGTCATCAAGACGGCGAAAGTGGAGCCAGGAAGCACGGTGGCGGTGATCGGTGCCGGCGGCGTTGGATTTAATGTCATTCAAGGAGCCGCCTTGTCGGGGGCTAAGCAAATTATTGCGATTGACATTGTGCCGGAAAAGTTAGCCATGACGAAAACGTTTGGGGCGACGCATACGATCAATGCCAGTGAAGAAGATGTTGTCAGCGCCGTACTAGATTTAACGGATGGCCATGGTGTGGATTATGCGTTTGAAGCAATCGGTCGGCCAGAGACGATGGCTGAAGCGTATAACATCACGAGAAAAACAGGAACAACGGTGATCGTCGGTATTGCCGCGCCAAACGAAAACGTTGCCGTCAATGCGTTTTCCTTGCCTTCTCAATCGAAAACATTGACCGGATCTTGGCTTGGGCAAGGGAATCCTCCGGTCGATTATCCAAAACTGCTCGATTTATATGCGGCAGGAAAATTACAACTAGAACCTTTAGTGAGCCAAATTTATTCATTGGATCAAATTAATGAAGGATTTGAAGCGTTGAAGACGGGAAAAAACATCCGCGGCGTCATTCGGTTTGCTGAATGATTGATTATGAAATGGGGGTTGAACATATGCCGTTATTTAAAGATGAACAAGAATTGTATGCCATACTCGGGGGATTTTTTGAAGAGGTTGCTGAAAGGGAAGAATCAAAGGAAATGATTTCCTCTACTGAAATATCCGAAGGGTACGACGCCTTTGTCCAATACGTGTTTCACAAACCGGAAGGCAAGATTACATGGGCGGAAGAGAACGGCCGATTGAAAGTGATTTGCGGGGATCATGATTTACGTCCGGAGCTTGTTTTTGAACAAACCGCCGATGTCGGCCATAAATTTTGGCTAGGAAAATTGGATTTGCAGCAGGCTCTAGCTCGCCAACAAATTAAAGTGCAAGGCCCGCTAGCCAACGCCTTGAGAGTGTTGCCGCAATTGGATGCGATTTATCCGGCATACCGCGAGTATTTAAAGAAATTAGGCCGGGAAGATTTGTTGGCCTAAAACGAAATGAGGGTAGGTCCTCTGCACAAATTTGACCTCATGGGAAGCGGAAAAATGCGTTGCTCGTTCATACGAAATTAATCATTGGGGTGGAACATTGCAATGATTTCGATGGAAACGACAGAAGCCGGGTTGTTTTTGAATGGAGAATGGAGGCCGGCCGCGACCGATGAAACGTTTAACGTCATCGATCCGGCGACAGGAAAAGTCACGGCGCGTGTCGCCAATGCGGGGGAGAGAGATGTCGATGAGGCGGTGAAAAGCGCTGAGGCGGCGTTTCATGACAGAAGGTGGCTGTCCATGCCTCCGCTTGAACGGGGAAGAATTTTACGGAACGTGGCTGACTTAATCCGTAAGCACCACATGGAGTTGGCGCACATAATGACACGCGAAAACGGAATGCCGCTGAATATGGCGTTGTTCGTGGAAATTCCGATGGCCGCCGATTGTTTCGACTTTTTTGCTTCACTTGTCATTCAACCCCAAGGAGACGTGTTGCCGTTTTCGTTAAACGGCGCACCGCCGAATTATATGGCATGGACGATGAAAGAACCGATTGGTGTTGCCGGGTTAATTACCCCATGGAATTTCCCGCTGCTTATGCCAACATGGAAGGTGGCACCAGCCCTTGCGGCAGGGTGTACGATGATTTTGAAGCCGGCGCCGGAAACCCCGTTAACGGCATTAAAACTGGCCGAGTTGTGTCAGAAAGCGGGCGTTCCCGAAGGGGTGCTGAACGTCCTCCCGGGGAAGGATGAGGCGGGAAAGGCGATCGTCAAACATCCGAGGATTCCGAAAATTGCCTTTACCGGAGAAACTGCGACCGGCCGGCATATTTTACAAGCAGCCGCTCCGTATATTAAGCGCGTATCTTTAGAACTTGGCGGCAAGTCACCGAACATTATATTCGACGATGCCGATATCGAAGATGCAGCGAAAAGTGCGTTGTTTGGAGTTTTTTATAATTCTGGGCAAGTGTGTCAGGCGGGAAGCCGCATTTTGGTTCATCATTCGGTCTATGATTCATTCGTTGAAAAGTTGGTAGAAAAAGCGAAAAAGTTAAAAGTCGGGCCTGGCACCGACATGCGAAACGACCTTGGTCCCGTCATCAGCAAAACTCAACATGAGAAAATCTTACAATATATTGAAATCGGCCAAGAAGAAGGGGCGACGTTATTAACAGGAGGTCGTGTGCCCGAAGGACTCACTGATGGTTATTTTATCGAACCGACGGTCTTTGCTGACGTTACTCCGACTATGCGGATTGCCTGTGAAGAAATTTTCGGCCCCGTTGTGAGCGTCATTCCGTTTAAAGACGATGATGAAGCCGTACAAATTGCCAATGAAACGATTTACGGCCTAGCGGCGGCAGTTTGGACACGGGATATTAAAAGGGGACTCAACATGGCGCGGCGGATCAAAAGTGGAACATTATGGATTAATACTTATCAAGTGCTTTCTCCGACCTTGCCATTTGGCGGCTATAAACAGAGCGGCATTGGCCGCGAGTTAGGCGTTCAGGCACTCGATAGTTATTTGGAAACGAAATCGGTCATTTGCGACTTGAACGATCGACCGATGACGTTTTTCTAAACATATACAAGGTTAAGGTTTAAATGGGAAGTTTACACCGGACAGACAAACGATTGGAATGTGTACTTTATCGTTTCTATTCAAAATGATAGGAGGGGGAAAAGATGGTTTACCGCGAAAGTTTTCAAACGGTGAAAGGAACGATTCAATGGGATCATCCAATGTATAAATTGTATGAAAAGGCGAAAAAACAAGGAAAGTGGAATCCGGCTGATATTGACTTCAGCCAAGACCAAGAAGATTTTCAACGTTTAAGTGATGGAGAAAAAATCGCTTCATTGCCGCTTGTCGCCGGTTTTTCAGCTGGCGAAGAAGCGGTGACGCTAGATATTTTGCCGATGATTAACGCGATGGCACGCCAAGGCCGTTTAGAAGACACGATGTTTTTGACTACCTTTTTGCATGACGAAGCGAAACATGTGGAAATGTTTTCCCGCTGGCAGCAAGCGGTTGGCGTCGGTGATATGGACCTTTCGGTTTTCCATAATGACAGTTACAAACGGATTTTTTACGAAGCGCTGCCGGAGTCAATGAACCGATTGAATACAGATGATTCTCCAGAAGCGGTCATTCGGGCGGCCACCGTGTATAACATGATTGTCGAAGGGACCCTTGCGGAATCAGGGTACTATGCGTTCCGGCAAATTTTTAAAAAAGCGGGATTGTTTCCAGGGATTTTGCAAGGGATTGATTACTTGAATATGGATGAAGGGCGCCATATCCAATTTGGCATTTACACGATTCAGCGGCTTGTCGCCGGCAACCATGCCCTTTATAAGGTGTTCATTGATTATATGGATGAACTGTGGAAACATGCCTTCGGCTATGTCGAATATTTAGTGTCATTAGGAGAACAACAAAAAAAGCTGTTAGCGTCGAAACGGATGCTAGAAGTGGACTACGACATGTTAAAGAACTATGCGGTGAAACAGTTCCATATCCGGAAAAAACAAATCGACCGGGCGAAGAAATATGACAGTGTTGATGAGCTTGAAAAAGCGATGACAGAGGTAGAGAGCTAGACCGTTTTGAAAAACAAAGATTAGGCTGATATTGAAATGGTTGAAAAGAGAACAGATGATATCGATTTCCGGACGTCTAGTATTATGCTCATTTCCAGCTTCGTTGATTCAAGATTTCGAAGAGTCATGCCAAATCAGGTGGAAGGGGGAGGTGCGGCTTTTCCCAACCTCCCGACACCATCATTTCCCAAGTTCGCGATTCGAAGGGACGTTTCCGTGAATGGCCCGATTTTTCAAACGCTTAGTCGATTCATGTGTTGGAGATGGAAAAATGGTTTGACAATATTCTGAATAATAAATATATTCTTAAAAAATAAGGTATTTATTTTGGGGGAAATAGGGATTTTGTAAAAAAGGGGGTAATTATGATGGAAAACGCATTAAATGTGAACAAGAAGCGCCTTGGGATCATTGGCGGAGCAGGAATGTTAGGGCTGATTGCGTTACTTTTGGTTCTGTTCATGTCGGGCACGGTCTTTGCCGCTTTCCCACTGTCTGGAGTAGGCGGTTTTGTCATCAGTGCCGACAAAATTACAGGAACAAATTTCAAATTATATCCATCACTTGGCGAAACAGAAAATAAACCGGTATGGGCACAAGCAGCGATTGACTTAGAATCAGCCACTATTAACGGGTTGGTGCTCTCAAAAAATATTAACACGGAGAGTGCCCTCGGAAGTTATAACATCAAAAGTGTGGATGTCATCGTGACAGGCGGGGACGTTGTTGGCCAAAATTTGAAGTTAAGAGTATCCGGTATTGAATCTGACAATACATTATTTAAAAATTTGCAAGTGAAAGAATATTATACAGATAATCCGCTCAATGTCATTGACTTGCAAGCGCCAAATTTAACTCTTGATCATCCTAAATTAAATACGCATTTCTTATCTGCGGGGGACATTTCTATTCCTAGCATGAAACTAAAAATCGTTGCGAATATGAAGGACGGCAGCAAACTCGGGGATTTCTAATTCGAGGTGCATCATCATTCATATATCGCCTATTTCCCCCAAAATGAATGGAGGGAAACCTCTATCATCTTAAGTTTTGATGAAAATAGTCACGAATGGATCGAAAGGTGTTGGCTATATCGTTAGGAGGTGGACCAGATGATCAAGTTATTTTTTGAAACTTTGAGTATGATCGTCATCGGTTTGGTTACCGGAGCTTTTGCGGGCGGGCTCGTTTTTGGAAAAGGATTGGGAGGTGCGGTGATCGGGGGAGGAACGGGAGCGGCTCTTCTTGCTTTGCTGACGATGTTGTTTCACTTTATGAAGTGGAACAAAGCGAAAATGAAATATGCAAGTGCCAGCCTTTTGCCAGGGGCCCTAATTGGCGGAAGCCAGTTGCTCGGCTTCGGTGCAAAGGGGGCGGTCATCTTTGGCTTTTGCAATGCTATCATTTATTCAACGCTCATTCATAAGATGGTCGAAAACCATGTAAATAAAGAACGATACGTATTATATCATGGCCACTATTTGAACCTTTTTTTACTTGGTTCAATCGGGACGTTTGTAGCGATTAATGTAATAGGTATTATTGATCATTTGGTAAATTTTAATAAGGTCGCAATGGAGCTACCATTTTATTTAACGAATCTGGCCGTTGTGGTCGTTGCTCTGTTGATTTATGCCACTGGGGTGTTAATAAAAAAACGAAAACAAGAAACGTGGTCACAAGCGGTCCAAGCAAGTAGAAATATGCTTTTTATATTAGCGGCAATCGTCGCCGTATTAATGGGAGTTTTTACATGCACCCATCTAGGAATGGTCCAGCTCGATGGTGTTATTCGTCGCGTGGCCGGGCTCGTTCTGCCTTATGGTGTAGGGGTGTTTTTACCGCTTTCTTTTGGGTATTTGCTTGCGTCCAATAAACATCGCCCGGTTATGGGCGCGGTTTTTTCTCTCGTTGGCGGGAGTTTGATTTTACTCGTCGGAATTAGCGTTGCTCCGATGTTATTATTGCCTGGAAGCGGATTAATGTGGGCCGGGCTCGTCATCGGAATGGTCATGATAATGTTATCGATTTTGGCCATGGCCAAACCTGAAACTCATTTATTTACAGGCTGTTTGATCATTATTTGTTCCATTCTATCATTTATCGGGGCGGCAGGAGGGTTAGTGGTTGGCGGATTGCTTGGCTTAATTGGCGGTACATTCATTGCCGCTTGGAATGGTGTTCTTTCAAAAACGGGCTCCAATGACCATGATCTTTCGAAAAGTCCAAAAGACATTCCAACTGTAACTTCAAATACGATAACCGGTTAACAATCACTGAAATCATTTGAAGGGAACATCCGTTATGATCGTATGGAAAAAAGCGAAAATCATTAGTCTTTTGTTTGTACTTATCATTAGTTTTTGCTTTCCGCTAGGAGGTACGAGCCGAGCAGCGGCAACGACGGCCGATGAGGATTCCGGCTTTATCATTCATGCCGATAAAGTCGTGGGCACTCTCGATTTAGGAGGGATCATCATTGGAGCGCCTGGAGTGATCATCGGTGAACTGCCGATTGCATTTCTACAGGCGAAAATATATGGGCTGACTTTAACAAAATTAGTGAGAACAGACTATGGGACAATGGTGTTGTCCATCCAATCTAACGATATAGCCAATGCCAAGCTAATGAATATGACAGTGACGAAGCTGCATATTGGCGGCCTCTGTTTCGATGGCGTCCCTGTCGTTGAGCAGTGCTTGAGGGATGTGACCCTTGTAGCTACAAAATTAACCACGGACCATGTTCAAATTCCAAATATGTCAGTCGAAACAAGTTTTGATCCAAAAGAAGTATCTGAAGCGCAATCGATCGCACAATCATTGTTAAAGCAAGATTTGGAGAAGGAAGCCGAACATCTAATATTAGCGATTCATGAGCACGAAAGTGGAAAGACGGACAACGAAATCGAGGCTTTCAAAGAAGTGAAGAAAGATATGGCAAAGTTTCAAGAACAAGCCGATCAAATGGATCGACTCCTCAACGATGCGGAACAACGAAGGAAGCAAATAGAGAATGAAGCGGACCGTTTGGAAAAAGAAATAAAACAAGGAAACGAACGGATTGGAAATCTAGATGTGTTGAAAGAAACGGTACAACATTTAAGTAAGCAATACAACGATTTTACCATTCAATTAAAAAGTTTCACATTTACTTTACAAAAAATGGATGAGATGTTGCAACAGGTAAAAGAATCGCTAGAAGCCAAACAAAAAACGGTCCAAAACGTGTCAGAAACCTTAAAGAAACTCAAGCTCGGCGAAAAGTCGGAGATCGGTCAAGAGGTCGCAGAAACAAAGAAGAAGCTTCACTCCATCGAAGAAAAAGTTGACCAAGCCGATGAGCAAATCAACGGGTTACAAAACGAGATACATACATGGAGCGATCGCATCAATCAGATGAACAAATCTATTGAAGCTTTAAAACAATATATTGGCCAACAACACGAACAGGAGGAAAAATCGGACAATGGGAGTGAGTGAGGCGAAAGAAAAAATTGGAATGGCGAAAGGAGCTCCATTCCAATTTCCACTATTTTTTTGAGTGCCGCCGCAAATGAATTATATGATTCCATCCCGTATCGCTTTGACAATGGCTTCCGTACGGTTTTTCGCATTCATTTTTTGCAAAATGGTCGACACATAGTCGCGAACAGTATATTCGCTTAAATGCAATCTTTTAGCCGCTTCATAGGTGGAAGCTCCTTCTGCGACCAATTTCAATACTTCAATTTCGCGAGGAGACAAATGGGGCGTTGCAGCGGCTTGTGGAAATTCCGGGCGATCACCGCCGAATTTTGCTAAAATTTCCCCGGCGCTTTGGCCGAATTTCATAACGGCGGTAAAAATGTCACTCGAAATGTTAAATGGTTTTCCTGGTCCTTGATCTAAAATGGCTGCTCCGATGAGTTTGCTTTCCGAAGGAACGTAAATTGGGGCAATGACAATAGATTCGAGTTGAAATTGTTTGACATATTTGATCGGCAGGCCTTTCGCTGCTTCTGACACATAAATGGGCGGCAAATTCGTGATGTTTCCGCCAAGCAGCTGTAATCGCTGCATATAATTTTTAATTAGCGGGAGGCCATTAATATTCTCGTGAATGTTTTTTATCTCTTCGTTGTTCAGCTGGTACCCATAAAGTCCAAACCCGCTTTCATTCGCGCTAGAATAAGCAAACAATGCACACCGTTCAAACGGCAAGTAGTTCACAAAACCAGACGAAATATATTCAAACGCTTGATGTAACGTTTTAGCACGCATAATCCATTGATCAAATAAAATAACCGCATCCTTCCATAATTGTCCCTGTTTTGCCTTTTCTAGCACCTTTTCCCCTGTATTGAACATTTGCAAGGAATGCATGATAAATGGAAGAGCTTGGTGTTCCGTTTCGTTTGTACAAAACAATAAAATTTTTTCTTCCCACGGGATCGGAAAAACCCGCATTTTTTCCCCTGTTTTCGGCATGAATTCAAGCAAAGACTCCGATAACGCAAATAATGTATCCGCTTCCAATTGGCGGCCGATCGTTGAAGGCAAGAAGTTTGTTTGGCTGTATATTTTTTTTACATAAAATCCCTCTTCTGATTTTGTCAATTCAGCAATCCAATGAATGGGAAGCTGCTTTGAGGAGGCGAGTTGTTCGAGAAAGTGGTCTATGCTGTGCTTTTCATCATAACATTCTTTAAAAATAACTTCATGGATTTTAGAAAACAAATATTGAACCGCTTGATGTTTTTGAAATAAATCACCGATGTTGGATTGAATTACCTCATGGACAGCATTTTCCAATAACGTAAAGATAAAAGTCATTTTGTTAGAAGGGAACAAACTTGAATTTTGTTTCCATCCCTCTTCGATATCCTGCAAAAGTTCTTCGATGTCTCCTCTTTTTGGGAATAACCTTTCGGAAAAAAAGCCGATAGCGGTTTCCAATGGCTGCGCCGCAATGTTTTGCTTTTTCTGTAATTCAGATAATTTCTCTTTCCACTTGGCAAGAATCAGTTCGTGGTGCTCTTGAATAATATCAATACCGTTTTGCAAGATGTTGTTCATTTTTTCTTTTAACGTCAGGCACATCGCATCGTTTCCTCCTTTTGATGACCTAATCGTTATTGGAGAAATCTGTACCGCCATTTGGTGATCAACGGAAAAAGAAGTATTGCCTGAATCCGTGATAGAAACTTGAATAAACGACTCAGATAGCCTTATGATTGAACGAATTGCTTCTTTGCCTCTTCACTTATTAGGTGAAGAGGTAAAAATGAACGAAATCAGTGATATTAATGGGATTTTGAAAGATGAAGAAATGAAGCTGTTACGGATTCAGGTATTAGCGATCTATCCTTTCAATCGGCTAGCAGTGATTATAATAATTATAATAATAATGTAACAATATTATAACAATTCTGTCTATTTTATAACAAGATGGAGATCTGGCGTTTATCCGTTTGGCAAAATGGAAGATAACCATTCACATCGTCATAGAAAGGTAATAACAAATGCTCACCTTTACATATAGAAATTTATCCAACTTCGTTTAAACCTTCCTGTTTTTCGTTCAAATGGATAAAGGCTTGGAAGGAAGCAATGGACGCAATCGGCCTGCTGTCCCAGTATAAGCTTTTCAGATGTATATTGCAGGGAGTCCGTCCATTCATTGGAATAAAAAAGTGCTGATGGAGGTGAAAAAACAATCTATATTTCGATGGGGGAGGTTCAATTATTGCTTGCTGTTGGGGAATTAGAGAAACATGATCGAAGCAGAATGGATGATCATACACGTGAATTGGCAAGGAGATTAGGAAGTTTAGGCGACAAGGGATTGCACGTACAATTACAATTTAAATAAGAAGGGAACGTATCCATCTTACCAGTTTTAATTAGCCATGGGCTCGCCTTTGCTTTGAAAAAGGTACAGTGAGTCATTTATACTTGTAAAGGAGGATATCGTCAAATGAGAGGATGGAATGATGCCCATGAGCGTTGCCGAGCATAAACAAGAAGCCCCGCTTGCCGTCCGCTGCAAAGTGGTCACCGTAAGCGACACAAGAACGGCGGAGACGGACAAAAGCGGGAAACTGATGATCGAGTTGTTAAGAGAAGCCGGACATGACGTTGTTGCATATGAAATCGTGAAAGATGAAAAAGAGGCGATCCGCCAGGCCGTGCTTGACGGCTGCCGGCGGCCGGACGTCGACGTTGTGCTGACGAACGGCGGCACCGGCATCGCCAAAAGAGATGTGACGATCGAAACGATCAAAGAAATCATCGAAAAGGAGATCGTCGGTTTTGGCGAGCTGTTTCGCATGCTGAGCTATACGGAAGATATCGGCTCGGCGGCGATCTTGTCGCGGGCGATTGCCGGAGTGGCGAATGACACGGCCATTTTTTCCACCCCAGGGTCATCTGGGGCAGTGCGTTTGGCGATGACGAAGCTGATTTTGCCGGAGCTTGGCCATGTGGTGCGGGAAATAAGAAAGGATTTACGATAAGAGCAAAAAGTGTCCGTTCAAGGAATCGGACACTTTTTGTTGGATTAGGAATTTTTCTGTTTTTCGATTTCTTGGTTGCGAAGAATAAAACGCTGGATTTTCCCACTAGGCGTTTTTGGAAGTTCTGATACGAATTCTACTTCACGAGGATATTCGTGTTTGGATAAATGATTTTTAACAAACAAAGATAATTCTTGCGCCAGTTCTTCCGATGGAGCATAGCCATCCGCCAATACAACGAAAGCTTTGACGATTTCCCCTTTTAATGGATCTGGCTTTCCAACGGCCGCTGCTTCCACTACGGCTGGATGTTCAATGAGACAGCTTTCGATTTCAAAAGGTCCAATGCGGTATCCGGCGCTGGAGATAATATCATCGGCCCTGCCTTGGAACCAAAAGTATCCGTCCGCGTCTTTCGTTGCCAAGTCTCCAGTGAGAAACCAATTTCCCATCAATCTCTCCGCCGTTTTTTCAGGCTCTTTCCAATAACCTTTAAATACGTTTGGAATGGAATCGGTGTTAAAAGCAATTTGTCCAACTTCTCCGTCTGCTACCGGAGTTCCTTCATCGTCGAGCAATGCGACTTCAAATCCCGGCAATACCCATCCCATGGAGCCCGGTCGTATTTCCATATTTACCGCGTTGAAATTACCGATTAGCATTAATGTTTCCGACAGACCGTAGTGGTCATGGACAGTTACCCCTAAATGTTTTTGGAAAAAGCGAATGACTTCCGGGTTAAGCGGTTCTCCTGCGGAGCTCATAGCACGTACGCCGATATTGTATTTACTGATTAATTCCGCACCTGCTGCAGCCATCGCGCGGTAAGCGGTTGGAGCATACGTAAAGTTGGTTACGTGATATTTTTCCATCAGCGAGTAATACGTTTCCGGTTTAAATGGGCCTTCATAAAAGACGATTGGCACTCCGAAGCACATTGGAGCAAATGTGCAAAAGATCAACCCATAAGCCCATCCCGGGTCAGCTCCTCCTAAAAAGACATCGTCATCCCGCAAATCGATCGCATATCGCATATAAGGATAAATGTTAATAAGCAAGTTGTGTGACCACATTGCTCCTTTCGGCATTCCCGTTGAGCCTGATGTATATTGGATTGCCAGCAAATCGTTTACCGTTGTTTCTTCTGTCTTATGGTCGACAGGTTCTTTTGAAAGCGTTTCCCAAAAAGGTAAATCGTTATCGTTATTCGACCCGTCGATGATAAAAATATGTTCCAATGTTGGCGTTTTTTCTCTAGGAGGCAATTTTGAACGTTGTTCTTTGTTCGTCAATATCACTTTTGCTTCGGAATGGTTGATGCGATATTCGATCGCTTGCGGGCCAAACGCTGTAAATAGCGGTACATAAGCGGCGCCGACTTTCCAAGCAGCCAAAACGTAGACGATCAGCGCAGGATTTTTAGGCAGAAGAGCGCAGACTCTATCCCCTTTTTTCACGCCAAGTTTGCGAAATACATTGGCCATTTGGTTCGACCAATCCCGTAATTCTCGATAGGTAATGGTTCTCTTTTCTCCTAAATGGTTTTCATAGAATAGGGCGATGCGTTCTGGATCGTCTGCATAACGGTCGCACACTTCATGGGCAACATTGAAACGCTCATGCGGATTCCAATCGTAATGTGCGAATACGTTATCCCAGGAAAAAGAATCAATGACTGAGGTATAGGATGCTAGTTTTGTCATGAGTATCCCTCCGCTGCATAAAGTAGAATCAATATAAATAATAATGTTAATAAAAAAAATATTCAATACATTTTATAAAAATAAAAATTGGAAATATAGAAAGAAGGAGAGCTTTACCGCGTCTGCCTCTCCTTCTTTTTTACTGATGCATGCGTTCTGATACTGTTTGATTCATCCGATACCAAATCCATAAATCATTAATGATGGAAGCGAGTTCAGCGATTTCTGCATTTAATTGGCAGGTACGTTCGAAATCATTTTCGTTGCCGAGTTCATCCTGCTTTTGGTTAATGGTTTTCTCCAATTCGGCAATACGGTCGGGAATGGCGCCGCGAATCGTTTCCCAGTGCAGCAAAATCGCGTTCTGCTCCTCTTCGCTATAATCCTCCCAATCTTTTTCTAACTTTGGCAACAGAATGCCAAGCCGTTGGTCATAAATAAAATATTGTTCCATCCTTTTTCCACCCTTTCCTTTATTGTAATTGTACAAAAAAAGGGAAAGAAACAACAATTAGTATTTTTATGCTTTCTGATGAATAACTATTGAAAAACAACAAAAAAGCTGATAAAGTGGTAATAGATTGTTCTGAATATTTATTTATATAAAAGCATATTTATGTAAACAGGAAGGGGAATAAAAAATGGCTAATCCGAAACTGGTGCTGGCGTATTCCGGAGGCTTAGATACATCGGTTGCAATTAAATGGCTGCAGGAGCGAGGCTATGATGTCATCGCCTGCTGTTTAGACCTTGGCGAAGGAAAAGATCTCGATTTCGTAAAGGAAAAAGCGTTAAAAGTCGGGGCGATTAAATCGTATGTCATTGATGTAAAGGAAGAATTTGCGAATGAATACGCGCTTATCGCCTTGCAGGCGCATGCGCTTTATGAAGGAAAATATCCGCTTGTATCCGCCTTATCGCGTCCACTGATCGCGAAAAAATTGGTGGAAATCGCGGAACTGGAAGGAGCAGTTGCCGTTGCCCACGGCTGCACCGGAAAAGGAAATGACCAAGTCCGTTTCGAAGTGTCGATTAAAGCGTTAAATCCAAACTTGGATGTTATCGCTCCGGTACGGGAATGGAGCTGGTCGCGCGAAGAGGAGATCGAATATGCGAAAAAACACGGCATTCCGATTCCAGTCGACCTTGACAGCCCGTTTTCCATTGACCAAAACTTATGGGGCAGAAGCAATGAGTGCGGTATTTTAGAAGACCCGTGGGCGGCTCCGCCGGAGGAGGCGTACGAACTGACGGCAGCGCTCGAGAATACGCCGGACGTCCCGGAAATCATTGAAATCGGTTTTGAACAAGGCGTGCCGACAACACTAAACGGTCAAACATATTCGCTTGCGCAGTTAATTTTGAAACTGAACGCGCTTGCCGGAAAACATGGCGTCGGGCGCATTGATCATGTCGAAAACCGCCTTGTCGGCATTAAGTCGCGGGAAGTATATGAATGTCCAGGAGCGATGACGCTGATTAAGGCGCACAAAGAACTGGAAGATTTAACACTCGTCAAAGAAGTCGCGCACTTTAAGCCGATTATTGAACAAAAATTGGCGGAAGTTATTTATAACGGCTTATGGTTCTCGCCAATTAAAGATGCGCTTGTCGCTTTCTTAAAAGAAACGCAAAAAAACGTAACCGGTGTTGTGCGCGTGAAATTATTTAAAGGACACGCGATTGTGGAAGGAAGAAAATCGGAATTCTCCCTATATGATGAAAAGCTGGCAACCTATACGGCGGAAGACGAATTTGACCATCAAGCGGCTGTCGGGTTTATTTCCTTATACGGATTGCCGACGAAAGTATACAGCATCGTGAACAATCAAAAGAAGGTGACCGTGTGAAAAAGCTTTGGGGAGGACGGTTTACGAAAACAGCGGAAGAATGGGTCGACGAATTTGGCGCGTCGATCCCATTCGACCAAGAGCTGGTGGAAGAAGATATCGAAGGCAGCATCGCTCACGTGACGATGCTCGGGAAATGCGGAATTTTGCCAAATGAAGATGTAGAGAAAATCAAAAATGGACTGCTTACTTTGCTCGAAAAAGCGAAGCAAGGGAAGCTGGAGTTTTCCGTTGCCTATGAAGATATTCATTTAAACATTGAAAAAATGCTTATCGATGAAATCGGTCCTGTAGGCGGGAAGCTGCATACCGGAAGAAGCCGCAATGACCAAGTGGCGACCGATATGCATTTATATTTGCGCAAACGCGTTACTGAAATTATCACGCTGATTGGGCAATTGCAAAAAGTGCTTGTGGAAAAAGCGGAAAAGCATGTGGAGACGATTGTGCCGGGATATACGCATTTACAGCGGGCTCAGCCGATCTCGTTCGCCCATCATTTGCTCGCCTATTTTTGGATGCTCGAGCGCGATCGCGAGCGGTTCCGCGAGTCATTAAAGCGCATTAATAAGTCGCCGCTTGGCGCAGGAGCGCTTGCCGGCACGACGTTTCCGATCGACCGCCATATGACCGCGGAGCTGCTTGGATTTGACGGCATTTACGAAAACAGCATCGATGCGGTAAGCGACCGCGATTTCATCATTGAGTTTCTAAGCAACAGCGCCATGCTGATGATGCATTTATCCCGTTTTTGCGAGGAGCTCATTCTTTGGTCGAGCCAGGAGTTCCAATTCGTTGAAATCGATGATGCGTTTGCGACAGGCAGCAGCATTATGCCGCAAAAGAAAAATCCTGATATGGCCGAGTTAATCCGCGGCAAAACAGGACGGGTGTACGGAAATTTGTTTGGGCTGTTGACTGTGATGAAAGGAACACCGCTCGCGTATAACAAAGATATGCAGGAAGATAAAGAAGGCATGTTTGATACGGTAAAAACGGTGATTGGCTCGCTGAAAATTTTCGCCGGCATGATCGAAACGATGAAAGTCAATGTGGACGTGATGGAAAAAGCGACAAAACAAGATTTTTCAAACGCGACCGAGCTAGCCGACTATTTGGCCAATAAAGGAGTGCCATTCCGCGAAGCGCACGAAATCGTGGGCAAGCTCGTGCTGACATGCATTGAAAAAGGCATATTTTTAGCGGATTTGCCGCTTGATGTCTATAAAGAAGCGTCACCGTTGTTTGAAGAAGATATATATGAAGCGCTTAAGCCATACACCGCTGTTAACCGCCGCAATAGCGCGGGTGGAACAGGGTTTTCCGAAGTAAGAAAAGCGTTGGAAAAAGCCAAAAAAATAGCGAACACTCCGTAGCGGATGCTGCGGAGTGTTTTTCTTTATTCTTTTTCGGTTCGCACAACAAGCACATCGCATTTCGCATAGCGGGTGATATGTTCGGAAACG
Organism: Parageobacillus sp. NEAU-HV-2; assembly: GCF_059115485.1. Lineage (NCBI taxonomy): Bacteria > Bacillati > Bacillota > Bacilli > Caryophanales > Anoxybacillaceae > Parageobacillus > Parageobacillus sp. NEAU-HV-2. The sequence continues at coordinate 118,987 of NZ_JBXUJJ010000002.1, forward strand.
CTTCCAATTAACAGGCGTTCGACTGCGTTTAATCCTGTTGCTCCACAGACGATCAAGTCAGCTTTATATTTTTGCGCTACATCTCTAGCGATTTTTACTTTTGGGGAACCAAATTCAATATCGATGACAACATCGTTTAATCCAGCAGCCAATGCTTGTTGTTGGTAACCACTTAAAAGCTCTTTTGCGTATTCTTCAGACCGTTCAACGGCAGTGCTGTCATACACTTCAAGGGGGGCAAAGCTCCGTAAATCAATAACATGAGAAAGAATGAGTTTCGCGTTATTACGTTTAGCAATTTGGACCGCTTTTTTGAATGCCCATTCCGCTTCTTTGGAACCGTCTACGGCAACGACAATTGTTTTGTACGTCATCGTCATGGTTCTCCACTCCCTTTGGATAAAAATGCTATCTCTATGATTAGTATACCCCCATGCAAGCATGGGAAACTACCGTATATATGGAATTTTGATGAACAAGGGGTGAAAGAAGTGGAAAAAAAGCATGACAAAAATTTGTATTATGACGAAGAGGAAATCAAAACCATTAGCGAACAAATTATGGATGCGTATCATAGCGGCACGATGGATCATGATGAGCTTTACTACGATCCAAAGCGCGAAATTGGCGAGTAGAATAAATGTGAATTCATCATGGTGAGACATCACCATGATGATTTTTTTGAAACAAGACGGATGCGTGCCCACATAATTTATAGTAAATTAAAGTAAAGACAAGGAAGTTGTGAAGGTGAGGAGGAGTAGCTGTGCGACATGCCCTCATCACAGCCGGAGCGAAAGGGCTGGGGAGAAAAGTAACGGAACTGTTGTTAGAAAGAGGATATTCGGTAACGGTCAACTATCGGAGTGACGAGGCAGCGATGCAGTCGCTGCAAGAAAAGTATGCCCATTTAAAAGACCGGCTTCAGTTTGTCCGCGGGGACGTCACAAAGAAAGATGATTTATCGGCGCTTGTCGAGGCGGCATTACAGCGATTCGGCCGGATTGATTGTTTGATTAATAATGCTGGACCATATATTTTTGAGAGAAAAAAATTAGCGGATTATACGGAAGAGGAATGGTATGAAATGATTGAAGGAAATTTAAGCGCCGTTTTCCACTTAGTAAAGAAAACGATTCCGGTGATGAGAAAACAACGGTTTGGACGCATTATTACATACGGATTCCAAGGAGCGGCGGATGCCCCGGGATGGGTGCATCGATCTGCATTTAGCGCGGCAAAAGTTGGTTTAGTATCGTTGACGAAAACGATCGCGCTCGAGGAAGCGGAGTATGGCATTACCGCAAATATGGTTTGCCCAGGCAATATTGTTGGAGAAATGAAAGAAGCAACCATTGCGTATGCGCGGACGAAAAAAGATGAGGAAACCCCCATCGGCCGTTCAGGGACGGGTGAAGATATTGCTCGTATGATTGCTTTCTTATGTGAAGAAGATTCCGATATGATTACAGGAGCAGTGATTGATGTTACCGGTGGAGTCAATGTTCTTCACCGCTATCGCCCGTAAGCAGTTGTTAGAAGAAAATCACCTCGTTTGCTTTCATGAGGTGATTTTTTATTTGTAAAAAATGGCCCATTTGGGAGGATATTTTTTTCCTCCTTCATTCTGCCTGGATCGTGCGAGGAAAACGCTCGTTTATTTGTATGGAAATGGGAGAAAGATAATTAATGATGGTTTCACATTTGCTGGATAAAAGGATATGGTATAGTAAGCAAATCAACTAGGAGGAATTCATAACAATGAAAATCGGTATTCCAAAAGAGATTAAAAACAATGAGAACCGGGTGGCGATTACACCGGCAGGAGTCATGACATTAGTAAAAGCCGGGCATGAAGTATATGTGGAAAAAGGAGCGGGGCTTGGCTCTGGTTTTTTCGATGAAGAGTATGAAAAAGCAGGAGCAACGATCGTTCCGTCTGCTCAAGATGCATGGGCGGCGGAAATGGTGTTAAAAGTAAAAGAGCCGCTTCCAGAAGAGTACGCATATTTCCGCGAAGGCCTTATTTTGTTTACTTATTTGCATTTAGCCGCCGAGGAATCGTTGACGAAAGAATTAGTGAACAAAAAAGTAATCGGCATTGCCTATGAAACGGTACAATTGGCAAACGGTGCGCTTCCGTTATTAACGCCAATGAGCGAAGTAGCAGGAAGAATGTCCGTGCAAGTAGGCGCGCAGTTTCTCGAAAAGCCGCACGGAGGAAAAGGAATTTTATTAGGAGGCGTGCCGGGAGTGCGCCGCGGAAAAGTAACGATTATCGGCGGCGGGACGGCTGGAACGAACGCGGCAAAAATAGCAGTGGGGCTCGGAGCGGAAGTGACGATTTTAGATATTAATGCCGAGCGGCTGCGCGAGCTTGACGATCTGTTTGGCGAGCATGTGACGACGTTAATGTCCAATCCGTATAACATCGCTGAAGCGGTGCAACAGTCGGATCTTGTTATCGGCGCCGTATTAATCCCTGGCGCGAAAGCACCGAAGCTGGTGACGGAAGAAATGGTGCGCTCGATGTCACCTGGTTCCGTGCTTGTCGATATCGCCATCGATCAAGGCGGAATTTTTGAAACGACCGACCGCGTTACGACTCATGATGATCCGATCTATGTTAAGCATGGGGTCGTTCATTATGCGGTAGCAAACATGCCGGGCGCGGTGCCGCGAACATCCACGTTTGCGCTTACGAACGTCACCATCCCTTATGCGCTGCAAATCGCCAATAAAGGGTATCGCGACGCCTGCCTGCAAAATGAGGCATTGCTAAAAGGAATCAATACGTTAAATGGTTCAGTTACGTATGAAGCGGTAGCGAAGGCACACGGATTACCGTATACCGATGCGAGAACATTGCTCGAACAATAGCGAGAACGTTCATAGTTGTGAAAAAGAGCGGCATTGCCAATAAAGCCGCTCTTTTTTGCCGTTAAACAACAATAAGCTCTTTTGGATAGGCAGTTAAAATGCCAACGCCATCATCAGCAATAAATACGTCGTCTTCAATGCGAACTCCGCCAATGGACGGGACATAGATGCCCGGCTCAATCGTGAACGTCATGCCGCGCTCTAATGGCATCGTATTGGTGGCGTTCATGGACGGATATTCGTGTATTTCAATGCCTAAACCGTGCCCGACACGGTGTGTAAAATATGGACCATATCCTGCCTGTTCAATCACCGCTCTGGCCGCTCGGTCGACAGCACCGATTGGTACGCCTGGCTTGCACGCGTCAATGGCGGCCAGCTGCGCGCGCAAAACGGTATCATAAATCGTCTTTTGCGCTTCCGTTGCCGAACCGAAAACGACGGTTCGCGTAATATCGGAGCAGTAGCCGTCGACGATGACGCCCAAATCAAACAAAACAAAATCGCCGCGCTGAATCGGCGTCTGTCCTGGTACGCCATGAGGATTAGCGGTGTTTTTGCCGGCGAGAACCATGGTGGCAAACGACATTTCCCGTACGCCTTTTTTCTTCATTTCGTATTCAATTGTCGCGATAATATCTAATTCTGTTTTTCCTTCCCGGATGGCGCTTACACCTACTTCAACGGCATAATCGGCCAACTGCGCCGCTTGCCGCAGTATGGCAATTTCTTTTTCATCTTTGATCATCCGCAATTGCCGTAATTTTTCTTCGGCATTGAGCCATGTATGCGCTTGGAAATAGGTATGAAGCAGCTCATAGCGTTCTAGAGAAAGATGGCTTTTTTCAACCGCAATTTGCTCGACCGCGATATTTCTTGCCTGGATATGCCGTGCGATCAATTCCCATGGGTTGGCCGTATCATCATAATCGATAATTTCATGTTCCCATCCAGATTGGCGGGCGCGCGTCGTTTCCATTTGCGGGCAAACCAACGCCGGCTCTCCTTCCGGGAAAACAAGCAGTGCTAACAGCCGCTCGTGCGGGTCGCACCAAAACCCGCTTAAATAGAAAACGTTTGGACTTGACGTAATGAACGCCAATGAAATATGTTGTTCTTGAAGCCAATCGGAAAATAATTGAAGCCGTTTGTTCATTGTACATCTTTCCTTTCTTGTTTCTCTCTATTTGAGAGTAGCAGGAATAAATCAAAATGTAAATGTTTATCGGATGCAGCAGGGAAACGAAAAAACAGCGCGAAATAATATGATGAAAGGGGAGGATTATCGTGAAAATCACTTACCACGGCCATTCTGTCGTAAAAATTGAAACAAACGGGAAAACGGTTTTGATTGATCCGTTTATTACTGGAAACAGCACCACCGATTTAAAACTAGAAGAAGTAAAAGCAGATGCCATCTTGCTTACCCACGGCCATAGCGACCATGTTGGGGATACGGTGCAATTGGCGAAGAAAAACAATGCGCTCGTTGTCGCCACCTTTGAGCTGGCTACATATTTAGGATGGCAGGGAGTTAATACTTACGGCATGAACATCGGCGGTGCGCATGAATTTGATTTCGGAAAAGTGAAATTGACGCAGGCGTTCCACAGCTCCGGTTATGTCACGGAAGACAATCAAATTATTTACTTAGGGATGCCGACAGGAATTTTATTTACGGCTGAAGGAAAAACGATTTACCATGCCGGGGATACCGGATTGTTCTCCGATATGAAGCTTATCGGTGAACGCAATCAAATTGATGTGGCGTTTTTGCCGATTGGGGACAGTTTTACGATGGGACCGGAAGATGCCGCCCTTGCCGCTGAGTGGCTGCGTGCGAAAACGGTAGTGCCGATTCATTATAATACATTCCCGCCGATTGTCCAAGACCCTGAAAAATTTGTCGCGTTGCTTCCTGACGGGGTCGGCCGCGCCTTAAAACCTGGAGAAAGTATTGAACTATAAAATGAAAAAAGCGTCTCAATATGAGGCGCTTTTTTTGAGAACAAACGTGCTAGGCCGCTTCATTGAATTGAATTTGTTTCGCCCGTATAATGAAAGTAAGATATCGGTAAAGGGTGAAGAAACTTGGCGACGAAACATGAACAAATTTTGCAATACATTAATAGTTTGCCGATCGGCGAAAAAATTTCCGTGCGGCAAATTGCCAAAGAAATGGGCGTCAGCGAAGGCACTGCGTATCGGGCCATTAAAGATGCGGAAAACAAAGGCTATGTCAGCACGATTGAACGCGTCGGCACGATTCGCATTGAGAAGAAGCGGAAAGAAAATATTGAAAAACTGACATATGCGGAAGTTGTAAACATTGTAGATGGACAAGTGCTCGGCGGGCGCGAAGGCTTGCATAAAACGCTGAACCGCTTTGTAATTGGCGCCATGCAGTTAGAGGCGATGATGCGCTATATTGGGGCAGGCGACTTATTGATTGTCGGAAACCGCATGAAAGCGCACGAACTTGCGCTCGAAGCCGGGGCAGCCGTGTTAATTACCGGCGGATTTGATACGGAAGACCAGGTAAAAAAATTAGCGGATGAATTGCAGCTTCCGATCATTTCGACCAGCTATGATACGTTTACCGTCGCGACGATGATCAACCGCGCGATTTATGACCAGTTAATTAAAAAGGAAATCGTTCTTGTCGAAGACATCTTAATTCCGCTCGAAAAAACCGTCTATTTATATACAACGGACCCGATTGAGCGGTGGTATGCGTTAAATCGCGAAACGCGGCATAGCCGTTTTCCGGTTGTCGATGAGCAGCTAAAAGTGCAAGGGATTGTAACGGCAAAAGACGTGCTTGATTTTGACCGGCAATTGCCAATTGAAAAGGCGATGACAAAGCAGCCGATTACCGTAAAAGGAAAGACATCGGTCGCTTTCGCCTCCCATATCATGGTGTGGGAAGGCATTGAACTGCTGCCGGTCGTGGACGAACATAACCGGCTGCAAGGAATTATTAGCCGTCAGGACGTTTTAAAAGCGCTGCAAATGGTTCAACGCCAGCCGCAAGTCGGCGAAACGATCGATGATATTATTACAAGTCAGTTCCAGGAAGTGGATAGCAATGGAAAAGAAGAAGTGTTTCGCTGCACGATTACGCCGCAAATGACAAATCATTTAGGAACGCTGTCGTATGGTGTATTTACGACGATTGTCACCGAAGCGGCTACACGCGCGCTTCGTTCGTATAAACGCGGGGATTTGGTCGTTGAAAATATTACCATTTATTTTATTAAACCAGTGCAAATTGACAGCACGGTTGAAGCAAAAGCGAAATTACTGGAAATTGGACGGAAGTTCGGGAAAGTGGATGTAGAAGTATATAACGAAGGCGCGGTCGTCGGCAAGGCGATGATGATGTGCCAGCTCATGGATCGTTAGCTAAAAAAAAACGGGACGCGGGTTACGCCCCGTTTTTTGCTGTTTGTTTTGCTTCTTCAATGACGAGCGGCAAATAATATTTGTAGGCGCGGTAGCCCGCCCACGCGCTTCCGGCGCCAATCAGCAAGAAAACGCTCCCGACAATATAGGTGACAGTAGAAGAATAAAGAAAAAACTGATTTAGGCCAAACAGAAAGACAAACAGCCCGAGCGCAATGCTCGATTTGGCGGAAAGCCAGCGCCGTTCGAGCGGGCGGCGGGAACGAAAATATTTGATTTTATAATAGACGTAAAATGAAAAGGAAAATATAATGAAAATTACAAGTGTTGGCATACATTGAACCCTCCATGATGTTTTTCTATCTTATTGTACATAGAAATGAGCCAGAATTCTAGCAAGGATCTTGTTCGTTTACGTATAATGGAAAATATAGACGCAAAAGGGGAAGAAAGATGAAAGAAAAATGTTTGGAAATTTTAAAAGCGATACAACAGTTTGATACGATTATCATTCACCGCCACGTGCGCCCAGACCCTGATGCGTATGGGTCACAAGGGGGATTAGCGGAGATTTTACAAGCGTCGTTTCCGGAAAAAACGGTGTATACGGTTGGGCAGGATGAAGAGTCATTGCGATTTTTACGGCGGATGGATATCATCGATGACGCTGTTTATCGGAATGCGCTTGTGATCGTTTGCGACACGGCGAATCAGGAGCGAATTTGTGATGAACGTTACCGCCTTGGCCAAAAACTGATTAAAATTGACCATCATCCGAACGAGGATCCTTATGGAGATATAGTATGGGTCGATACAAACGCCAGTTCCACGAGTGAAATGATTTATGAGTTTTATTTGGCAGGTAAAGAAGAAGGACTGGTGATGACAAAAGAAGCGGCGCGCTTGATTTATGCAGGAATTGTCGGCGATACTGGGCGGTTTCTTTTTCCACGCACAAGCGAAAAAACGTTCCGTTACGCAAGCGAACTCATTCAATATGGGTTCTCTTTGACGGAGCTATATGACGGATTATATCGTACGAAGTTGAATGTAGCGCATCTAAGCGGATACGTGCTGCAAAACTTTACCGTATCAGAAGAAGGGGTGGCGGCGGTAAAAATGCCAAAAACCCTGCTCGAACAATATGGCGTTACTGCCTCTGAGGCTTCGCAGCTCGTGGGCCTCCTTGGCAATATCGAAGGAATTGTTGCGTGGGTATTTTTTATTGAGGAAGAAAAGGAAATTCGCGTCCGCCTTCGTTCCAAAGGTCCGATTGTCAATGAAGTGGCGAAAAAATACCGCGGCGGCGGCCATCCGCTTGCGGCAGGGGCTTCGATTTATTCTTGGGAAGATGCGGACCGCGTCATTGAAGATTTGAAAGCAGCGTGTCTTTCCTAATAAAATAAAGAATGTCCCGGTATAGCAAGATCCGGGACATTTTCTCTTTATGAGGAAGGCAGCGGCTTTAATTTTAGTTCAATCGATAAGGTAGTGAAGACAAACAGCTGATGAATTTCCAGCTTATACGGTTGCTCATTAATGGTGTATGTTTTGTTTTCAATAGCCCGCTTTAGCAACTCCCGGCTGTTATAAACGGTTTCGATATCTTTTGCCTTTAGGTGGGAAATATCTTCCTTTACGCTTTCTTCAATGCGAAATGTCGTATAAGAGTCGAGTTTATATTGCTCCGCGTTGACGAGGTGGACAGAAATTTCTTGCACCATTAATTTTTTTTTGTTTATTTTATTGGTTTTAACGTAGTCTTCTTGCCAAATGCGGATTTCGTCTTCCAAATCGGCAATTTTGTCTTGAAGTTCGATGATTTTTCGAACCTGTTTTTCCTGCAAGACGCCGAATAAATGTAAAAAAACAAACCAGCTGATGAGCGCTCCGATCGCAACGCCGGCAAAAAAACGCTGCCATGTTGGATAGCGGTAATGAGGCGGAATTCTCATGAAGAAATATGCTCCTGTGTCAGCCAAGTAATGATGGTAACTCCCGTTTGCGCTCCTCCCATCGCTGAGAGAATAAGAAGAAACTGTCTCACAATGTCGCGCGTTTCCCCAAAGAAGAATCCTCGCTCCACCATATAAAACGTATCAAACGTTCCACCGATGGCAGCGACAACAGCCCAAATCCGCAAATCACCAGCAAAGCGATACATGGCCGTAAGCGGCTGCTCTCCGCTTAAAAACGCGCCAAGCGCCCCGATCATCGCTCCGCCTAACAGCACGCCGGCTGCGATAAAATAACTTTGAATAAAAGCAGGTAAAAATGCGATTTTTTCGTTCATGCTCCTCCCACCCTTTCCTTTACTATGTATATGGACGAGTAGGAACGAGTATGTTTTGCCAAGAGAAAGTTTTGTCTTCTATAATGAAGAAAAAAGGGGGTGTAACGTTGTCGTTTGTCCACCTTCAAGTCCGCAGCTGTTACAGTTTGCTGAGGAGTCCGACGAAAATCAGCGATCTCGTCGAAAAGGCGAAAGAGTTGCAATTTACTTCTCTCGCGCTGACGGATGAAAATGTATTGTATGGCGCGATTCCTTTTTATATCGAATGCAAACGCTTCGGCATTCAGCCGATTATCGGGATGATCACAGACATCGTGCTGGAGGGAGAAGAAGCATATCCGCTCGTTTTGTTGGCGAAAAACGAAACGGGGTATCGCCATTTAATGAAAATAAGCAGCGTAATTCAGACGGCTGCAAGCGAAGGCATTCCGGAAAAGTGGCTATGGCGCTACCGCGATGGACTGATCGCCCTAACTCCGGGAAAAAAAGGGCAGGTAGAAACATTGCTTGCCCATGGGGAAATCGAAAAAGCAAAATTGGTGTTAGAGCGGTATAAGCAAATATTTGGGGCGGATGTTTATCTTTCAGTGCAGCGCGGGGAACAGGAGCGCGAACCGTATGAAGCGGAGCTAATCCGTTTAGGGGAAGAAACCAATACCCCGCTTGTGGCAACGAACGATGTCCAATATATCGAAAAAGAAGATGTGTTTGTACAGCGCTGTTTACTGGCGATTAAACACGGAACGGAAATGAAAGAAGAAAAAAACGTTATTGGGGAACGATATTTCACATCGCCCCAGGAAATGGAAAGACGTTTTTCCGATCTGCCGGAAGCGGTAGAAAACAGCAGGAGAATTGCTGAGCAATGCCAGCTTCATCTTGAGTTTGAGACATTAAAGCTGCCGAAATACCCGGTTCCGGAAAAGGAAAGCGCAGGCAGCTATTTGCGCCGGCTTTGCCTAAAAGGGCTAAATGAACGGGTTTCGTCCCCTTCCGCTGTTTACAGGGAACGGCTTGAGTATGAATTGAACGTGATCGAGCAAATGCATTTCAGCGACTATTTTTTGATCGTGTGGGATTTAATGAATTTCGCGCGCAAAAAAGGGATGATGACAGGACCGGGCAGAGGATCGGCGGCCGGGTCGCTTGTGGCATATACCCTTTATATTACCGATGTTGATCCGATCCAGTACGGTCTTCTTTTTGAGCGGTTTTTAAACCCGGAACGGGTGTCGCTGCCCGATATTGACATTGATTTTCCTGATGACCGCCGCGAAGAAGTGATCGAATATGTCGCTGCTAAATACGGGCAACAGCATGTTGCACAAATCATCACTTTCGGCACGTTCGGCGCTAAAGCGGCTCTTCGCGACGCAGGCAAAGCGATGGGGATCAATATAAAAGAAATAGAACGTATCGTCAAATCTATTCCAAATAAGCCAGGAGTAACGATTCAAGAAGCATGTGAGCAGTCTCCTGCCCTTCGCCAAGCGGTGCAAGCTTCTTCTTTATTCCAAAAGTGGGTGGCGACGGCGATGAAAATAGAAGGGCTGCCGCGTCATACATCTACCCATGCGGCCGGCGTCATTATTAGCAGCGTGCCGCTGGCGGAAATGGTTCCGCTGCAGCAAGGTCATGGCGAATGGCATTTGACACAATATCCGATGGACGTATTGGAGCGGCTCGGCCTGCTGAAAATGGATTTTCTCGGTTTGCGCACGTTGACATTGCTAGAGCACATATGCCGCCTTGTCAAGCAGCAAACCGGAAAAACGCTCGACATCCGCTCGCTTCCATTAGACGACCGGAAAACATACGAATTATTAAGCAACGGAGATACGAACGGCATTTTCCAATTGGAGTCTGACGGGATGAAGCACGTATTAAAGCAGCTGAAACCGTCGCAATTTGAAGATATTGTCGCTGTCAACGCGCTCTACCGCCCTGGTCCGATGAGCTACATTCCTGTGTATATAAAAAGAAAGCACGGCAAAGAACTCGTTTCCTATCTCCATCCTGATTTGGAACCCATTTTGGCGCCTACATACGGCGTTCTCATTTACCAAGAGCAAATTATGCAAATCGCCGCCAACATTGCCGGCTTTTCATTAGGAAAGGCGGATTTGCTGCGCCGCGCCGTCGCCAAAAAGAAAAAAGAGCTTCTTGATGAGCAGCGCCATGAGTTCGTGCAAGGATGCCTCAAGAACGGCTATGAGGAAACATTTGCCCATGAACTTTATGATATGATTGTCCGTTTTGCCAATTACGGGTTTAACCGCAGCCATGCGGTCAGCTATGCCTTGCTTTCCTACCAGCTTGCCTATTTAAAAGCCCACTATCCGCTTTGTTTTTATGCCGCTCTGTTGACGAGCGTCATCGGTGATGAGGAGAAAATATCTTCGTATATTTACGAAGCAAGGCAAAAACAGATTGAATTGCTGCCACCTTCGATTAATCAAAGCCGTTATGCCTTTTCCGTAGAACAGAAAAAAATTCGTTACAGCTTAGCCGCCATTAAGCATGTCGGGGCAGTCGCGGTAAAGGCGATTGTTCAAGAGCGGCAAAAAGAGCCGTTTGCCGACTTTTTTGATTTTTCTGTGCGTCTATTCGGAAAAGGCATCAATCGAAAAACGATCGAGTCGCTTATTTTGTCAGGCTGTTTTGATGAGTTCGGAGTGGAAAGAGCCTCATTATTGGCAAGCGTGGATGTCGCGTTAGAGCACGCCCAGCTTGTCGGTCCGTATGTGAAAGAAGATTTGTTTGCCGATTTGTCCTTAAAGCCAAAATATGTGGAAGCTTCTCCCCTGTCGTTGGAAGAGAAGCTAAAGTATGAAAAAGAACTGCTCAGTGTGTACGTTTCGCCGCATCCGGCATCGGCCTATCAAAAGGCGTTTCGCTTGGCTGGCGCCAAATCCATTTTCAGCGTATGCAACGGCGCGACGGATTCTTTGATTAAAGTAGGCGTATATATTGCGGAAAAAAGAAAAACGCGGACAAAAAAAGGAGAGGAGATGGCCTTTTTCACCATTAGCGATGAGAGCGGGAAAATGGATGCGGTAGCGTTTCCTAGTGTATATTCCCGTTATTCCGCAGCATTGGAGAAAGGAAATATACAGCTGTTGGAAGGAAAAATAGATATCCGCGCCGGAAAGCCACAGCTGGTGATTCGCCAAGTACTTCCTTTTGATACGAAAGCACTTTATATAAAAATTCGTCCAGAACATATTACCGCTGGGAAATTGTTTGTACTAAAAGAGTTGTTGCAAAAATATCATGGAAATACTCCTGTTTTTCTTTATTATGAACAAGAACAAAAGATGGTCAAATTGGCGGAAGAATACAATGCTGCCGCAACCGATGAATGTATAGCGGCGTTAAGAGCGCTCCTTGGCGATGAGTATATTGTAGTAAAATAATTATTTCTTTACTATTTTGCAATTTTATTATATCGTATAGACATTAGGTGGTCAGACCAGTAATGGAAATAGGAGGAAAGTATAGTTGCAATGGTATGCTAGGGAGGGATCACCAGTAAAAGACGCAAAAGTATACATCGAAACGCTCGAACAAATCCGCCGGATCATCCGTGAAGACGGACTGGTCGCCGGCGATAAACTTCCTTCTGAACGCGAATTATCAGAGCGTCTGCAAGTCGGACGCTCTTCGGTGCGCGAGGCGCTAAGGGCGCTTGAATTTCTTGGCTTAATTGAAACGCGGCGCGGTGAAGGAACTTATATTAAAGATGTAGGCAAACACCAGCTTATTAACTTGCTTGGCATGTTTATTTTACAGGATCAACGAGCCAAAGAAGATTTGGCAGAAACAAAATGGCTAGTAGAACAGCTGTGCTTGCAGCTTGCTTGCCAACGGTGGCAAGAAGAAGATTTGGCGTGGCTGGAAAAAAACGTTCGACAAAAATCGGTGAATTATGAGCTTTTTTTTCAATGGGTAACGATGGCGGCGCACAACTATTTGCTAGAGCGAATTTGGCGGGTGCTACACAACTTTTCCGCTACGATCGGCGGCATCGTTTCATTGCCGGATGTATTTTATGAACAGATGCTAGAAGCATTGGCAAAGCGGGATACGGCTGTTGTGACGGAAATATGGAAAGCATATGCGCAGCCTCCTTTGTCGAAAGAGAAATGACATCGTTTTACAAAAAACATGGTGCGTTTTCGATACAGTAGTAGATAGAGCTAAAAAGTGAAGGAGGGAACACCTCATGTGGAAAGACTTGTTTACAAAAAAGAAAAAATATGCGACGATTCCTTCCGAGCAAGTGAGATACGAAGTTCCAGAAGGAATTATGACAAAATGTCCAAAGTGCAAAAAAATTATGTATACGAAAGAGCTGGTGAAAAATTTGCGCGTCTGCATGAGCTGCGGCTATCACCATACGATGCCGTCGCGGGAGCGAATTGACAGTTTGTTAGATGAAGGCAGCTTTCGCGAATACGACGCCGATATGATTTCCGTCAATCCGTTGCAGTTCCCAGGATATATGGAAAAGCTCGAAGAAGATCGCCGTAAATCGAACTTAAATGAAGCGGTTGTCACCGGCGAAGGGACGTTAAATGGATATCCGCTGGTGATCGCCGTAATGGATTCGGCATTCCGGATGGGGAGCATGGGCTCTGTCGTTGGGGAAAAAATTACAAGGGCCATTGAAAAAGCGAGAGAACTGCATGTCCCGTTTCTTATTTTTACCGCTTCCGGCGGCGCGCGCATGCAGGAAGGGGTATTAAGTTTAATGCAGATGGCAAAAACGAGCGCTGCATTAAAATTATTTAGTGATGAGGGCGGCCTTATTATTTCGGTGATGACACATCCGACTACCGGAGGGGTGTCCGCAAGTTTTGCTTCGCTTGGGGATTATAATTTTGCCGAACCGGGAGCGCTCATTGGCTTTGCCGGCCGCCGCGTGATTGAGCAAACGGTACGGGAAGAGCTTCCGGAAGACTTTCAAACAGCAGAGTTTTTATTAAAACACGGACAGCTTGATGCGGTCATTCATCGTCATGATTTAAAGGATACATTAACGACCGTGCTCGACATTCATCAAGGAGGAGGGGGACACGGATGGTGGCAGAGTTAGAGTTTGAAAAGCCGCTCATTGCATTACGTCAAAAAATCAGCGAGTTAAAAGAGTTTATGAAAACCGCTGAGGTCGACCTTTCAGCGGAAATTGAAAAATTGGAAGCGCGTCTTGCCAAATTGGAAAACGATGTATATTCGAACTTAACACCTTGGGATCGCGTGCAAATCGCCCGTCATCCCCAGCGCCCGACAACGCTTGATTACATCGCGCGGCTGTTTACGCATTTTTTAGAATGCCATGGGGACCGCTGTTTCGGCGATGATGAGGCGATTGTCGGCGGAATTGCCAAATACGATGGCTTGCCTGTGACGGTGATTGGCCATCAGCGCGGAAAAGATACGAAAGAAAACATTCGCCGCAATTTCGGCATGCCGCATCCAGAAGGATATCGAAAAGCGTTGCGCCTTATGAAACAGGCGGAAAAATTCCAGCGTCCAATCATTTGTTTTATTGATACAAAAGGAGCCTATCCGGGAAAAGCAGCGGAAGAGCGCGGCCAAAGTGAGGCGATTGCTAGAAATTTATTTGAAATGGCAGGGCTTACCGTGCCGATTGTTTGCATTGTAATCGGCGAAGGAGGAAGCGGCGGTGCGTTGGCATTGGGGGTTGGCAATCATATTCATATGCTTGAAAACTCGACGTACTCTGTCATTTCCCCGGAAGGAGCCGCTGCGATTTTATGGAAAGATGCGGCGCTGGCTCAGCGCGCAGCGGAAACGATGAAAATTACCGCGCACGACCTAAAAGAGCTTGGGGTGATTGATGAAATTATTCCGGAGGTTCGCGGCGGCGCCCATCGCGATGTCGATCAACAGGCTGCAGAAATCGATAAGGTGTTGAAACGTTCGCTGCAGCAGCTCCTAAAGTTGGATGGCGAAACATTAGTCCAGCAGCGATATGAAAAGTTTAAACAAATCGGGAAATTTACGTTTTCCAGCGATGACCTTCGGGTAAGATAAAAACATAGCTGTCTCCGTTTACGGGACAGCTTTGTTAATATTGTATGCAGCGTTAACAAATATTTAACAGCTTGTCTATTGTGTTCTTTTCCCCTTCATGTTATTTTATAGAATGTTAGAGGTATGAGGTCAGACGTTTGTCAATAATGAATAAACGAGGTGACAACATGAAACGTATCGGTGTGCTAACAAGCGGAGGAGATTCGCCGGGCATGAATGCGGCCATTCGCGCCGTTGTCCGCAAAGCGATTTACCATGGTGTAGAAGTATATGGAATTTATCATGGGTATGCTGGCTTGATCGCTGGGAAAATTAAAAAATTAGAAGTAGGTGATGTCGGCGATATTATCCATCGTGGAGGCACAATGCTATATACGGCGCGCTGTCCGGAATTTAAAACAGAAGAAGGCCAGCGAAAAGGAATTGAGCAATTGAAAAAGCACGGGATTGAGGGGCTGGTCGTCATCGGCGGCGACGGTTCCTATCAAGGCGCAAAAAAATTAACGGAGCACGGATTTCCTTGCATCGGAGTGCCGGGAACGATCGATAATGACATTCCTGGAACAGATTTTACAATTGGATTTGATACGGCATTAAACACGGTCATTGACGCCATTGACAAAATCCGCGACACCGCAACATCGCACGAGCGGACATATGTGATTGAGGTAATGGGACGCCATGCTGGGGATATTGCGTTATGGTCCGGGCTTGCCGGAGGAGCGGAAACGATCTTGATTCCGGAAGCGGACTATGACATGGACGATATTATTGCGCGGCTGAAGCGCGGACATGACCGCGGCAAAAAACATAGCATTATTATCGTTGCCGAAGGGGTTGGAAGCGGCGTCGAGTTCGGCAAAAAAATTCAAGAAGCAACGGGATTTGAGACGCGCGTTACGGTGTTAGGGCATGTGCAGCGCGGCGGTTCTCCAACCGCGTTTGACCGTGTGCTCGCCAGCCGTTTAGGGGCCCGGGCTGTCGAACTATTGCTAGAAGGAAAAGGCGGCCGCTGCGTCGGCATTCAAAACAATCAGCTTGTCGATCATGATATTGTCGAAGCATTGGCAAACAAGCATACCGTGGATCAAGGAATGTATTTGTTGTCAAAAGAGCTATCCATTTAATTGCCCAGTGGAAAGGAAGAAGAAATGATGATGCGGAAAACGAAAATCGTCTGTACGATCGGTCCTGCCAGTGAGAGTGTAGACAAGCTCGTGCAGCTGATCGAAGCGGGAATGAATGTCGCGCGTTTAAATTTTTCGCACGGCGACCATATTGAACATGGGCGGCGCATTCAAAACATTCGTGAAGCGGCGAAGCGAACGGGAAAAACGGTGGCGATTTTGCTAGATACGAAAGGTCCGGAAATCCGCACGCATGACATGGAAAATGGCGCCATTGAATTAAAAGAAGGATCGCAGCTTGTTGTTTCGATGAAGGAAGTTCTCGGAACCCCGGAGAAAATTTCGGTGACCTATGAAGGGCTTATTGACGATGTCGTCCCCGGCTCCAAAATTCTTTTAGATGACGGGTTAATTGGCTTGGAAGTTGTTTCTATTGACAAACAAGCGCGCGAAATTGTCACGAGAGTGCTCAATGAAGGTGTCTTAAAAAATAAAAAAGGGGTTAATGTACCTGGAGTTCGCGTCAACCTGCCAGGGATTACAGACAAAGACCGCCAAGACATTTTATTCGGCATTGAACAGGGAATTGATTTTATCGCCGCTTCCTTCGTGCGGAGAGCTTCCGACGTATTGGAAATTCGCGAGGTGCTCGAAGCAAATGACGCGCTACATATTCAAATTATCGCCAAAATCGAAAATCAAGAAGGCGTAGATAATATTGATGAAATTTTGGAAGTCGTCGATGGTCTGATGGTGGCGCGCGGCGACCTTGGCGTCGAAATCCCGGCAGAAGAAGTACCATTGATTCAAAAAGTGCTCATTAAAAAATGCAACATGCTCGGCAAACCGGTTATTACGGCGACACAAATGCTCGATTCGATGCAGCGCAACCCGAGACCTACGAGAGCAGAAGCAAGCGATGTCGCCAATGCGATTTTTGACGGCACCGATGCGGTGATGCTATCTGGGGAAACGGCGGCAGGGCATTACCCAGTCGAAGCGGTAAAAACGATGCATCAAATTGCGCTGCGCACCGAACAAGCGCTGCAATACCACGACATATTAGGGCAGCGGACAAAAGAAAGCGCGACGACGATTACCGATGCGATTGGGCAATCGGTGGCGCATACGGCGCTAAACTTAGACGTGGCGGCGATTGTCACGCCAACGGTCAGCGGAAGAACGGCGCATATGGTATCGAAATATCGGCCGAAAGCCCCGATTGTCGCTGTTACTGCCAGTGAATCCGTATCACGCAAATTAGCGCTCGTCTGGGGAGTATATTCGCAAGTGGCACCACAAGCGAACACAACGGATGAAATGCTTGATATTGCCGTCGATGCTGCGATAAAATCAGGAGTAGTCAAACACGGTGATTTAGTCGTCATCACCGCTGGAGTTCCAGTTGGAGAAACGGGGTCGACGAATTTGATGAAAGTGCATGTGATCGGCGACATTATTGCAAAAGGGCAAGGCATTGGCCGCAAATCGGCTTTCGGAAAAGCGGTAATTGCGAAAACGGCGGAAGAAGCGATCCAAAAAATGGTAGAAGGCGGAATTTTAGTAACGAACAGTACCGATGCAGACATGATGGCAGCGCTAGAAAAAGCGGTGGCCATCATTACCGAGGAAGGCGGATTAACGAGCCATGCCGCCGTCGTTGGTCTAAGCCTTGGCATTCCGGTCATTGTCGGTGTGGAAAATGCGACATCGATTTTAAAAGATGGGCAGGAAATTACGGTCGATGCCGGATTCGGTGCGGTTTATCAAGGACATGCGAGCGTGCTATGAGGTATAATAAAAACAGAGAAATTATTTCTCTGTTTTTATTTTTTCTTTCGAAAGGAAGACGGAAAAGCATGAAATGGATCGTTGGGATATTTATCGTGATTCCGGCCTTGGAGATCGCTCTGTTTATTCTTTCCGGCAAATTAATCGGGGTATGGGCTACGCTTGCTTTCATTATGCTAACGGGAATGATAGGAATATGGCTTGTGAAACAACAGGGACTGGCAGTAGTCGAAAAAGCAAGACAGGAGATGTCATACGGAAGCCTTCCGAGCGGCGCGATTCTTGATGGAGTTTGTGTGCTCATTGGCGGAGTGCTCCTGTTAACGCCAGGCTTTTTTACCGATATACTTGGAGTGTTTCTTCTTCTTCCTTTTACGCGTGCGCTGATTAAACCGTATATCGCACGTTGGCTGAAATCGTTTTTTCACACGAAAATGTTTTTCTATTTGTATCGATAAGAAAAGAGCCTTTCCACTATATTCGAAAGGCTCTTTCTCTTTCGCGTTCATTTTTTGGCGGTTATGGCGTAGATTTTCCGATAATAAAATTCCAAATATCGCGAAATACGTTGGCGCTGTGCAGCGTCCGGATGATGACAAGCACGACCGGTCCTGCGATTAATCCGAGAAAACCAATTAATTTAAACCCGACAAATAATGCTACTAATGTAGCGAGCGGATCAAGGCCGATCGATGACGAAAGTACTTTAGGCTCCATAATTTGTCGCTGGACAAGAACGACGATATAAAGCACACCTAGACCGATGGCAAACGGAATATTGCCGCTTGCGGCCGTATAAATAATCCACGGAACGAAGACAATACCCGTTCCTAAATATGGTAAAACATCGACAATCCCGATAATAAGGGCGATCGTAATCGCATAATCGACGCGAAGAATAAGCAGGCCGATTAAAACGATAACCGTTGTGATGGAAATTAGTGTCGCTTGCGCTTTAATAAAGCCGAATAAGGCCTTCTTTAAATCGCGAAATACCGTTTTTCCGCTTTTGTGCGCTTTTGCTGGCAAAATCGTTTGGGCGATGTCTGTGAGCCGGTGCCAATCTTTGCTGATAAAAAACGTAGCCAGCAGTGAAAAAATAAAAACGGTAGCTGCGTTTGGAAGCCAGGCGAGCAGCAGTGGGATGTTTTGCAGCACGTGCTGAATAAACTGCCCGACGGTGGTGGCGATTTGTGTGCCGACGGCTTGAATATTATTCATAATCGTATCCTGCTGATCAGCGTCCAAATTTTTAAATAAGACCGCCAAATCTTGATAAAGAGGAATAATTTGTTGGGCAAAAAACATTTCGATATAAGACACTAATGCTTGAAATTTTTCCGGCACGATATTGGCTAAGTATTGCGTTCCCGAAACGATTTCAGCAATCAGCAGCGTCACCAAACCGACCACGACCGCGAACAATACGACCAATGTCACAATTACCGCCAGCCATCTTGGCATCTTGGCCTTTCTTTCTAGAAAGTCGACAAGCGGGTTAATCAAAAAAGCAATAAAAAACGCGATGATAAACGGATATGTAACGGTGGATACATAATAAAGAGCAATCGCTCCGAGAATGACGACGGCGATGACAAACAAAAAGCGAAGAAAGCTGTATATATGATGACGGGACAATGTTTCACCTCCATAAATTTTTCCATATTTATATATTACATGTTTGCTTACGTATAAGCAAAGGGCAAGGTTTCATGTTGGAAAGTGCGAAATGAATAAGAAAGGAAGAATAATGATGAGTGAGCCAGTATTGTTTTTGCTTATTTTATTGTTTATCGGTTTTATTGCGAAAAATCAATCGTTAATGATTGCGGTGGCGGTACTGCTTATTATTAAAATGATTGGGCTGGAAGAAAAATGGCTTCCTGCAATTCACGCCAAAGGGATCAATTGGGGGATAACCATCATTACCATTGCCGTGTTGGCTCCGATTGCCACAGGGGAGATCGGCTTTAAGCAACTCACTTCTTCTTTGCAGTCATTATCGGCTTGGATTGCGCTTTTATCGGGAATTTTTGTCGCTTTAATTGCGAAAGGCGGGGTTACGCTATTATCGACCGATCCCCATATGACTGCCGCGCTTGTATTAGGAACGGTTATTGCTGTATCGCTCTTTCACGGTGTTGCCGTCGGCCCGCTTATCGGCGCCGGAATTGCTTACGCGATTATGAAAATGATAAAATATTTTTAAAGGAACGATCGGATAAAGATCGATGCGAGGGATCTCGCGGCTTTCGTCGTTGGTAGATGACAAAAGTCAGATAATTGTTTATAATATAAACATAAGCTCTTTACTGTCTATTGTCACCTTCTATTCTAGCAAAGAGGTGGCAGTACATAATATAATAAAATGTAAGCACTTTCGGTTTCATTTTTTGTCTTGATTTCGAGCAAGCGCTCACTCTCTTACCGCATACCGCGAAGAAGGGGAATCATTTTAAAGAAAAGGGGAGATTGCGATGACAGTTACACGCGGGCTGGAAGGGGTTGTCGCCACTACATCAAGCATTAGCTCGATTATTGATGACACCTTAACCTATGTAGGCTACAATATCGATGATTTGGCGGAAAATGCTTCTTTTGAAGAAGTAGTTTATTTGCTTTGGCATCGTGAACTTCCAACAAAAGAACAGTTGGAAGAACTAAAACAACAGTTAGCCGAAAATGCGGCCATTCCAAAAGAGATTATTGAACATTTTAAAATGTATCCAATCGATAAAGTCCATCCGATGGCAGCATTGCGGACGGCAATTTCGATGTTGGGACTTTACGATGAGGAAGCCGATGTGATGACAAAAGAAGCAAATTATCGTAAAGCGATTCGTCTGCAAGCGAAAGTTCCTACCATTGTAACAGCGTTTGCCCGCGTCCGCAAAGGACTGGAACCTGTCGAACCAAGAAAAGATTTAGGATTTGCGGCCAATTTTCTGTACATGTTAACGGGGAAAGAGCCAAATGAAATTGCGGTTGAAGCGTTTAATAAAGCGCTTGTGTTGCATGCAGATCATGAATTAAACGCCTCCACTTTTACAGCGCGCGTTTGTGTGGCAACATTATCTGACATCTACTCTGGCATCACAGCAGCGATCGGCGCGCTCAAAGGGCCGCTTCATGGCGGGGCAAACGAAGCGGTGATGAAAATGCTAACAGAAATCGGAACAGTGGAGAATGTCGAACCGTACGTTCGCAAAAAACTAGAAAATAAAGAGAAAATCATGGGCTTTGGCCATCGCGTTTACCGTAAAGGCGATCCGCGTGCGAAGCATTTGAAGAAAATGTCGGAAAAACTAACGAAACTCGTTGGCGAACCGCATTGGTATGAAATGTCGACAAAAATCGAAGACATTGTTACTTCCGAGAAATCGCTGCCGCCAAACGTTGACTTCTATTCGGCATCGGTTTATCATTGCTTAGGTATTGATCATGACTTATTTACGCCGATTTTTGCGGTAAGCCGTATGTCGGGATGGCTCGCACATATTTTAGAACAATACGATAATAACCGTCTCATTCGCCCACGGGCAGAGTATACCGGTCCGGCAAAACGGGCATATGTGCCGATTGGACAACGCGGTTAATGATGTTGGTAATAAGGTGAGAAACAAGTTGCCTTTCTCACCTTTTTCATAAAAAACTATAGTTGGGGGTTTTGATTGTGACGCAAGGGGAAAAAATTACCGTAACGAATGGTGTGTTGAATGTTCCAAACAACCCAATTATTCCGTTTATTGAAGGGGATGGGACAGGTCCGGACATTTGGGCAGCGGCATCGCGCGTGTTAGAAGCCGCGGTGGAGAAAGCGTATAAAGGCGAGAAAAAAATTGTTTGGAAGGAAGTGCTTGCCGGTGAAAAAGCGTATAAGCTGACCGGAGAGTGGCTTCCGCAAGAAACGCTCGATACGATTCGCGAATACATAATTGCGATTAAGGGTCCGTTAACAACTCCTGTCGGCGGAGGAATTCGCTCTTTAAATGTGGCGCTTCGTCAGGAGTTGGATTTATTTGTGTGTTTGCGCCCTGTCCGTTATTTTAAAGGCGTACCTTCTCCGGTCAAACGTCCGGAAGATACGGACATGGTGATTTTCCGTGAAAACACCGAAGATATTTACGCAGGGATCGAATATGCTAAAGGAACGCCGGAAGTGAAAAAAGTGATTGATTTCTTGCAAAATGAAATGGGTGTCCGCAAAATTCGCTTCCCAGAAACATCAGGCATCGGCATTAAGCCAATTTCCGAACAAGGAACAAAACGATTAGTGCGTGCCGCGATCAATTATGCGATTGAACATGGCCGGAAATCGGTGACGCTTGTCCATAAAGGAAACATTATGAAATTTACTGAAGGCGCGTTTAAAAACTGGGGCTATGAATTAGCGGAAGAAGAATTTGCCGACAAAGTATTTACATGGGCGCAATATGACCGCATCGTCGAAACGGAAGGAAAAGAAGCAGCAAACAAGGCGCTTTCTGATGCGGAAGAATCTGGAAAAATTATTATTAAAGATGTCATTGCCGATATTTTCTTGCAACAAATTTTGACGCGTCCACGCGAATTTGACGTTGTTGCGACAATGAACTTAAACGGCGACTACATTTCCGACGCGCTCGCGGCACAAGTCGGCGGCATCGGCATCGCACCAGGGGCAAACATTAACTACGAAACAGGGCATGCCATTTTTGAAGCGACGCACGGAACCGCTCCAAAATATGCCGGTTTGGATAAAGTGAACCCGTCGTCGGTCATTTTATCCGGCGTGATGATGTTTGAACATCTCGGCTGGAATGAAGCAGCCAAATTGATTATTAAAGCGATGGAAAAAACGATCGCGGCCAAAATCGTCACCTACGATTTTGCTCGTCTCATGGATGACGCTACAGAAGTGAAATGTTCTGAGTTTGCTGATGCTCTCATTCGCAATATGGAATAAATATAAGAGAGAGGATGAGGGAGCATGACAATGAAACGCAAAAAAATCTCCATCATCGGTGCAGGATTTACAGGAGCAACCACTGCATTTATTTTAGCCCAAAAAGAATTAGGAGATATCGTTCTTGTTGATATTCCACAACTGGAAAATCCAACAAAAGGAAAAGCGCTCGATATGCTCGAATCAAGCCCGGTGTTAGGGTTTGACGCCAACATTATCGGCACTTCCAACTATGAAGACACGGCTGATTCCGATGTGGTAATTATTACGGCAGGCATTGCCCGTAAACCAGGTATGAGCCGCGACGACCTTGTCACCACAAACCAAAAAATTATGAAACAAGTAACAAAAGAAATCGTGAAATATTCGCCAAACTGCTACATTATCGTTTTAACGAACCCTGTTGATGCGATGACTTACACGGTATTTAAAGAATCCGGATTCCCGAAAAACCGTGTCATTGGTCAATCCGGAGTATTAGATACCGCCCGCTTCCGCACGTTTGTCGCACAAGAATTAAACATTTCTGTAAAAGATGTCACCGGCTTTGTGTTGGGCGGACATGGTGACGATATGGTGCCGCTTGTTCGTTATTCATATGCCGGCGGCATTCCGCTTGAAAAATTAATTTCGAAGGACCGCCTTGATGCGATTGTCGAACGCACCCGCAAAGGCGGCGGCGAAATCGTGAACTTGCTTGGCAACGGCAGCGCTTATTATGCACCGGCTGCTTCACTTGCCGAAATGGTGGAAGCGATTATTAAAGACCAACGCCGCATCCTTCCAGCGATCGCTTACCTCGAAGGCGAATACGGCTACGAAGGCATTTATTTAGGGGTACCGACGATTTTAGGCGGCAATGGCATCGAAAAAGTGATTGAACTAGAACTGACGGAAGAAGAAAAAGCAGCGCTTGCCAAATCGGTAGAATCCGTGAAAAACGTCATGAGCGTATTAGAATAAAATAGCGGCAAGGACAAAAATTCGGGAGTCATCCCGAATTTTTGTCACCTATTTATTGAAAGCGTTTTCTAAAACAAAGGGGTGTTTGACATGCTGAAAAAGCGCAAACTTGGGAGAAATATATCGGAAATTTCGGTCGGGGAAAAACTAGTGATCAACGCGAAAATTGAAGATAAAGATTTGCTTCTTTATCTTGGACTAACGGATGATGCCAATCCGCTATACATCCAGCACGATTACGCTTCCCAGACGCCGCTGAAAAAACCGATTGTTCCAGCAGTAATGTTAACAGGAATGATTACTTCGGCCATTTCAAAATATTTGCCGGGACCGGGAAGCCATATTACTAAGCAGGAAATTCAGTTTCTGAAGCCGGTCTATCATTATGAACAATTGCAATTTTTGTTTGAAGTGACAGAAGTAAATGAAGAACATCATATGATTACCATTTCCGTGCAAGCGACGCGGGATGAAGATAAAGTGCTTGAAGGGACGCTGTCTGTCTGTCCGCCGTATGCCTTATCTCCGCTCGATGGCCGGGTGTTAGAAAATTTTTAGAGAAAAAACCGCCTTATGAAACAGGCGGTTTTTTAATTTTATGGTATGATAGAAATATGGACAAACTTATCCTAAATGGCGGAGGAGAAGGATGAGCAAAAAAGTGTTAGTTGTCGACGACGAACAATCGATTGTCACGCTATTAACATACAATTTGGAACAAGCAGGATTTACGGTTGTAACGGCCAACGATGGCGAGGAAGCGATCGAGAAAGTAGCTGACGAACAGCCGGCGTTAATCATTTTAGACTTGATGCTCCCAAAGCTCGATGGGGTTGAAGTGTGCAAACAATTACGCCAACAAAAAGTGATGACACCGATTTTAATGCTGACAGCGAAAGATGATGAATTCGACAAAGTGCTCGGGCTCGAGCTTGGCGCGGATGACTACATGACGAAGCCGTTTAGCCCTCGTGAAGTTATCGCGCGGGTGAAGGCGATCTTGCGGCGCACGCAGCTTTCCCATCCTGTCGAGGAAAGCGATGAACGAATCGTTATTGGCGACTTGGAAATTTTTCCAGATAGTTATGAAGCATATTTCGCTGGAAAGCAACTCGAGCTTACTCCGAAAGAATTTGAGCTGCTCCTTTATCTGGCCAGAAATAAAGGCCGGGTGTTAACGAGAGATCAACTGCTTAGCGCGGTATGGAATTATGATTTTGCCGGCGATACTCGTATTGTCGATGTCCATATCAGCCATTTGCGGGAAAAAATTGAACATGATACGAAAAAACCTTTATATATTAAAACGATACGGGGACTTGGATATAAATTAGAGGAGCCAAAACGGAATGACTAGCTTCCGCACGCGTCTGTTGTTCTGGCTGGTGACATTGATTGTCACGGTATTGATATGCCTTGGACTATTGCTTGGGCAATTATTTAAAGACTTTTATGTGGAAACGATGAATAAACGTCTGGAAAAAGAAGCAAAAGCAGTTGCCATTTTGTTAAAAAACGAATCACTGGCGCAAATTCGCCCTGACATACAAGAAATGAGCGAGGAGCTGTCCTCGCGCATCACGATATTAAACCGCGATGAAAAAGTGCTGTTTGACACCGGGCGCGTTGCCGACATTAGCGATCAAGATCATGAACAGATTATTCGCGACATTTTGCATAAAAAGCGATTTCGCCAATTTTCGATTATCGAAAACACGAATGATGTATATTATTATATTGTTCCTTACACAAAAGAAGGGAAACGTGCAGGATACGTCATTTTAAGCTCTCCGACCAATTCATTGAAAAAGGTGAATCAGCAAATTTGGGGAGTATTAGTCAGCAGTCTAGGCACCGCTTTGATTGTCATTATTTTGCTTGGATTAAAAATTGCCAATCAATATATGAAACCGATCGAAGCGGCAACGGAAGTAGCTTTTGAGCTGGCAAAAGGGAATTATGAAGCAAGGGTGCCAAACGGGGAATACAATGAAGCAGGGATGCTCGTCCAATCCATTAACCGGCTTGCCCGCAATTTACAGGAAATCAGCAAATCCCGGGAAATGCAAACCGACCGCCTTCATACACTGATTGAGAACGTTGGAAGCGGGCTTATTTTGATTGACAGCCGCGGTTACATTAATTTAATTAACCGCGCCTTTAAGGAAAGCTTCCATATTCAGCCGGCCGATTATTTGTACCGGCCGTATACGGAAGCGTTTGTTCATAAAGAAATCGTAGAGCTTGTGAATGACATTTTTATTAAAGAGACAAAAATCCGCAAACAGTTGCTGCTGACGATTGGCATCGAACGAAAGCATTTTGAAGTGTACGGCGCCCCGATTATTGGCACGAATGACGAATGGCAAGGCATTGTGCTCGTTTTCCATGATATTACCGAGCTAAAAAGGCTTGAGCAAATCCGCAAAGATTTTGTCGCTAACGTTTCTCATGAGTTAAAAACGCCGATTACCTCGATTAAAGGATTTGCTGAAACGCTGCTGGACGGGGCGATGAAAGATGAGCAGGCGCTGCAGCACTTTTTGTCGATTATTTTAAAAGAAAGCGAGCGGCTGCAGACATTAGTGCAAGAGTTGCTTGATTTATCGAAAATTGAGCAGCACGGGTTTCATCTTCAAATGGAAACGGTCGATTTAGCAGTGGCGTTAAAAGAAACGGCCGCGATCTTTCAAAGCAAAGCGGAAGAAAAAGGCATTCATTTTTATTGGCATGCGCCTGCTGTGGCATATATTAAAGGTGATGTCAACCGCATTAAACAAATTTTCATTAATTTGATTACAAACGCGTTGACGTATACGCCAAAGGGTGGAAAAGTAGAGGTTGTCATTGAGGAACAAGCGGAGGAAATTCTTCTTCACGTCAAAGATACAGGCATTGGCATTGAGGAAAAAGAGATCCCGCGCATTTTCGAACGCTTTTACCGGGTCGATAAAGCGCGCAGCCGCAACTCGGGCGGAACGGGTTTAGGACTGGCGATTGTCAAACATTTAGTGGAAGCGCACCACGGCTATATTACGGTTACAAGCAAAGTCGGGCACGGTACGACCTTTACGGTGCACTTTCCAAAGCTATTCCAAAAGTAAACGGGAACGAAAAAACGTTCTCGTTTTTTTATTTATAGAAGCAATCATGGTACAATAGGAACAAGAGTGCTAGAGGAGGGACTAGGTTGAAAAAGAAACTGGTGTTGATTGATGGAAACAGCGTTGCTTATCGCGCTTTTTTTGCGCTCCCGCTTTTACATAACGATAAAGGGATTCATACGAATGCCGTATATGGCTTTACGATGATGCTGATGAGAATTTTAGAAGAAGAAAAACCGACGCATATGCTTGTTGCTTTTGATGCCGGGAAAACGACGTTCCGCCACAAAACGTTTACCGAATATAAAGGCGGGCGGCAGCAAACGCCTCCGGAATTATCGGAGCAATTTCCGCTGCTCAGAGAGCTCCTTCAGGCATACCAAATCCGCTTCTATGAGTTGGAGAATTATGAAGCGGACGATATTATTGGTACGCTGTCAGCAAAGGCCGAAAAAGAGGGATTTGAGGTCAAAGTGATCTCTGGCGACCGCGATTTGACGCAGCTTGCTTCCGATCATGTGACGGTAGACATTACAAAAAAAGGCATTACCGATGTCGAATCATATACGCCGGAAACGGTGCAGGAGAAATATGGACTGACGCCGGAACAAATTATCGATTTAAAAGGATTGATGGGGGACAAATCCGATAATATTCCGGGAGTGCCCGGCATTGGCGAGAAAACAGCGGTAAAGCTGTTAAAACAGTTTGGAACGGTAGAAAACATATTGGCTTCCATCGAGCAAATCAATGGCAACAAACTAAAGGAGAATTTAGAGAAATACCGCGATTTGGCGCTGATGAGCAAGCAGCTGGCGACCATTTTCCGCGACGCGCCGGTCGAGCTTTCATTGGAAGATATCGAATATCGCGGACAAGATGTCGATAAAGTTGTCGCTTTATTCAAAGAGCTTGGGTTTAACTCGCTTCTTGACAAAGTAGCTCCGCAAACGAAAAAAGAAGAGGCTGTACTGCCAAACATCAATTATACGATCGTTGAAGAAGTGAGCGAGCCGATACTCGCCGATCGGTCGGCGCTCGTTGTCGAGGTTTTGGAATCCAATTACCATAAAGCACCGATTTTAGGGTTTGCCCTAGCGAATGAGCACGGCAATTTCTTTATCCGCACCGATACCGCCCTGTCGTCGCCGTTGTTTACCGCCTGGCTCGAGGATGAGTCAAAGAAAAAAAGCGTTTTTGACGGGAAGAGGGCCATCGTTGCGCTAAAATGGAAAGGCATTGAGCTGCGTGGAATTGAATTTGATTTATTAATCGCCTCGTACTTATTGAATCCATCGCAATCGACGGAAGATGTCGCTTCGGTGGCAAAAACGAAGCAATATATGGCTGTGCAATCCGATGAAGCGGTATACGGCAAAGGCGCTAAACAAACGGTGCCGGACGAAAACGTGCTGGCCGAGCATCTTGTGCGCAAAGCGGCGGCAATCCGCGCTTTAGAAAAAGAGTTGATACACGATTTGCAAGAAAATGAACAATACGCTTTATTTACCGATTTGGAATTGCCGCTTTCTTCGATTCTCGCTGAGATGGAATTTACCGGCGTAAAAGTCGATGTCGAGCGCTTAAAAGAGATGGGCGAAGAATTGACCGAGCAGCTTCGGGCCGTGGAGCAGGAAATTTACAAACTGGCAGGGCAAGAGTTTAACATTAACTCGCCAAAACAATTGGGGGTTATTTTATTTGAAAAGCTGCAGCTGCCTGTATTGAAAAAAACGAAAACAGGATATTCGACATCGGCGGATGTATTAGAGAAACTGGCGCCACAGCATGAAATTGTCGAGAAAATTTTGCATTACCGCCAGTTAGGAAAACTGCAGTCCACCTATATTGAAGGATTGCTAAAAGTGGTGCATCGTGACACCCACAAAGTGCACACCATTTTTAATCAGGCGCTGACGCAAACAGGGCGGTTAAGTTCCACGGAGCCGAACTTGCAAAACATTCCGATCCGTTTAGAGGAAGGGCGGAAAATTCGCCAGGCGTTCGTTCCGTCCAAGCCGGACTGGGTCATTTTTTCCGCCGATTATTCGCAAATTGAGCTGCGCGTGCTTGCCCATATTGCCAATGATGAAAATTTAATCGATGCGTTCCGCCATGATTTAGATATTCATACGAAAACGGCGATGGACATTTTCCACGTCACAGCCGATGAAGTGACGCCAAACATGCGCAGGCAGGCGAAAGCGGTAAACTTTGGCATCGTTTACGGTATCAGCGACTACGGGCTGTCGCAAAATTTAAACATTCCAAGAAAAGAGGCAGCGGAATTTATCCGCCGGTATTTTGAAATTTTTCCGGGCGTAAAGCAGTATATGGAAAACATCGTCCAAGAAGCGAAACAAAAAGGATATGTCACGACGCTATTGCACCGCCGCCGCTATTTGCCGGACATTACGAGCCGCAATTTCAACCTGCGCAGCTTTGCCGAACGGACGGCGATGAATACGCCGATTCAAGGAAGCGCCGCCGATATTATTAAAAAGGCGATGATTGATTTGGCGGACCGGCTAAAGCGGGAAAAGCTGCAAGCGCGGATGCTGCTGCAAGTACATGACGAATTGATTTTGGAAGCGCCGAGAGAAGAAGTAGAACGGCTGCAGCAAATCGTTCCTGAAGTGATGGAAAATGCGATACAATTAAAAGTGCCGCTTAAAGTCGATTATCATTATGGACCAACATGGTATGACGCAAAGTAAAAGGAAGGGATGACGGATGCCGGAACTGCCGGAAGTAGAAACGATTCGCCGCACTCTCATTCCGTTAACCGTCGGCAAAACGATCGAAGAAGTGCAAGTGTTTTGGCCAAAGATCATTCAATATCCAGCCGATGTGACGGAATTTGCCGAAACGGTCAAAGGACAAACGATCCATGATATTGAGCGGCGAGGAAAATTTTTGAAATTTATGCTCGATCAACATGTGCTCATTTCCCATTTGCGCATGGAAGGGCGCTATGCGGTTTGGCGCAAGGAAGACCCTGCCGAACCGCATACCCATGTTATTTTCCGCTTTACCGATGACACAGAACTTCGCTATCGCGATGTAAGAAAGTTTGGGACGATGCATCTTTATCCTAAAGGAGAAGAAGATGCTCGGCTTCCTTTGTCCCAGTTAGGCCCCGAACCGTTTTCTGAAACATTTACTGCAAATTTTCTTGCAGCGCGGCTGCGAAAAACGAATCGTACCATCAAGACGGTGCTTCTTGACCAAACGGTTGTCGTTGGGTTCGGTAATATTTATGTAGATGAATCACTATTCCGTGCTGGAATTCACCCCGAACGCATCGCGTCGTCATTAACCGATGAGGAAGTTGCACGTTTGCATCGCGAAATGGTGACAATATTACAAGAAGCGATCGAAAAAGGGGGAAGTACGGTAAGGTCATACGTTAACACACAAGGAGAAAGCGGAATGTTTCAACTGCAGTTATTCGTGTACGGGCGAAAAGGAGAACCGTGCCAACGGTGCGGCCAGCCGATTGAAAAAACGGTTGTCGCCGGACGCGGCACTCATTATTGTCCGCATTGCCAACGTTGATAAGCGGGAATGACTCGATCAAAGAAATAAAAAGTGCAAGGAGTCAAATCGATGCGCTCTTCTGGTGCTTTTCGCGCATGGATCATCATAGCGGAAAGCATGGATCAGACGTAAGGGAGAGGAAATTATGACGCTGACGATTGGATTGACCGGCGGCATCGCAAGCGGAAAAAGTACGGTGACCGGGATGATTCGCGAGCTGGGGATTCCGGTGATTGATGCGGACCAAGTTGCGCGCGATGTCGTCAAAGTCGGAGAGGAAGCATACGCGCAAATTGTCGCAACGTTTGGCCGCGATATTTTGCAGGCAAACGGGGAAATCGACCGCGCGAAACTAGGAGCGATTGTCTTCCATAGCGAGCAGGAGCGAAAAAAGCTGAATGCTATCGTTCATCCAGCGGTCCGCCGCCGCATGATGGCGGAAAAAGAAGCGTACGTGCAAAACGGCGCAAAGACGATCGTGTTAGATATTCCGCTTTTATTTGAAAGCGAGCTGACTCATTTTATCGATAAAGTCATTGTTGTATACGTCGATGATGACGTTCAGCTTGAACGATTAATGAAAAGGAACGGCTTTTCGAAAGAAGAGGCGCTGGCGCGAATCCGTTCGCAAATGCCGCTTCGTGAAAAAGTCAAAAAAGCAGATGCCGTCATCAATAATAACGGAACGGTGGAAGAAACAAAACAGCAGCTTTTACAAATTTTAACAGAATGGAACGCCCTTTAAAATGGGCGTCTTTTTTTTGTCGTTTTATTGAATTTTTTCTCCACATTTCACAAAAATATGATATACTATTTATGTGCAAATTCGTTAATTAGTATAGCATATATATGAGAGGAGAACATAAATGAAAGCAAAAGTAGCGATTAATGGATTCGGACGAATTGGAAGAATGGTATTTCGCAACGCCATCCATTCTCCACACCTAGATATTGTGGCGATTAATGCAAGCTATCCATCCGAAACGTTAGCGCATTTAATAAAATATGATTCCAATCATGGCAAATTTGACGGGGAAGTGATTCCGCTTGAAGATGGCCTTCTGGTCGACGGCAAAAAGGTAAAACTGCTCAGTTCGCGCGATCCGAAAGAACTGCCGTGGAAAGAGCTCGATATTGATATTGTCATTGAAGCGACAGGAAAATTTAATTCCCGCGAAAAAGCAAGCCTGCATCTCGAAGCGGGAGCGAAGCGTGTCATTTTAACCGCACCGGGGAAAAATGAGGATGTCACGATCGTCGTCGGCGTCAATGAACATACGCTTGACATCGATCAACATTACATCATTTCCAATGCTTCCTGCACGACGAACTGCCTTGCCCCTGTGGTAAAAGTGATCGATGAAGCGTTTGGTATTGAAAACGGTTTAATGACAACGGTTCATGCTTATACGAACGACCAAAAAAATATCGACAATCCGCACAAAGATTTGCGCCGTGCCCGCTCTTGCGGACAGTCGATCATCCCGACAACAACGGGAGCGGCAAAAGCGCTAGGATTAGTATTGCCGCATTTAAAAGGAAAACTGCACGGAATGGCGCTTCGTGTTCCGACGCCAAACGTATCGCTCGTTGACTTAGTCGTGGATGTGAAAAAAGAGGTTACGGTGGAAGAAGTCAATGAAGCGTTTATTCGTGCCGCAAACGGCCCGTTAAAAGGCATTCTCGATTTTACGATGGAGCCGCTCGTTTCGATTGATTTTAATACGAATCCGCACTCGGCGATTATTGACGGCCTTTCGACGATGGTGATGGAAGGACGGAAAGTGAAAGTATTAGCATGGTATGATAATGAATGGGGCTATTCTTGCCGCGTCGTCGATTTAGCGAACATGGTCGCCGCCAAAATGTTGGAAAAATTAAGCGTGAATGCAGGATAAAAAGTGCTGGCCTTAATGGCCAGCACTTTTTTTATGTGATCGGCAAGGGGCTTTCGCATCCTTTGTAAAAAAATTTAAAAAGCATGTTGCAAAAACAATATAAACAAAGTATACTATGTTTCGTGAACTTCTTAAAGGCAACGGTAATGTGACTACTTAAAGGGTTAGGACCTCTTAGGACTAACTTTCCCCCGTGGTAGTTATACATGCCATTATTGCGAAGGAATTTCATGTTTTTATTTAAGAAAATTTGTTTAAAGGGGGATTATTGAATGGACACAATGGGTCGTCACGTTATCTCAGAATTATGGGGATGCGATTTTGATAAGCTGAACGATATCGAATTTATTGAAAAAACGTTTGTTGATGCCGCATTGAAATCGGGTGCGGAAATCCGCGAAGTAGCATTTCATAAGTTTGCACCACAAGGTGTTAGCGGAGTAGTCATTATTTCCGAGTCCCATTTAACGATTCACACATTTCCAGAGCATGGTTATGCGAGTATTGACGTCTACACATGTGGACATTTGGATCCGACGATTGCGGCGGATTATATCGCCGATAAACTTGGGGCCCAAACGCGTGAAACGATTGAACTTCCGCGCGGCATGCGCCCGATTGAAGTGAAAAAAGCGCAAGCATTATAATTGTAACGAGTGAAAGAAAAGAGGTGCGAAACGATGGCGCCTCTTTTTTAATTTTCAGATAGTAGTACCATTCTTGCCCAAAATAGTGGTATGATAGTGATGGAACAAGGAGAAGAATGAGGAGAAACCGTGATGAGTGCTTGGAAATACGCGCTAACCAATCATTGTGAAACAAGGGACAACCATGAAGATGAAGAACTGCGGAGTCATTACTATAAGGCGACAAACAATGCGGTGATGAAAGCGGTAAAGGAGTTATTTGCCTCTTCCCCAGATTATGAATTGCTATCCATTTCAGAGGAAAGGGGAGAATTTAGCGCGCAAACCCGCCGCGGCAAAAAGGTGTTTATTGTCGCTACTGTGATCTCCGTTCGGCCGTTGGAAACCGCGGTGGACTTTTCCGTCACTACAGAAACAAAGTTGCTGCCGTTCGATTTCGGCCGGAGCCGCAGCGTCATTATTGATTTATACCGGAAGCTGGATCAGCGCCTGCCGTATATCGGATCGGGGCTAAATCCCTAATGAAACAGCTTGTCCGCTCTTTATTGATTCGTTATTATAAAAGATAAGAATGAAAAACGGAGTTGGTTTTATGAGATGCCCATCATGCCATCATCATGGCACTAGAGTTCTCGATTCGCGACCAGTGGATGAAGGGCGTTCGATCCGGCGCAGACGGGAATGCGAACAGTGCCACTATCGCTTTACCACGTTTGAAAGAGTCGAAGAAATGCCGCTCATTGTCGTGAAAAAGGAAGGGACACGCGAGGAATTCAGCCGAGATAAGATTTTGCGTGGCTTAATTAAAGCGTGTGAAAAACGGCCGGTTGCGTTAGAGGAGCTGGAAAAAATTACGCAGGATATCGAACGGGAGCTGCGCAATCAAGGCGTTGCGGAAGTAAAAAGCGAAACAATCGGCGAAATGGTGATGGAGCGGTTGTCGAAAGTCGATGAGGTGGCATACGTCCGTTTCGCATCGGTATATCGCCAATTTAAAGATATAAACGTATTTATCGAAGAGTTAAAAGAACTAATTAAAAAAGGACAGCGCTAAAGGGCTTTTCAGTGGTATCGGTAACAAGCCCTTTTTTTCATCGTCAAAACTAAGCAACGGAAGGTCGAGAACATGGAACATCATTGGAAAGAGTTAATTCCGGTTGACCGTTATACGGTGCGAAGCAATGGAGTGCTGCATGACTTTGACCGAAAAGTACTGACGCTTCTTTATCAACCGCTCATCGGTTATCGAGCCTTATGTTTATATATGACGCTATGGAGCGAATTGGAGCTGCTTTCGGAGAAGGAAACGACCCATCATAGCTTGATGGTGCTGATGCAGTGCAATTTAAAAGAAATTTATGAGGAACGTTTAAAATTAGAAGGGATTGGATTGTTAAAGACGTATGTGAATATCGAGCATGGTGAGGAACCGAAGTTGTTCATTTACGAATTGCAGCCGCCGCTAGCACCGGAACAATTTTTCACCGACGGGATGCTGAACGTTTTCCTCTATAATCGCATTGGCAAGCATAAGTTTCAACAATTAAAACAATTTTTTTCCATCTCCACGATCGATCAAACGAAATTTTCTCCCGTTACCCGTTCGTTTCATGATGTTTTTGCTTCTGTTCATATCGAGCAGATGGTCGCGAACATTCATGGGGAAATACAAAAAGATTTGCAACTGGCCGACGGGTATGAGTATGTTGGCCGCAAAGAAAACACCTATCACCTCGATGATGATGTATTTGATTTCGAATTATTTTTTGCCGGTTTGTCGAAACATATGGTGCCAAGGCGGGCGATTACGGCGAAGGTAAAAGAAGCGATCAAAAAATTGGCGTTTTTGTATGACGTCGGACCGCTCGATATGCAAAAAATTGTCATGAGTGTCATCGATCCGTCTTATCATATTGATATCGATGCGCTGCGCAAAGCTGTCCATGAATGGTACGAATTTGAACGTGGCGATTCGTTGCCAAACTTGAGTTCACGCGTGCAGCCGCTCCCATATCGAACGATGACGAATGTCGAGCCGAAGACGAAAGAAGAACAGCTGATGAAACAGCTCGAAACGATTTCTCCCCGCCAGCTGTTAATCGAAATTTCCGGCGGAGCCGAACCGTCGATGAGCGACTTAAAGCTGATTGAAGATATTATGTTTCAGCAGAAACTGCTTCCTGGCGTGGTGAACGTATTAATTTATTATGTTATGCTGCGAACGAATATGAAACTATCGAAAAAATATGTGGAGAAAATCGCGAGCCACTGGGCGCGCAAAAAAGTGCGCACCGTCAAGGAGGCAATGGAGCTGGCAAAACAGGAAGCGAAAACATACCAAAGCTGGGCCGATGAAAAAAGCAAAAGAACAAATAGAAAAACAGTGCGAAAAGAACTGTTGCCAGAATGGCTTAATATGGATTATAGTCAAAGCGATGAGCAAGACAACGAGATCGATATTGAGGAAAAACGGCGCGAGCTGGAAGAACGGCTAAAAAAATACCGCGACGAATAATAGGATGTGAAAGCAATGGAACGAGTGAATCAACTATTACATCGGCTGCTAGGCAGAAAAGACTTTCAACAGCGTTATGAACAAATGAAGCGGCACATTTTGGCGCATCCGGACGTACAAGCGTTTTTGCGCGCGCATGAGCGGGAAATTACAAAAGAGATGGTAGACCGCAGTTTAATGAAACTGTACGAATTTATCGAGCAAAGCAAAAACTGCGACCAATGTCCAAGTTTAGAGCAATGCAAAAACTTTTTAAAAGGCTATCATCCCCATCTCGTGATAAAAGGGGCGGTCATTGATGTGAAGTATGACCGCTGCCCGGCGAAAATAAAGCATGATGAACGTAAACAGCAGGAATCGCTCATTCAAAGCTTATTTGTGCCGCGCGAGATTTTGCAAGCGTCGCTGTCTCATATTGATCTAGATGACGAAGGGCGAATGAAGGCGATTGAGCTGGCCGACCGTTTTGTTTCCGAGTATGAACCGGGTAAAAAGATGAAAGGCCTTTATTTATACGGCTCGTTTGGCGTCGGAAAAACGTATATTCTTGGCGCGATTGCCAACGCGCTGGCGAAAAAAAACGTTCAGTCGCTGATCGTGTATGTTCCCGAATTTTTCCGGGAGCTGAAAAGTTCGCTGCAAGATCAAACGGTGAACGAAAAACTTGATTACGTCAAAAAAGTACCAATTTTAATGCTCGATGATATCGGCGCCGAATCGATGTCAAGCTGGGTGCGCGACGATTTGCTGGGGCCGATTTTGCAATATCGGATGTTCGAAAATTTGCCGACATTTTTTACCTCCAACTTTGATTTGCAGCAGCTTGCCCATCATTTGACGTATTCGCAGCGCGGCGAGGAGGAACAGGTGAAAGCAGCGCGCATTATGGAGCGGATTCGTTATTTGGCGCAGCCGGTAGAAGTAAAAGGCAAAAACCGCCGTCTTGAATAGGGTATTTCCGGAAACGGAAATATCCTTTTTTTTATTCTAAACGACGGTTTGTCCCCATATATATAGAAACAAGCATTGACTCGTAAAAGGGGGGACAGCGCTTGATTGAAATTTATTTGGACCAGGCAAGCGATGCGGAAAAGTTGTTTTCCTTATTGAAGGAGAGAGAGAAAAAAGCGGTTCATCCGCTCTTTCGCACAACATATAGCGGAAAATCCCTTGTTGCGATTTACATATATGACAATAACGACGGTGTCATCTTCTCCGATATCATACCGGCGATTACGAGATTTATTTTGCGCTTTGTTGAAGACCGGTTATTATTATCGATCATTTCTGGTACGTTTTATTTTCAAGACAAGGAAGAACAGCAGCAAATTTTACAGCTCGCCCATTCGTTTCTCGATGGTGAACGATATGACTACCGCAAAGGAAAACAGCCTTTCGTTTCCCGCGAAACGTTGATTCGAGAAGCGCTTGAGCAATTTTTAAAAGATGGGCTTTCTTTTTCCCTCTCCTCCTTTATCACGTTTCGCCTGAAATCATATATGGAGCGGCTGCAGCATTACGTCGAGCTGGCGATTGATGAATATAAGCTGGAACAGGAATATCAAAATTTCGTGCAAATGTTGCGTGACTGTGTTGCGGCAAGACCGCCGAAATTATCACAAATCCATTTAGTCCACCAACCGCCGTCTTTTCTTTTTTATGATGAGAAGCTGCGGGAAATTACCGCGGGAGAATTAAAGCAATGGATTGACCGCAATTTAATCGTCAGCCAGCCGATGTACATCGATTCTTCCGTGCTGGCGCCGCTTGTCTCCATCGCCCCGGATACGATTTATTTATATACCGACCATATCGATGACGGAATGGTGCAAACGATTCAAAACGTGTTTCAAGAGCGAATCCGTCTTTACAGCCGAAACGATTTTGCGCATCAGCTTGCGACGGGTGCAGGGCATGAGAAAGGAACTTGATTTTTCCATGCATCTATTCTATAATACCGTACATGAAAGAAATATGGAAAAGTGATGATGAGGACACGGGTGTATTTTTACGGTTTCCAGAGAGGGAAGGCAGCGGCTGGAACCTTCCTAACACGAAAAATACACTTACCACCTCGGAGCTGCGGCAGTGAACGACACATGTCCAGTAATTGTCGCCGGTATGTTCAGCCGTTATGACTTTCGAGCCATTGCCTAGGCGTGGTATGCCTTTTTGCGGCAATGGGAAGAAGGGTGGAACCACGACGCAAACTCGTCCCTTTGTTATGGAGGGAGGAGTTTTTTTATTTTCCAAAACAGAAGGAGGAGAAGCGTATGTCCGAAGTGATTCGCATTACATTCCCGGACGGGGCGGTAAAGGAGTTTCCGAAAGGAACGACAACAGAAGAGATCGCCGCTTCGATCAGTCCGGGATTAAAGAAAAAAGCGATTGCTGGAAAATTAAATGATCGTTTCATTGATTTGCGCACGCCGATTCAAGAAGACGGCGCGATTTCGATCATAACGCAAGACATGCCGGAAGCGCTCGATATTTTACGCCACAGCACGGCTCATTTGATGGCGCAGGCGATTAAGCGCCTGTACAAAAACGTGAAGCTTGGCGTCGGGCCAGTGATTGAAAATGGATTTTATTATGACATTGATATGGAGCACTCGTTAACACCGGAAGACTTGCCGAAAATCGAACAAGAAATGCGGAAAATTGTCAAAGAAAACTTGGAAATCGTCCGCAAAGAGGTAAGCCGGGAAGAGGCGATCCGCCTTTATGAGGAAATCGGCGATAACTTAAAGCTCGAGCTGATCAATGATATTCCGGAAGGAGAAACGATTTCCATTTACGAGCAAGGTGAGTTTTTCGACCTTTGCCGTGGGGTGCACGTTCCATCGACGGGAAAAATTAAAGAGTTTAAGCTGTTGAATATTTCTGGTGCGTACTGGCGCGGCGACAGCAACAACAAAATGCTGCAGCGCATTTACGGAACGGCGTTTTTCAAAAAAGAAGATTTGGATGAATACTTGCGTCTGTTGCAGGAAGCGAAAGAGCGCGACCATCGCAAATTAGGAAAAGAGCTAGAATTGTTTACAACGTCGCAAAAAGTCGGACAAGGCCTGCCGCTTTGGCTGCCAAAAGGGGCGACGATTCGCCGCATTATCGAGCGCTATATTGTCGATAAAGAAATTGAGCTCGGCTATCAGCACGTCTATACGCCGGTGCTTGGCAGCGTTGAATTGTATAAAACTTCCGGACATTGGGACCATTATAAAGAAAACATGTTCCCGCCGATGGAGATGGACAACGAACAGCTTGTCCTGCGCCCAATGAACTGTCCGCATCATATGATGATTTATAAAAACAAAATTCATAGCTATCGGGAGCTCCCAATTCGTATCGCCGAACTTGGAACGATGCATCGCTACGAAATGTCCGGGGCGCTTTCCGGTTTGCAGCGCGTCCGCGGCATGACGCTGAATGATGCCCATATCTTTGTTCGTCCGGACCAGATTAAAGACGAATTTAAGCGCGTGGTGAACTTAATTTTGGAAGTATACAAAGATTTCGGCTTAAATGACTATTCGTTCCGTCTTTCTTATCGAGACCCGCATGACAAAGAAAAATATTACGATGATGATGAAATGTGGGAAAAAGCGCAACGGATGCTGCGTGAGGCGATGGATGAGCTGGGATTGGAATATTACGAAGCGGAAGGGGAAGCGGCGTTTTACGGGCCGAAGCTGGATGTGCAAGTGCGCACCGCGCTTGGCAAAGACGAAACATTATCGACGGTGCAGCTCGATTTCTTGCTTCCGGAACGCTTTGACTTAACGTACATCGGCGAAGACGGAAAACCGCACCGCCCGGTTGTCATCCACCGTGGCGTCGTTTCGACGATGGAACGATTCGTCGCGTTCCTCATTGAAGAATATAAAGGAGCGTTCCCGACTTGGCTCGCGCCGGTGCAAGTAAAAGTCATTCCAGTATCGCTGGAGGCGCATCTCGACTATGCATACGAAGTAAAAGAAGCGCTGCAAACGAAAGGATTCCGCGTCGAGGTCGACGAACGCGACGAAAAAATCGGCTATAAAATCCGCGAAGCGCAAATCCAAAAAATTCCTTACATGCTTGTCGTCGGCGACAAAGAAATCGCGGAAAACGCTGTGAACGTCCGCAAATATGGCGAACAAAAAAGCGAAACAGTGTCGCTTGATGACTTTATTGCTTCCTTGCAGAAGGAAGTGCGGCGGAAATAGCACCCTTTACTTCACGGGTTTTTCATTTTTTACTTGTCAAAACGTGAACGATTCGTTATAATGTAAAACGTTGTGTGTCAATCAAGAAAAGCGCCTTGACATGCCACTTCTAAGGTGATATATTGTATAGAGTGAATAGAATACTTGTTTGTAACAAAAGCAGAAGCACCCCGCTTCTCACCTGGTCGA
Organism: Parageobacillus sp. NEAU-HV-2; assembly: GCF_059115485.1. NCBI lineage: Bacteria > Bacillati > Bacillota > Bacilli > Caryophanales > Anoxybacillaceae > Parageobacillus > Parageobacillus sp. NEAU-HV-2. Next base: position 158,552 of record NZ_JBXUJJ010000002.1, read on the forward strand.
CGTCGTGTGGCTGTTGACAGGTCGTTACGGTTCGTGATATGGTTTTCGGACGTAAGCAGTGTGGGTGTCGTATGCATCCACACTTTTTTTGTTAGCAGGAAAAGGCCGATGATCGGCTGTTTTTTCCGGAACCGCTCGATGTAGGGTGTGCGATGCGACAAACAAGTAATTCGCAAAAAACCTTGGAGGTGGCTGGTTATTAGCAAAGATTTTATTATCAACGAAAACATTCGTGCCCGTGAAGTCCGCTTAATTGATCCAAACGGCGAACAGCTGGGGATCAAATCGAAACAAGAAGCGCTCGAAATTGCGGCGAGATTAAACCTCGACTTAGTGCTGGTGGCGCCAAATGCAAAACCGCCGGTATGCCGCATCATGGACTATGGAAAGTTCCGTTTCGAGCAACAGAAGAAAGAAAAAGAAGCGCGCAAAAAGCAAAAAGTGATCAACGTCAAAGAAGTGCGCTTAAGCCCGACGATCGAGGAGCACGACTTTAACACGAAGCTCCGCAACGCGCGCAAGTTCCTTGAAAAAGGCGATAAAGTAAAAGCGACAATCCGCTTTAAAGGACGGGCGATTACGCATAAGGAAATTGGTCAACGCGTCCTTGAACGGTTCTCCGAGGCGTGTTCGGATATCGCCGTCGTCGAGACGGCGCCGAAAATGGACGGGCGCAATATGTTTTTAGTGCTAGCACCGAAAAACGATAAATAATCGAGTGAGGAGGAACACCCTATGCCAAAAATGAAAACTCATCGTGGCGCTGCAAAGCGTTTCAAAAAGACTGGTACCGGTAAATTAAAACGCGGCCATGCTTATACAAGCCACTTATTTGCTAATAAAACGCAAAAACAAAAACGCAAACTTCGCAAAGCAACGCTTGTATCTCCTGGCGACTTCAAACGCATTCGCCAACTGCTTGATAACTTGAAATAATGGAGAAATTAGGAGGGAATATTTATGCCACGTGTTAAAGGTGGAACGGTAACGCGCAGACGTCGCAAAAAAGTACTGAAATTAGCAAAAGGTTATTTCGGAGCGAAACATGCTTTATATAGAGTTGCAAACCAACAAGTAATGAAATCGTTAATGTACGCGTATCGCGACCGTCGTCAACGGAAACGCGATTTCCGCAAACTTTGGATTACGCGCATCAACGCAGCGGCACGTATCCACGGCCTTTCCTACAGCCGCTTTATGCACGGTTTGAAATTAGCGGGTGTAGAAGTAAACCGCAAAATGTTGGCGGACTTAGCGGTCAATGACCAAGCTGCGTTCGCACAGCTCGCTGACTTGGCGAAAGCAAATTTAAACAAGTAAGGAAGCAATGACCATTCTCGCTGACGAGAATGGTCTTTTTTCTTACAAGAAAGGAAATGGCAATGGTACAATATAGTTTGGTGATGAATATCATCGGTCTTTTCATCATGGCGATCGATAAATATAAAGCGAAGCGCCATCAATGGCGCATCGCCGAAAAAACGATTTGGTTCGTTTCCCTTATCGGTGGGGCGGCCGGAGCGACAGTTGGTATGTATTTGTTTCATCATAAAACGCGCCATCGTGCTTTCCGTTATGGCTTGCCGCTTCTGGCGGTGATAGAGATTGTGGCATATGTTTGGCTTTTTAACTCTTTGTAGGGGGTGAAAGGATGGACTTTGCGGCACTTTACTCGCTGCAGCGCCAGCTCGATGAGCGGATTGAGACGCAGCACGGCCTTATGGAAGAAGATCTGTTTGCAAAAAAATTGCTCGCTTTGCTTGTCGAAATTGGCGAACTGGCCAATGAAACGCGCTGTTTTAAATTTTGGAGCGTGAAACCGCCGTCTCCGCAAGAAAAAGTGCTCGAAGAATATGTCGACGGCCTGCATTTTATTTTATCGCTTGGCTTGGAATGCGATTTTCTATATTCTGAGATTCCGCCGCAATCGGCCGCTTTGCCGCTTGTTGAGCAGTTTCTCGCTGTTTTTCAAGCCGCGGATGAGTTTGGAAAAACGAAATCGCGGCAAAGCTATGAACGGTTGTTTACCGAGTATTTGCTGCTTGGCGGGCAGCTCGGCTTTTCTACGGAACAAATCGAACAAGCCTATAAGCAAAAAAATCAAGTCAATCATGAACGGCAAAATCAGAATTATTAACAAATTTTGTACATTATTGGCGGTTTTGGGTATAATAAAGGATGGATAAAAACGGAAAGGAGTTTCATAATGGCGAAATTTGATGAAACGTTGACGATGCTGAAGGATTTAACCGATGCGAGAGGCGTCCCTGGAAATGAACGGGAAGCGCGCGAAGTAATGAGAAAGTACATAACTCCTTACGCCGATGAAGTAACGACAGACGGTCTTGGCAGCTTGATTGCGAAAAAGAAAGGAACAGACGAAGGCCCTAAAATTATGATTGCCGGCCATTTGGATGAAGTCGGCTTTATGGTGACGCAAATCGATGACAAAGGATTTATCCGCTTCCAAACGCTAGGCGGCTGGTGGAGCCAAGTCATGCTAGCGCAGCGTGTCACCATTTTAACGCGTAAAGGAGAAATTACCGGCGTCATCGGTTCGAAACCGCCGCACATTTTGCCGCCGGAAGCGCGCAAAAAGCCAGTCGAAATCAAAGATATGTTCATTGACATTGGCGCGACAAGCCGGGAAGAAGCAATGGAATGGGGCGTGCGCCCGGGTGACTCGATCGTTCCGTATTTTGAATTTACCGTGTTGAATAACGAAAAAATGCTGCTTGCGAAAGCATGGGACAACCGCATCGGCTGCGCGATTGCGATCGAGGTGTTAAAGCAATTAAAAGATGTCGATCACCCGAACGTTGTCTATGGTGTCGGCACGGTTCAAGAAGAAGTCGGTTTGCGCGGAGCGAGAACGGCAGCGCATTTCATCCAGCCGGATATCGCGTTTGCTGTTGATGTCGGCGTTGCCGGCGATACGCCGGGAGTTTCCGAAAAAGAAGCGATGGGCAAGCTTGGCGCTGGGCCGCATATCGTCTTATACGACGCAACAATGGTGTCGCATCGCGGTTTGCGCGAATTTGTCATCGATGTTGCCGAAGAACTCAACATTCCGTATCATTTTGATGCAATGCCAGGTGGCGGCACCGACGCCGGCGCGATTCATTTAACGGCAAGCGGCGTGCCGTCGCTGACGATCGCGATTCCAACGCGCTACATCCATTCGCATGCTGCCATCCTTCACCGCGATGACTATGAAAATACGGTGAAGCTGCTTGTCGAAGTCATCAAGCGCTTAGACGCGGAAAAAGTAAAACAAATTACATTCGATTAATCAGCAAAGAGAAGCCGGCAACAAAGATGTCGGCTTTTCTTTTTTCACCAGACATATGACAATCTGATATAGCGCGTTAGAAAAGAAAAACTTGCAAAATTTTTATTTAACATAAGTAGAAAGAGGTGTGCAATGGAAAGGCTGACAATGTCGGATTGTCGGAGCAGAGAGTGAAGTATTAGCATAATAAAGTTAGGAGGAGAAAACTTGGTTTCTTCAAATGTATGGAATGCTGATGTATATGACGAAAAATTATCATTTGTGTCTGAGTTAGGGAAAAGTTTGGTAGAGATGTTAGGCCCGAAACAAGGAGAAAAAATTCTCGATTTAGGCTGCGGGACAGGGGAGCTTACCAATGAAATTGCAAAGCTAGGAGCTGGAGTTGTCGGGATAGATGCGTCTTCACATATGATTGAAAAAGCTCGTAAAAAATATCCGTATATTTCCTTTCTTGTTGATAGGGGTGAAACGTTTCGAACCCAAGAACACTATGACGCTATTTTCTCTAATGCGGCATTGCATTGGATGAAGCAGGCTGAAAGTGTTGTACAATCGATGGCTCTTGCCTTGCGCGAGGGCGGCCGGTTGGTCGCTGAATTTGGCGGAAAAGGAAACGTGGACGCTATTGTAAAAGCAATAGAAGAAGTTTTGTTAACAAACTATGGCATTGATGCAAAAGAAAAAAATCCGTGGTATTTTCCGAGCATTGGGGAATATAGCAGTTTGCTCGAAAAGTATGGTTTTCGTGTCATGTATGCTAGTCATTTTGATCGCCCTACTCCTTTGCCTGATGGAGATCAAGGATTAGATCACTGGCTCGACGGCTTTGCTGGTGCCTTTTTTGCTGGGTTGGAATCGTCTGAAAAAGACCTGGTTTATCAGCAAATAAAACAACGATTAAAAGCATACTTATGGAAAGATGGCGTATGGATTGCCGATTATAAACGGATTCGAATGATAGCGGTGAAGGAGAAAACGGTTCTGTTTTGAGGCGCAAAAGTCAATTTTACATAAAAAATAGCGTGCAAACTGACAACAGTTTTGACACGCTTTTTTTATATGAAATGTCACTTCAAAATTTCTAATATGTCCTAGCTTTTTTTCTTTTTTCTTATTTTTACAGCAGCTATAACACAAACAAATGCCCCCATAAAACTACAGACAATAGCAGCAATAACGCCATTATCCATCCAGTATCCCCTTCAGTTCAAATATCTGGATAAAACACTAATATGTCTTATTAATAAATTACACAAAGTCAAAGAAAACCCTTTTTACATTACACTTCCCACTATATCAGCGGAAAGCTGTAAAACGGTTTCGGTTGACAATTTTTATACAAATGTTTAATATATAAACAAATGTTTGTTTACTGTGCTGAGGTGCATGCACGTGAATGAGAAAGAAAAACTCATATTAGAATTAATCCGCAAAAACCCATTTATTACACAAAACGAGCTGGCAAAGCAGCTGAAGCTTTCGCGATCGGCAGTGGCGGGCTACATTTCCTCATTAACGAAACAAGGAAAAATTATCGGCCGAGCGTATGTGCTGCCGGAACCGTCAAGAATCGTGTGCATTGGCGGGGTGAACGTTGACCGGAAAGCCCAATGCCTATCGGCGCTTCAGCTAGGCACTTCTAATCCTGTCACGGTAACGCAAACATGTGGCGGAGTAGCGCGCAATATTGCGGAAAACCTTGGGCGGCTTGGCCATTCCGTTTCTCTTTTCACCGTCATAGGAGACGATCAAGAAGGGCAATGGCTTCTTGAGACAACCAGCGCTTACGTTGATATGAGCCAGACGGCAAAGCTGGACAAGGCGAACACGGGTACATACACGGCTGTATTGGATGAAAAAGGCGAAATGGTGATCGCGCTAGCGGATATGGCGATTTATGACCACGTTACTTCGGATTTTATCCAAAAGCGCTGGAGCCATATTTCTTCTGCCTCCATGGTGCTTTTGGATACGAATTTTCCCAGCGAGGTGCTGAAGGTGGTCATTGAACGCTGCCGCCAAGAAAACATTCCCCTCTGCGTTGCACCGGTATCCGCCATCAAGGTCAAAAAACTGCCTTTTGATTTGAATGGCGTCACATGGCTGATTGCCAATCAGGATGAAGCGCTGGCGCTGGCGGGAGTGGAAGATGGGAATGTAGAAGCGGCGTGCGAAAAAATATTAGAGCGCGGCGTTGATCATGTCATTATCACGCAAGGGGAAAAGGGAATTATATTCAAAAACAAAAAAGGGGAGCATGGAGCGCTTCCTGCTCCGAAAATAGAAGTCATCGACGTAACGGGTGCGGGCGATGCGTTTATTTCCGGCTTTTTATACGGCATCCATAACGGGAAACCGCTTGTCACGGCATGCCAGCTGGGAATGTGCTGCTCCATCATTACACTGCAAACGAAAGAAACCGTTTGTTCCAACTTGAATGAACAGCTATTAAAGCAAACATACGCGCAATATTTTTCTCGGGAGGTTTAATTGATGAACCTAAAAGACGTACTTGTTTTCTCGGAAGAAGTCGCAAAAGCAATGAAAGAAAATAAACCGGTCGTGGCTTTGGAATCGACGATCATTTCCCACGGTATGCCGTATCCGCAAAATGTAGAGACGGCAAAGGAAGTGGAGCAGCTCATCCGCGAAAACGGCGCTGTTCCTGCGACGATCGCCATCTTGGATGGAAAGATTAAAATCGGTGTGAATGAAGAGGAACTAGAATTTTTAGGGACAAGCAAAGAGATTGAAAAGGTAAGCCGGAGAGATTTGCCATATGTCATTGCCATGAAAAAACACGGAGCGACAACGGTAGCGGCGACCATGATTTGCGCGAATATGGCCGGCATTAAAGTGTTTGCCACCGGCGGAATCGGCGGTGTTCACCGCGGCGCCGAGCGAACGATGGACATTTCCGCGGACTTGCAGGAACTGGCACACACGAATGTGGCTGTTGTATGTGCCGGAGCCAAATCGATTTTAGACCTGGGATTGACGCTGGAATATCTTGAAACAAACGGCGTTCCTGTTATCGGCTACGGTACGGACATATTGCCAGCCTTTTATTCGAGCACAAGTCCGTTCAAAGTGAATTACCGTATCGATACACCAGAAGAAATTGCGAAATTAATCGCAACAAAATGGGAACTTGGCCTGAACGGCGGGCTGATTATTGCCAATCCGATTCCAAAAGAAGACGAATTGGAAGAGTCATACATCAATTCGATCATTGAGGAAGCACTTAAAGAAGCGGAAGAAAAACAAATTGCCGGAAAAGCGGTGACGCCTTTCTTGCTCGACAAAGTCAAAACATTAACGGGCGGAAAAAGCCTTGAAGCAAATATCGCCTTAGTCAAAAACAACGCGGTCCTTGCCGCGAAAATTGCCGCCAGCTTATCCGGTTCTTTTTGATTCAATAGGAAAGGGAAGCGAAAAAGCTTCCCTTTTATGCTTGTTGCTTGACCGCTTGTTCCAGTGTTGTGAGCATTTCTTCTTTTTGCTGATCGCTCGCATGAGTCCAAATCGCCTCAAATAGCACGCCAAGGCCTGGCAAATATTTTTCCTCGCGGCGCTCAATCGCGTCCTCGATCGTATTTTCTAATTGCTCCTTTGAGTTGTTGGCGACATTTTGCATAATCGCATGGCGCAAGTTTAAATCCATCTCGTTCACCTCACTAGTATGTAGTTACATGCTTATTTTTTACGCGAATTTCGTTTATTATGTATATGGATAGGCAAAATGTAAAGGAGAATCAACGTTGAAACGAATTGAATCGGTAAAAAATCCGCAAGTGAAGCAGTGGAAAAAGCTGCTGACGAAAAAGGAACGAGATAAAACAGGGCACTTTCTTATCGAAGGATTTCATTTAGTGGAAGAAGCGTTGAAAAGCAACATATCCATTATCCAATTGATTGTTGACGAGAATAAAGCGATTCCAGCAACCTGGGATGTGAGCGGTATCCCGATGGCGATCGTTACGGAAGACGTTATGAAAGCGATCAGCGCCACGGAAACGCCGCAAGGTATCGCTGCCGTATGCGAGCAGTTTTCCTATGACGATATGGATTGGACTCAGGCGAATGTGCTTCTGATTGATGCCGTGCAAGATCCAGGCAACATTGGCACGATGATCCGCACTGCTGATGCGGCGGGAATGGATGCGGTGATTCTTGGCGAAGGATGCGCTGATCTATACAATCCGAAAGTCATCCGCGCGACGCAAGGGTCTCTTTTTCATCTGCCAATTATTCGCGGAAATCTCCGCGAATGGATCGAGCGTCTGCAGGCAGAAAATGTTGCGGTTTACGGAACAGCGTTGGAAAATGGGGAAGATTATCGCCATATCAAACCGTCGCGACCGTTTGCCTTGCTTGTCGGCAACGAAGGAAGCGGGGTTCATAAGGAATTGCTGCAAATGACAACGAAAAATTTATACATTCCGATTTACGGACAGGCGGAGTCGTTAAACGTGGCCGTCGCTGCCGGGATTTTGCTTTATCATTTACGGGACGCAAAAGCATAGGCTGTTTTCATATAGATTGTGTGTGTTGCGCGATGTTCGCCGTTTGCTTATAATATAATACAGCATTATTTATCTGAACTAAAAATAGGAAAATATAGAAAACAACGATGAAAGAGAAGAGTAGCTTGCCACTCGCCATCCAGGGAGAAAACGCCGTAGACTGGGAGCGTTTTTATGGTAGAAGCAAGTGAATTCACCTCTGGAGTTGACACTTGGACCATTCCGCGTTTGCGGAATGTAAAGGTGTTCCGGCCGATGCCGTTATCGCAATGAAGTGAACAGTGCCTTTTTGCGCTGTTAACAAGGGTGGTACCGCGAGCGCACTCGTCCCTTATTTTAAGGGGCGAGTTTTTTTATGGAACATAGTGGAGAGGAGTGGGGGGATGGAAGAAGTGCGGATATTTGGCGATCGCCTTGAACACGTGCATTATCATGTTAGAAAAGGCGCTTATGCGGTGATCATCAACGATGGCATGGTCGCTGTCGTGAAAACGCCAACGGGATATTTTTTGCCTGGCGGTGGGGTGGAAGGGACAGAAACATTAGAAAACTGTCTCAAGCGTGAAGTTTTGGAAGAAACGGGGTATAACATCCGTATTCTCCAATTTATCGGACGCGCGCAAAAGTATTTTTACTCAACGACTTTTCATGACTATATGGCTAGCGATGGGTTTTTCTACATGGCAGAAATTACAGGAGAGCAACACTCCGTTTTAGAAAAAGACCACGAACTAGTGTGGATTCCACGCAAAGATATTCCGAAAGTGTTATTCCATGAACATCAAGCATGGGCAGTAGAAGAGGCATTTCGTTTATTTGGTGAAGAAAAGGAGGAGTTTTCCATGAAAGAACGATTGCAGCAGCTTCAACAAGAAGCGCTAGAAAAAATTGAACAAGCTAGTGACTTGAAAGCACTCAATGAGGTGCGCGTCGCTTATCTTGGCAAAAAAGGCCCGATTACCGAAGTGCTCCGCGGCATGGGGTCATTATCGCCAGAAGAGCGTCCGGTCATAGGCGCGCTCGCCAACGAAGTGCGCCAGGCGATTCAAAGCGCGTTAGAAGCAAAGCAAGCGAAACTCGAACAAGAGGAAGTCGAGAAAAAATTGGCCGCAGAAGCCATTGATGTCACGCTTCCAGGTCGTCCGGTCAGAAGAGGAAATCACCATCCGCTCACACGCGTCATTGAAGAAATTGAAGATTTATTCATCGGCATGGGCTATACGATTGCCGAAGGTCCGGAAGTCGAGAAAGACTACTACAATTTTGAAGCGTTAAACTTGCCAAAGGGCCATCCGGCGCGCGATATGCAAGATTCGTTCTACATTACTGAAGAAATTTTGCTTCGTACCCATACGTCACCAGTACAAGCGCGTACGATGGAAAAACATCAAGGGCGCGGTCCGGTGAAAATCATCTGCCCGGGAAAAGTGTACCGCCGCGACAATGATGACGCGACCCACTCGCATCAATTTACGCAAATCGAAGGGCTTGTTGTCGATGAAAACATCCGCATGAGCGACCTGAAAGGAACGCTGCGCGAGTTTGCCCGCAAAATGTTTGGCGAAGATCGTGAAATCCGTTTCCGTCCAAGCTTTTTCCCATTCACCGAGCCGTCGGTCGAAGTCGATGTTTCCTGTTTCCATTGCGGCGGACATGGCTGCAGCGTATGTAAAGGGACGGGCTGGATTGAAATTTTAGGTGCCGGCATGGTCCATCCAAACGTATTGGAAATGGCCGGATTTGATTCGAAAAAATATACCGGTTTCGCGTTCGGTATGGGACCGGAGCGCATCGCGATGCTCAAATACGGCATTGATGATATCCGGCATTTCTATCAAAATGACATTCGTTTCTTACAACAATTCCATCGTGTATAAAAGGGGAGGTTGACCGATGTTTGTTTCTTATAAATGGCTGCAAGAATATGTTGATTTAACAGGCATCACCGCAAAAGAACTAGCCGACCGCATTACGAAAAGCGGCATTGAAGTCGAAAGCGTGGAGGTATTAAATAAAGGGGCAAAAGGCGTTGTCGTCGGGCATGTGCTTGAGCGCGAGCAACATCCAAACGCGGATAAATTAAGCAAATGCCTCGTCGATATTGGTGAAGGGGAACCGGTACAAATTATTTGCGGCGCCCCGAACGTTGCTAAAGGACAAAAAGTAGCGGTTGCCAAAGTAGGTGCCGTTTTGCCAGGCAATTTGAAAATTAAACGGGCGAAACTGCGCGGCGAAGAATCGAACGGCATGATTTGTTCCTTGCAAGAGCTCGGCGTTGAATCGAAATTAGTGCCGAAAGAATACGCCGAAGGCATTTTCGTTTTTCCAAGCGACGCTCCGGTTGGCGCGGATGCATTGGAATTATTAAATTTAGACGATGAAGTATTAGAGCTCGGACTTACGCCAAACCGCGCCGATTGCTTAAGCATGATTGGCGTCGCGTATGAAGTGGCGGCGATTTTAGGGAGAGACGTGAAATTGCCAACCATTGAGCTTCAAGAAAATGATGAAAATGTCCATGATTATATTTCTGTGCGCGTCGATGCACCGGAAGACAATCCTTTATATGCAGGACGCATTGTGAAAAACGTGAAAATCGGCCCGTCGCCGCTTTGGATGCAAACGCGCCTGATGGCGGCAGGAATCCGTCCGCATAATAACGTTGTCGATATTACGAACTACATTTTACTTGAGTACGGTCAGCCGCTCCATGCGTTTGACTATGACCGTCTCGGTTCAAAAGAAATTGTCGTGCGTCGCGCGAAAGCAGGCGAAACGATCGTCACGTTGGATGATACGGAACGCACGTTAACGGAAGACCATCTTGTGATTACAAACGGTACGGAGCCAGTGGCGTTGGCTGGCGTGATGGGCGGCGCGAATTCCGAAGTGCGAAACGAAACGACAACGGTGTTTATCGAATCGGCTTATTTCACCAGCCCTGTCATCCGCAAAGCGTCAAAAGATCACGGCTTGCGCAGTGAAGCAAGCACGCGCTTTGAAAAAGGCATTGATCCGGCGCGGACAAAAGAAGCGCTCGATCGCGCAGCCGCGCTAATGGCCAAGTACGCTGGTGGCGAAATCGTTGGCGGCATTGTCGAAGCCAATACGTTACAAGAACGAGAAGTGACGATTATAATTACGCTAGACCGCATTAACCGAGTGCTCGGCACGACGATTACGAAAGACGAAGTCGCTACGATTTTAACAAACTTGCAATTCGCGTTTACCGAAGATAAAGAAACGTTTACGATTACCGTGCCGTCACGACGCCGGGATATTTCTATTGAAGAAGACATTATTGAAGAAGTAGCGAGATTGTATGGCTATGACCGCTTGCCGGCGACGTTGCCAGTCGCGGAAGCGAAGCCGGGCAAACTGACGCCGTATCAAGCAAAACGCCGGCAAGTGCGCCGTTATTTAGAAGATGTCGGCCTGTTCCAAGCGATTACGTACTCTCTTACAAGCGAGGAAAAAGCGACAATGTTCGCGTTAGAAACGGCGGAACCGATCCGTCTGGCGCTGCCGATGAGCGAAGAACGCAGCGTTCTGCGCCAAAGTTTGCTGCCGCATTTGTTGGAAGTCGCGAGCTACAACCGCGCGCGCCAAGTCGAAAACGTTGCCGTCTATGAAACAGGCGCGGTATATCTCGCCAACGGCGACAACGAACTGCCAAACGAAAAAGAACGTCTCGCCGGAGTCGTAACAGGCGTATGGCACGCCCACTTATGGCAGGGAGAGAAAAAAGCGGTCGATTTCTATGTGGTCAAAGGTATTTTAGACGGATTATTCGAACTGCTAGGTTTAACGAATCGCATTGAATATAAACAAGCGAAACGCGATCATATGCATCCGGGACGCACCGCTCATATTTTGCTAGATGGCAAGACGATCGGGTTTGTCGGTCAGCTCCATCCGGTCGTGCAAAAAGACTATGATTTAAAAGAAACATATGTATTTGAACTTGCCTTGACCGACTTGTTAAACGCTGAAGTGGAAGATATCCGCTACTCGCCGATTCCGCGCTTCCCGTCGATCACCCGCGACATCGCCCTTGTTGTTGATGAAAACGTCGTCGCTGGTGAACTGCAAAAAGCAATTATTGAAGCGGGCGGCAAACTGTTAAAAGAAGTATCCATTTTCGATGTATACAAAGGTGACCGTCTTCCAGAAGGCAAAAAATCGATCGCCTTCTCGCTTCGTTATTACGATCCGGAACGCACATTAACAGACGAAGAAGTAACCGCCGTTCACGAAAAAGTGATTCAAGCAGTGGAACAGCGATTCGGCGCGACATTGCGCGGATAAAAAACGAATCCCCCATTTTATGCGGAAGCATAAGATGGGGGTTTTTTGTAAAGAGAGAGTTTCATGTAGCAGCGAAGGTAGCGTTTCTGTTTTATACTTGAACAAACGGGTATGGTATTACGAATGAAGAGGCGAAAATGGGTCTTGTTGCTGTAAAAAATTAGTTGACGTTTCATTTTGAACTAGTGTACTATGTAACTAGAACACTAATTCACTGTTGCTGGAGGGGAAAGAATGAATCCGTGGATTGGCTTATTAAAAAAAGAATGGCGCATCTCGAAACTGTGGATAATAACTACGGTTGGAATCGTGATCGCCGTTAATATAGTGGCATATTTATTGGCTCTAAAATACGATGAGCCGGTAACGATGTTCTTTCCATCATTGATTGTTACATGCCTGCATGCTTTTTATATGTTGATATTTATGGCTCTCAGCTTGCAAACAGAAACGAAGCGGCTTCATTTATGGCTTCACACCTCGCAATCGGTATTTCGATTAGTAAGCGCCAAACTGCTCATCGCGTTTGGCAGCCTGCTTGTTTCCTTGTTTGTTTCAGCGCTATTTACCTACATTGCGTCGCTTGAAATAAAAGAAAGATATTTCCATGAGGAGATGTGGAATCATGAGCTTTTTATCAAAGCCGGTGTGCTGGCGGTTCTATCTATTGTGCTGCTATCTATCCATATGGCGGTCTGGTGTTTGTTTTATTGGGTGATTTACCGCATCTGTAAACAAATGTTTCCAAAACTCTCGGGGTTGATCGTTACGCTTATTTATTTTCTGTTAGGCTGGCTATTTTTGTTGTTTATGAAAACAAACGTATACGAATGGCTAACGGGATGGGGAAAAGTAGCGATGCCGGGGATTGCGTTCAATTACGATACAACTGAAGGATGGACAATGATTGAAAAGATTGAAACGATAGCAATAGGAGTAGTTGTTTTTTACGGTATTATTGCTGTTCTCGTATTTTGTGCTTCTATTTGGTTAATTGACAGAAAAGTTGAGGTGTAAGCATCGTGACAGAGGAGTTTGATACAACGAAGCCGATCTATATACAAATAATGGAAAAAATTAATAAGAAAATTGTACGCAACGAATGGAAAGCGGGAGATAAATTGCCGTCTGTGCGGGAGATGGCTGTACAAACAGGAGTAAACCCGAATACGATCCAGCGCACATATAGTGAGCTCGAAAGGATGGGGATTGTGGAAACGCGGCGCGGTCAAGGAACGTTTGTCACGGAAAATGTGGAAGTCATCGAACGGTTGCGTGAACAGCTGAAGCGAGATATTGTGGCTGATTTTATACGGAACATGACAGAGCTTGGATTTACGATGAATGACATTATAGCTTCGCTAAAAGGTTTCAGCAGGGGAGAGGATGGAGAGAAACAATGATTGAATTCGAGCATGTCACAAAAAAATACGGTAATGTCATCGCATTAGATGATGTATCGCTAAGTTTAGAAAAAGGAAAAATCATCGGCGTCCTTGGTGCAAATGGCAGCGGCAAATCGACTTTTTTGAAATTGATTGCCGGACTCGTTTTTCCTACGAAAGGAAAAGTGCTAGTCGATGGAATGGAGGTAACGAGAAAAATCAGTGGTAAAGTCGCGTATTTATCGGAGCTGGACGTCTATTATGACAGCTTTACGGTTCAGGATATGTTGGAGTTTTACGCTTCGCAATTTAGCGATTTCCGAAAAGAAAAAGCGCATGACATTTTAGAGTTTATGGAAATCCAGCCTGATAAAAAGCTAAGACAGCTGTCCAAAGGCGGACGGGGCCGTGCGAAAATCGCTTTTACGTTAGCGCGGGAAGCGCCGATTTTATTGATGGATGAACCGTTGTCCGGGCTTGACCCGATGGTGCGCGAATCGATCGTCAAGGGACTTATTTCATTTGTCGATCTAGAACGGCAGACGATTGTGATGACGACACATGAAATCGATGAAGTCGAACCATTGCTCGATGAAGCGATTTTTCTCCGTGATGGAACAGTGGCAGAACGCGTCCACGTCGATGAATTAAGAGAAACAAGCCGCGATAGTGTATTAAACCGGCTGAAAAAAATTTATAAGGGAGAGGAATGACCATGAATCCGCTTTTGCAGTTGAAAAATGTCAGGAAAGATATTGGCAAGAAAACGATTATCCATGATTTGTCGCTTGAGGTATTTCCAGGGGAAGTGTTTGGGTTTCTTGGACCGAACGGCGCCGGAAAAACGACAACGATTCGCATGATCGTCGGACTGATGGGAATTACTAGCGGCGAAGTGCTGATTAATGGAATCAGTATTCAAAAAGACTTTGAAAAAGCGATTCAACATGTCGGCGCCATTGTGGAAAATCCGGAGATGTATAAATTTTTAACGGGTTACCAAAATTTATTGCACTATGCGCGAATGGCAAAAGGAGTAACAAAGGAGCGAATCGATGAGGTTGTTAAACTAGTGGGTTTGGAAAAACGAATTCATGACAAAGTGAAAACATATTCACTTGGCATGAGGCAGCGTCTAGGGCTGGCGCAAGCATTGCTTCATCGGCCTTCTTTGCTTATTTTGGATGAACCGACAAACGGGCTCGATCCCGCCGGTATCCGCGAAATCCGCGATTACTTGCGCAAGCTGGCGAAAGAAGAAGGGCTGGGGATCATCGTTTCAAGCCATCTTCTGTCGGAAATGGAAATGATGTGCGACCGCTTTGCGATTATTCAACATGGAAGATTAGTAGGAATTGAATCGGTTCAAGAGCTGTCCAAACAAGCTCAAAAAGTGCTGCTAACAGTAGAGCCGGTGGAACAGGCGCTAACCGTGATCAAAAACATCTATCCTCATATGAACATCACACCGGCAAAGCAAGGAATTGAAGTTTCCATGGATTATAAGGAAATACCAAGCTTGAATGCCGCCTTAGTGTCAGAAAATATCAAAGTATATGGCATTCAAGTTCTTACGAAATCGTTGGAAGAAAGATTTTTAGAAATGACGGGAGGGAACGAAATTGTCTAGCATTCTTTCATTAATTCAAAACGAAAATATGAAAATTTACCGCCGTATTGGCACATGGTTCATGATCGGGCTTCTTGCCTTGTCGGCATTAGCGGGAGCGCTGATTACAAAAGCAACATATAAAGAACCAGCAAACTGGAAGGCCGAGGTTGCTTCGGAGATAAAGGAAATGGAAGCCCAGCTTTCTGAGGAAAAGGTGCCGAAAATGTATAAAAATCATCTCGAACAGCAGTTGAAAATCAATGAGTATCGTCTAGAGCATAATATAAAACCTGTGGCGTCCAATACGTTCTGGGGATATTTGGTGAATTCTGCAGACATTATTGCGCTGATCACACTGTTTACGATTATTGTGGCGGCAGGAAGCGTAGCCAGTGAATTCTCGTGGGGAACGATCAAGCTGCTTCTCATTCGTCCTGCCAGCCGCACGAAAATTTTGCTTTCGAAATACATTGCCGCCCTGTTGTTTGCGCTTTGTATGCTGCTATTGTTGTTTATTTTCTCGTCCGTCATCGCCGCGATCGTTTTTGGAATCGAAAACATCAGCGAACCATATTTAGCGTACCAAAACGGAACGGTTGTTGAGAAAAACATGCTTCTCCATGTCATGCAAGTATATGCCTTAAATTGTGTTGATCTTGTCATGATGACGACTTTTGCGTTTATGATATCCGCGGTGTTTCGCAATCACTCGCTTGCGGTTGGACTGGCGACTTTTGCACTCTTTGTAGGGCCGCAGATTACGACGCTTCTTGCCATGAAATTTGACTGGGCAAAATATTTATTATTTGCCAATACGGATTTAACGCAATATATTGATGGAACGCCGCTTGTCGAAGGAATGACGATGCCATTTTCCATTATGATGCTGCTCATTTATTTTGTTATATTTAACGCACTTACATGGTTTATTTTCCGGAAGCGCGATATTGCGGCGTAATGCTTCTTATTCTTGAAATAAATGATGAAATGAAAAAGGATGTCACTCTTGCCAAAGGGATGACATCCTTCATTATATCATTGTTTTTTGGAAAAAAAGAAAATCTTCTCAGTTGACTTTTTTTCTAGGAGATTGTTACATTGTTTAATAGTTAAATAATTAAACTATTTTTTGTAAAGAGGAGTGATATCTTGCGGTTCGGAAACATTCATGATTTAGTAGAACGATATTTGTCTGTTTCCTTTATCGTGATGAGAAAAGCAGCGGCGCTCGTGAAGTGCGAGCTTGATGAGGATATGACAAACGACCAATATTACTTGCTTCGCTACATAAAAAAGAAAATGAAATGCACATCAACCGAGCTTGCGTCCATGTTTGGCGTCAATAAAAGCGCGATTACGGCGATGACGAACCGCCTTGTCAAAAAAGGCTTGATTCAGCGCACGCGTGACCAAAACGACCGCAGGGTTGTTTATTTGACGTTAACGGAACGAGGGGACGAATGGATTACGGAAACGGAAGAAAAAATTCATAAATTAGTTGAATCGTTCATAACCAAATTTTCGGAGAGGGAAATTGAAGCATTTATTCAAACATACGAAAAGCTTGCCTGCATTTTGCAAGAGATGGAGGGGATATCGTGAGAGGAATCGTCAAAGGAAAGTGGTTTGTGCTGTTGGCGTGGATTGCCGCTCTTGTCGTGCTGATGACGACGGCGCCAAACATGGCCGATCTTGTCCGCGAGAAAGGGCAGCTTAACGTGCCAAAAGGCTACTCGTCTTCGCTTGCGATCGATATTTTAAACGAAGTGCAAAAGAAGGAGAACAAAGGAAGCGAACTGTCAACAGCACTTGTGTTTTACCGCAAAGGAGGGCTGACGGACAACGATTGGAAGGAAGCGGAGCGCGCCGTTGAACAGCTGGAAGCGCAGAAAGAGGAGCTCGGGATTACCGAAGTTATTTCCCCGTTTAAAGAAAAAGAATTGAAAGATCAACTTGTTTCCAAGGATGGCACGACGATTTTAACGTCCGTGAAGCTAGAGCGGAACGGAAGAAGCGCGAAAGAAATAAGCAAGGCGCTTTACAAAGCGTTGGATGACATTTCTGTCGAACATTATTACACGGGAGGATGGATGATTGACGAAGACGTTGTCGTCAGCTCGCAGAAAGGGTTGAAAAAGACGGAAGGCATTACGGTTGTGTTTATTTTAGTGGTGTTGCTTGTCGTGTTCCGTTCGTTTGTCGCGCCACTCATTCCGCTTATCACCGTAGGGATGACGTATTTAGTGTCGCAGTCGATTGTCGCTTTCCTCGTGGATCAAGTGAATTTTCCGCTCTCTACGTTTACGCAAATCTTTTTAGTTGCCGTGCTGTTTGGAATCGGAACGGACTATTGTATTTTGCTGTTAAGCCGGTTTAAGGAAGAACTGTCGCAGCATGAAAACCGCACGGATGCCATTGTCGCTACGTACCGCACCGCTGGAAAAACGGTATTGTTCAGTGGAATCGCGGTGATGATCGGGTTTGCGGCAATTGGATTATCAACGTTTAAGCTGTATCAATCCGCTGCCGCGGTCGCGGTTGGTGTCGCGGTGCTGCTCGTTGCGCTGATGACGTTGGTGCCGTTTTTTATGGCGGTGCTTGGCCCAAAGCTGTTTTGGCCGGTAAAAGGCAATTTAGAGCATAAACAAAGCCGCTTGTGGGATGCCGCGGGACGTTTTGCGTTTGCCAGACCGCTCATTGCGTTAGGCATCGTTGCGGTCATTACCGTTCCGATATTGGCGACGTATGACGGGGATTTGTCGTTTGATTCGCTTGAAGAAATTGGTGACGGCTATGCGTCCGTCAAAGCGTTTAACATCATAGCGAAAAGCTTTAATCCCGGCGAAGCGATGCCAACGCAAATCGTCATGAAAAACGATGAAGCGATGAATTCGCAAGAATATTTCGCATTAATCGAAAAAATCAGCCGTGAAGTCGAAAAAGTCGATGGGGTGGATAAAGTTCGTTCCGTTACACGCCCGACTGGAGAGCCAATTGAACAATTGCTTGTTACGGAACAAGCGAAAAGTTTAAAAGACGGTCTTGGCCAAGGAAAAGAAGGGATTGAGAAAATCAGCTCCGGACTAAGCCAAGCGAGTGGTCAGCTTTCCGCATCTGCGCCAAAATTAAAGCAGGCGACAAGCGGTATGGAAGAGCTTGCATCAGGAACGGAACGGCTCAAAATGGGAGTTAGCGATCTGCAAAAAGGGCTGGCGCAAATTGAGCAAGGCATTCGCAGCGGTTCGATGGGAGCTGGCGAAATTAAAAAAGGATTGGTAACGATTCGAGACAATGCGCAAAAGCTGCAAACGGGTGCCGAGCAGCTATTGCAAGGGTATGAAAAGACGGGTGCCGGTCTCGCTTCGCTCGTCAGCCAGTATGAACAGCTGCAAGGCGGCATGAACGCCTTATCGGAGCAATTATCTTCGGTAAGCGCATCGTTGAATCATATGGAGCAAACACATCCAGAGCTGCAACAGGATCCAGAGTATCAGCGGACGAAAATGATCGCAGCGGAATTGGTAAAACAATCACAGCAAATGACTGCTGGTTTTACGCAATTAAATACCGCGCTCAAACAGGTAAGCGCTGGGGTGCGTCAAGCGAACGGCTCATTTGCGCAGCTTATCAACGGCCAAAAAGCGTTGATGGATGGTATGACGAAACTGATTGCCGGGCTTGATGAGCTGCAAAAAGGGATGGATAAAGCAGCAAACGGGCAGCACCAAGTGATCGAGCGCCTGCCGCAATTATCGAATGGATTAAGCGAAGTGAATGCTGGGCAAGAACAGCTGCTGCAGGGATTTTCGCAGTTAGACGGGCAAATGAGTCAATTAATTACAGGGCTTGATCAAAGCGCCGACGGCCTTCGTCAGGTATCGAAAGGCCTCGGTTCCGCCGAAAGCTATTTATCCGAGCTTTCAGCGGCGCCAAACAAAGAAATGACGGGCTGGTATTTGCCAAAACAAGTGTTAGAAAGCAAGGAATTTGCCAAAGCGCAAGATGCGTATATGTCCAAAGATAAAAAAGTCGTGACATTTGATGTGATTTTTGATGAAAACCCGTATTCGACGTCAGCACTAAATAAAATCGATGATGTTAAACGAGCGGTCGCGCGCGCGGTCAAAGATACGAAACTCGAAAACGCGAAAGTTGCCGTTGGCGGAGTGACGAGCATTTATTCCGATTTGCATACGATTTCGTCGAATGACTATTCCCGCACCGTCGTGTTGATGCTTGCCGGCATTGCGCTTATTTTAGTGATTTTGCTCCGTTCGTTCATCATGCCGGCGTACTTGATTTTGTCGCTTGTGTTGACGTACTACACCTCCATGGCCGTCACAGAGTTGATTTTCGTCAACGGGCTTGGCTACGCCGGTTTGAACTGGGCGGTATCGTTTTTCGCGTTTGTCATTTTAATCGCGCTTGGCATCGACTACAGCATTTTCTTGATGGACCGCTTCAACGAATACCGCGACAAGCCGGTGCAGGAAGCAATGCTTTTGGCGATGCGCAACATGGGAACGGTCATTATTTCCGCTGCTGTCATTTTAGGCGGGACGTTCGCGGCAATGTATCCGTCCGGCGTCTTGTCGCTATTGCAAATCGCGACGATTGTCCTTACAGGATTAATTTTATACGCGCTTGTTGTATTGCCGCTATTTGTTCCTGTGATGGTCAAAACGTTCGGCAAGGCAAACTGGTGGCCGTTTATGAAACAAATGTACTGAAGACCAGCCTCTTAGCAGGCTGGCCTTTTTTTGAGCATATTGATTGTTTGATTTATAAAAGATAATCTATGATAAAAATAATCAAGGGGTAGAGGAGGTATAACGAGTGACAAAGCGTGTACTCATGGTTGTTACAAACCATACGACCATTACCGATGATCATAAAACAGGGCTTTGGCTCGAAGAATTCGCCGTTCCGTATCTGGTGTTTAAGGAAAAAGGATATGACGTAAAAGTAGCAAGCATTCAAGGCGGGGAAGTACCACTTGATCCGCGCAGCATTGCGGAAAAAGATCCAGCTTGGGCAAAAGCCGAAGAAGAGTTGAAAAATACTGCCCGTTTGAGCAAAGACGATGCAACTGGGTTTGACGCGATTTTCCTTCCTGGCGGTCACGGGACGATGTTTGATTTTCCAGATAATGAAACATTGCAATACGTTTTGCAGCAATTCGCTGAAGATGGAAGAATCATTGGCGCCGTTTGCCATGGTCCGTCTGGTCTTGTCAATGTGACATATAAGGACGGGACGCCGCTTGTCAAAGGAAAGACGGTAACGTCGTTTACGGATGAAGAAGAGCGAGAGGTGCAATTAGATCAATATATGCCGTTTTTACTTGAATCGACGTTGCGCTTAAGAGGCGCCAATTTCGTCCACGGTGAAAAATGGACGGACTTCTCCGTGCGTGACGACAATTTGATTACCGGGCAAAACCCGCAATCAAGTAGAAGCACGGCGGAAAAGGTTGTTGAGGCGCTGGAGGAGAAAGGAAAGTAAAGATGATAAACGGCAGCGGATGCCGAGCTTACTCGTCTATGTATGAACGAAGAGAGGCTGACTCAAAAGGCGTTAACAACGGTCTTTTCGAGCCATCCTCTTTTTATGTTTACTGTTTAGCAATTCGCACTGCTTTTTCTGTATTGGCAAAATGAAGCTTCGCGCACGTTTCGAGAATGGCAGGTCCATGCGTTTGGATAAGTTTTGCGGCGGCCTGATCGACTTGCGCTCCCGCTCCTTTTGGCAATGCCATGCCGACTTCTTTGCTTAACCGCTCCATTTCCTGCAAAAATACGCAGCGGGCGATCATCGAAGCAACGGCCACTGCAACATGAATCGTTTCCGCCTTCGGATAGCAATACACGCGATCGCGGACGATATTTGTTTCGTTTTCGAGGTAGCGAAAATATAAGTCCCGCTCAATGAATTGGTCAATAATAATCGCTTCCGGCTCTATAGGGGAAAGCTGTTTCATAAGCTTTCCAATCGCTTCATTATGCAACAACGCTTTTATTTTCGTTTGCGGCATACCGCTTCGCTGCCAGTCATTATACATTGGATTGGACAGTATAACTGTCTGGTGCGGGATCATGCTCATAAGCGATGGGGCGAGCCGGCGGATGGCTTCATCCGTTAACAGTTTCGAATCTTTTACTCCCATTGCTGTGATCGCATCCATTTGGTCTTTGGCAACATATGCGGCGGTAACGACAACTGGTCCGAAATAATCTCCGGTTCCGACTTCATCAGAGCCGATTGCCGATGCAGCGGCCAAACGAGGCTGGGAGACTGGTGTTTCTTTTTGATCCGATTGTTTCATCCATTTCGCTGCTTCCCGTTCTGCCTCTTTTCCTTGAAACAGCACTTTTCCCGAACGGTAAGCGGTAATCGTGCAGCCGGACCGTTTGGCAACGAACAAAGCACCTGCAGGGAGATGCCCCGTTATATCAGAAGCGTAATGATTCCGCAGCTTTTCAAGCATCGTTGCTGTTGCCGTGATGACGTGATTTGCCATGGCCATTCACTCCTAGTCACCATTGTTTTTTCTTTTGCATATCATAGCAGTCGTATCTTTTCATTATATCAGCATTCATGGTATGATAAACAATAGGATTTTGCAGAATGGGGGAAATCATTTGGCGGAGCAACAAAAAACGCGGGTGACAGTCGATATATACGGGCAGCAATATACGATCGTTGGCACAGAAAGCTCAAGCCATATTCGGTTAGTGGCGTCGATTGTCGACGATAAAATGCGGGAGATTAGCGAGAAAAATCCGACATTAGATATCAATAAACTAGCGGTACTAACAGCGATTAACATCGTTCATGATTATATAAAATTAAAAGAAGAATATGATCGGCTTTTACAAAAACTACATAAAGAAAAGGATGAGTAACGGAATGGTCGATCTTCTTTTACTTTTTATCCTTTTAACGGGATTTATGATCGGGCTTAAGCGAGGCTTTATTCTCCAATTTATTCATATGACCGGCTTTATCATCGCTTTTGTCGTCGCTTATCTTTATTATGAAAAATTGGTGCAGCCGCTACGTCTGTGGATTCCATATCCGACGTTTGGCGATCCGGAAACGGTCAAACTGCTGTTTGAAAGCACGCATTTGGACGAGGCATACTATCGGGCGATCGCGTTTGCCATTTTGTTTTTCGCGACGAAAATTGTGATGCAAATTATCGGTTCGATGCTCGATTTTGTGGCGCAATTGCCGATCCTTCGCAGCATTAACCGCTGGGCCGGCGGAGCGTTAGGATTTGTCGAAGTATATTTACTGGTGTTTCTCGTCTTATATATTGGTGCACTAGTTCCTATTCAAAGCTGGCAGGCAAAGCTTCAAAGCTCTTTTCTTGCTACTGCCATTGTCAAGCATACCCCATTTTTATCGGAAATGATGAAACAAATGTGGATGCATTACATGGTATAATCACTTCTCTATGGCTCATAGGGAAGTTTTTTTGTACTTTTTCTACAAAAACTTGTATCATGGTTTCGTAGTGGATTGTACGGATAGGTGGGGATAAAATGAAAGGAAATAAAAAAGATGTCATTCGTCTGTTGGAGACGATTGCATTATATATGGAAATAAAAGGGGAAAATCCGTTTAAAATTGCAGCGTTTCGTAAAGCGGCAAGCGCATTGGAAGCAGATGAACGCAGCATTGCCGAAATAGACGATTTCACTGCCATTCCGGGAATCGGGAAGGGGACGGCAAGCGTCATTGATGAATTTTTGGAAATGGGGACGTCTAACGTTCTTGAACAATTAAAACAGGAAATTCCCGAAACCCTGCTTACGCTGCTTCGGCTTCCCGGACTTGGCGGAAAGAAAATCGCCAAATTGTATCAAGAGCTAGGAATTGTCGATATTGCCACCTTGAAAGAAGCTTGTCTCGCTCAGAAAGTGCAAAAACTGCAGGGCTTTGGAAAAAAAACAGAAGAAAAACTATTAGCGGCGATCGAAGAAAGCGGCGCCCGCCCGGAGCGGCTGCCGCTGGCGGTGGTGCTGCCGATTGCCACGGAAATAGAAGAACAGCTGAAAACGATGAAAGGCATCACCCGTTTTTCACGTGCCGGCAGTTTGCGGCGCATGAAAGAGATGGTAAAAGATTTAGATTTTATTATTGCCACGAATGACGCGCCGCTCGTGCGGGAACAGCTATTGCAGCTAAACCACATTTCCGATGTAATCGCCAACGGGGATACGAAAGTGTCACTGCAGCTTGCCTATGAATATGACATTGCCGTTGATTTTCGTTTAGTGACTCCGGAACAGTTCGCCACGACGCTTCATCATTTTACAGGATCGAAAGAACATAATGTGCGCATGCGGCAGCTCGCAAAAGAACGAGGGGAAAAAATTAGCGAATATGGCGTAGAAAATGTGAAAGCGGGAGAAGTAAAAACGTTTCCGAGTGAACAAGCGTTTTTTGCTTATTTTCAATTGCCGTTTATTCCGCCGGAGTTAAGAGAAGATGGCACAGAAGTCGACCGTTACCGCGACGATTATCCGCTTCTTCATCTTTCCCATATCCAAGGGGATTTGCATATGCATTCGGCTTGGAGCGACGGGGCGTGTTCCATTGAAGAGATGGCAGAGGCATGCCGGAAGCGAGGCTACCGCTATATGGCGATTACCGACCATTCCCAATATTTAAAGGTTGCCAACGGGCTGACGGTCGAACGGTTGAAGCGGCAGCGCGAAGAAATTGAGCGGTTAAACGCGAAATACGATGATTTTACGATTTTGGCTGGCGTGGAAATGGATATTTTGCCAGATGGGACGCTTGATTACGATGATGACGTATTGGCAGAACTGGACTTTGTCATTGCGGCGATACACTCGAGCTTCTCGCAGCCACGTGATGTCATTATGAAGCGTCTTACGGCTGCGCTTCGCAATCGCTACGTTGATGTCATCGCCCATCCGACAGGACGGCTGATCGGTAGACGGGACGGATATGACGTCGATATCGATATGCTCATAGAACTGGCGCGGGAGACGGATACCGTGTTGGAATTAAACGCGAATCCGAACCGCCTTGATTTATCGTACATTTATTTGAAAAAAGCGCAAGACGCCGGCGTGAAAATCGCGATTAATACCGACGCCCATCATTTGGACATGCTTGAGGATATGGAAATTGGAGTGGCGGCGGCGCGCAAAGGCTGGATTCGCAAAGATACGGTCATCAACACATGGACGCTGGAGGAATTACGGCATTTTTTACGGCGAAAACGTTCCACTAAATAAAATGGGCATGGAGGTTTTGCATCAGTGCAGACAAAAGTTCTTCACGTATTGGAATTTGATAAAGTAAAAGAACAGTTGTTAGAACACGTATCTTCGTCATTAGGAAAAGAAAAGGTAGAAAAATTGTTTCCTTCTTCGCATTTTGCCGAGGTTACAAACTGGCAAGAAGAAACAGATGAAGCCGTAGCTGCGCTTCGTCTGCGCGGACACGTGCCGCTTGGCGGCATTTTTGACATCCGCGCAAGCCTCAAGCGGGCGAAAATCGGCGGCACGCTTAGCCCGCAGGAGCTTTTAGATATTGCGAGCACCGTTTCTGCAAGCCGGCAATTGAAGCAGTTTATTGAATCGCTGCATGAAGAGAAAGAAGAGTTTCCGCACTTAGCAGATTATGCGGCAAAACTTGTTGCGCTTCCAGAACTGCAGCAAGCCATTGAGCGCTGTATTGATGATCATGGTGAAATGCTGGATCATGCGAGCGAACGATTGCGTTCTATTCGCCAGCAGCTTCGAACAACTGAAGCGCGAATTCGGGAAAAACTAGAAAGCATCATCCGCTCGCCATCGGCGCAAAAAATGCTGTCTGATGCGATTATTACGATTCGCAACGACCGCTACGTCATTCCGGTGAAACAGGAATACCGCGGCGCTTACGGCGGCATCGTCCATGATCAATCAGCTTCCGGAGCGACGTTATTTATCGAGCCGCAAGCGGTGGTGGAACTAAACAACCAGCTGCGGGAAGCGCGCATGAAAGAAAAGCAGGAAATCGAGCGGATCTTAATCGAACTGACAAAGATGGTCGCAGATCATGCGGACGTATTGCTTGAAACGGTTAACGTATTGGCGCAGCTCGATTTTATTTTTGCTAAAGCCAAATACGCCAATCAGTTGAAAGCGACAAAACCGACCATGAACGACCGCGGCTATATTCGCATGCTGCAGGCGCGCCACCCGCTCATTGATCAAACCGTTGTCGTTCCTAATGATATCGAACTCGGAAAAGAATATACGACCATCGTCATCACCGGTCCGAACACCGGCGGGAAGACCGTTACCTTAAAAACGATTGGATTATTGACGTTGATGGCGCAGGCCGGCTTATTTATCCCGGCTCTCGACGGCTCGGAGCTGGCTGTATTTCGCGCGGTTTATGCCGATATCGGCGACGAACAGTCGATTGAACAAAGCTTAAGCACGTTTTCTTCGCATATGGTCAATATTGTCGATATTTTGCGCAGCGTTGACGAAAAAAGCCTTGTTTTATTTGATGAGCTAGGAGCAGGAACCGATCCGCAAGAAGGAGCGGCGCTCGCAATCGCCATTTTGGATGAGGTGCATGGCCGCGGAGCGCGGACAGTAGCCACCACCCACTATCCGGAATTAAAAGCGTACGGATACAATCGCGATGGCGTTATCAATGCCAGCGTTGAATTTGACACCGAAACGCTTCGTCCGACGTATAAGTTATTGATTGGTGTCCCGGGGCGGAGCAATGCCTTTGAAATTTCGAAGCGGCTTGGCCTTGACGAGCGCATTATCGAACGGGCAAAATCGCATATTAGCGCCGAAAGCAATAAAGTGGAAAACATGATCGCCTCGCTAGAACAAAGCAAAAAGCAAGCGGAAGAGGAAGAAAAGCGGGCGAAAGAAGCGCGGATGGAAGCGGAAAAACTGCGCGACGAATGGAGACAAAAATGGGAGATGCTTGAAGAAAAGCGGGACGAGATGATAGAAGAGGCAAAACAGAAAGCAGCTGACATCATCCGCGCCTCGCAGCAAGAAGCGGAGCGGATTATTCAGGAGCTTCGCCGCATGCAAAAAGAAAAACAAGCGGAAATAAAAGAACATGAACTGATTGAGGCGAAAAAGCGCCTTGTCGAAGCGATGCCGACTTTGGCGAAGAAGAAAAAGGAACGCAAAAAAGTAGCAAGGCATGTCTTTCAGCCGGGCGACGAAGTGAAAGTGACAAGCTTAAATCAAAAAGGCTATCTTGTCGAAAAAGTATCAGATGAGGAATGGCAAGTCCAGCTCGGTATTTTAAAAATGAAAATCCATGAACGAGACTTAGAATATATCGGCAGCGCTCCGAAAACAGAAACAAAGCCGATCGCGACCGTCAAAGGCAAAGACTATTACGTCGGCTTGGAATTGGATTTGCGCGGCGAACGGTACGAAGACGCGCTTGCCCGTTTGGAAAAATATATCGATGATGCGCTATTGGCTGGGTATCCGCGCGTTTCCATTATTCACGGAAAGGGAACGGGCGCGCTTCGCAAAGGTGTGCAGGAGTTTTTGAAAAAGCATCGTGCTGTGAAAAACTTCCATTTTGGCGAAGCCAACGAAGGAGGAACAGGGGTAACGATTGTCGAATTGAAATGACGGGGAGAGAGCGGGATGAAGGCGTTTTGGGAAAATGAAATTGTAAAAATTGCCGCCAATTTCAGCGTCGCTGTTTTATGCATCGTCGTCTTTTTGGCGGTGTTTGAGCTAGTGACCAAGTATAAAAATTGGGAGGAAATCCAAAAGGGAAATGTCGCGGTAGCGATGGCGACCGGCGGGAAAATTTTTGGCATCGCCAATATTTTCCGCTATTCCCTTCGTCATCATGATTCATTGCTGGCGATGATCGGCTGGGGCGTATATGGTTTTCTGCTGCTGCTGATCGCATATTTTATTTATGAATTTCTTACCCCGAAGTTTAACATCGACGAAGAAATTGCTAAAGATAATCGGGCTGTCGGCTTGATTTCCATGGTTATTTCCGTTGGTTTGTCTTTTGTCATTGGCGAAGGAATTCACTAAAGGGAGACAAAAAAGCATGGAGACATTGGTCAGAATACTGCTTATTTTCGCTGGAATTTTTCTCATTGGCGGTATCGTATATTTAGCGGTGAAAAATAAGACGATGGAAACATTGTCCAAAATATTGTTTATTTTATGTGCCTTTTTTGTCTTGATCGGTCTTCTTTATTTATTTTTATAGAAAGGGCGTCCCGAAAGGTAACTTTTGGGATGCCTTTTTTTAGATGTAAAATTCACAAAAGTATAATAAAATAAAAATAAATCATCTGAAAAATTCGGGCATGGGGGGATACGGATGGAAAAACCATGGCTGATGCATTATCCGCCGGAAATTCCGCATCATTTGGAGTATCCGAGTAAAACGCTTCCTGACTATTTGCGGGAAACGGCGGCACGGTTTGGCGGGCATGAAGCGATTTATTTTCTTGGGAAAACGCTTACGTTCCGTGAAGTATATGAACAGGCGCTCACATTAGCGAATTATTTGAAACAAATCGGCCTGCAAAAAGGCGACCGTGTGTCGATTATGCTGCCAAACTGTCCGCAGGCGGTCATCAGCTATTATGGTGTGCTGTTCGCAGGCGGCATTGTCGTGCAGACGAATCCGCTGTATACGGAGCATGAATTGGAATACCAGTTGAACGACAGCGGTGCGACGGTGCTGATCACGCTTGACATGCTTTATCCGAAAGCGGCCAAAGCGAAAGCGAAGACAAATGTGAAACATCTCATTATCACAAGCATTAAAGACTATTTGCCGACGGTGAAAAAATGGTTGTATCCTCTCATGCAGCGGAAGCAGCAACCTGTGATGGTCAAAGTGGAAGAGCGGAGCGACCAGCATTTATTTTCAAAAATTATGCTCCAGCGAGACATAACGGAACCAAATGTGAAAATCAATCCAGCGGAGGATGTCGCCTTGCTGCAATATACCGGCGGAACGACCGGTGTGCCGAAAGCGGCGATGCTGACGCACCGAAATTTAATCGCCAATACGTTAATGTGCGTCCATTGGATGTATCGTTGCGATAAAGGAACGGAATCGATTTTAGGCATCTTGCCGTTTTTCCATGTATATGGCATGACAACGATTATGAATTTAGCAATTGTGCAAGCATATAAAATGATTCTGTTGCCAAAGTTTGACGTGGAAGCGACATTAAAAACGATTGAGAAATTAAGGCCGACAATGTTTCCGGGAGCGCCGACGATGTATATCGCGCTTTTGAATCATCCGGATTTGGCGCGTTATGACTTATCATCCATTAAAGTATGCATTAGCGGTTCCGCACCGCTGCCAGTTGAAGTGCAAGAGAAGTTCGAAAAAGTGACGGGCGGTAAACTGATTGAAGGATATGGACTGACCGAAGCATCCCCTGTTACCCACAGCAATTTCGTCTGGGACGGAGAGCGGGTAAAAGGAAGCATCGGTGTGCCATGGCCGGATACGGAAGCAAAAATTATTTCTTTAGAAACAGGAGAAGAAGCGAAAGTCAATGAAATTGGTGAACTCGTTGTCCGCGGCCCGCAAGTGATGAAAGGCTACTGGAATCAGCCGCATGAAACGGAAAACGTGTTACGCGATGGCTGGCTGTATACGGGCGATGTCGGCTATATGGACGAACGCGGCTATTTTTATATCGTCGATCGCAAAAAAGATATGATTATTGCGAGCGGATACAACATTTATCCGCGTGAGGTAGAAGAAGTATTATATCAGCACCCGAAAGTGCAGGAAGCGGTAGTCGTGGGTGTTCCAGATGAATACCGGGGGGAAACGGTAAAAGCATTTGTTGTTTTAAAACAAGGGGAGCAGTGTACAGAAGAAGAATTGGATCAATTTATGCGAAGCCGTTTGGCGGCATACAAAGTACCGAGAATTTACGAATTCCGCGCAGAGCTTCCAAAAACAGCGGTGGGAAAAATTTTACGCCGCGCCTTGCTCGAAGAAGAAAGAAAAAAAGAATGACTTCTTCTTGTCCAACTTAAGCTTGACAAAATAAATCAACAGTCCGTAAAATGAAGATATGAATGAATAGTCATTCATATTTTCGTAAAGGAGAATGAGTATTGCGGAGGGATAAACCAAAATTTAAACAAATTATCGATGCTGCGGTAGTCGTCATTGCCGAACATGGCTACCATCAGGCGCAAGTATCGAAAATAGCGAAACAAGCGGGGGTCGCCGACGGCACGATCTATCTCTATTTTAAAAATAAAGAAGATATTCTTATATCACTATTTCAAGAAAAGATGGGCTCTTTTATTGAGAAAATCGAGCAAGAAATAGCAGGAATTTCGAGCCCTTTGGAGAAATTGTACGTATTAGTGGAAAAACATTTTGAATCACTGGCCGCGGATCATCATTTAGCCGTCGTTACTCAACTAGAATTGCGTCAATCGAATAAAGAACTGCGGCACCGCATTAATGAGGTGTTGAAAGGATATTTGCGAATTATTGATGGGATTGTAAAAGAAGGGATTGAAAAAGGAGAATTTCGTCCCGATTTAGATATCCGTCTAACGAGACAAATGATTTTCGGAACGATTGACGAGACGATAACGACATGGGTAATGAACGAGCAAAAGTATGATCTCGTCGCTTTGGCCAAACCCGTCTGTGAATTGTTAACGAAAGGATGCGCAGTTTCTCGTTAAAACGCAATTTGTTCGAAGGGGGAAGAGGATAGATGGAATATTTTCGCATCCATAAAGAGGAGTTTGTCGCGGACGTCACCTTTTCGCGTCCTCCGGCAAACGCTCTTTCATCCGCTGTATTGAAAGAGCTTTCAGCCATACTCGATGAGCTGGAAGCGGATGATAACGTCCGTGTTGTGCTTCTTCACGGCGAAGGAAGATTTTTCTCCGCAGGAGCGGATATTAAAGAGTTTACTTCCGTTGCATCCAGCGATGAAGCGACAGTGCTGTCGCAAAACGGCCAGCAAGTGATGGAACGCATCGAGCGCTTTCCAAAACCAGTGATCGCTGCCATTCATGGCGCAGCACTGGGCGGTGGACTGGAGCTGGCGATGAGCTGCCATATCCGCATTGTTTCGGAAAACGCCAAACTCGGCCTGCCAGAGCTACAGCTAGGCATTATACCTGGTTTTGCCGGGACACAGCGGCTTCCTCGCTACGTCGGCTTCGGCAAAGCGGCCGAGATGATGTGGACGAGCGAGCCGATTACCGGAACAGAAGCGGTGCAGTGGGGCTTGGCAAACAAAGCGGTGCCAGAAGAGCAATTGCTGGAGGAAGCGAAAAAACTGGCGCAAAAAATTGCCCAAAAAAGTCCAATTTCCATTCGTGCTACATTGCAGCTTTTAAATTCTTTTAAAGAAAAACCGTTCCAGGAAGCGGTGCGTGAGGAAGCAGAGCTGTTTGGAAACGTGTTTACAACAGAAGATGCGAAAGAAGGCGTACAAGCTTTTATTGAAAAGCGTCCGCCTGTCTTTCGAGGAAAATAATGTTTAAAATTAACAGAATCTTTCAAACTGAAGTAATGTTTGATCAAAACAAGGAGGGGCTCACATGAATATTTTCGTCTTAATGAAACGCACATTTGACACAGAAGAGAAAATTACGATTGCGGATGGCAGAGTCAACGAAGAAGGGGCAGAATTTATTATTAACCCGTATGATGAATACGCCATCGAGGAAGCGATTCAAGTGCGCGATAAACATGGCGGCGAAGTAACGGTTGTGACGGTAGGCAACGAGGATGCGGAAAAAGAATTGCGCACGGCGCTTGCGATGGGGTGCGATAAAGCGGTGCTCATTAATATTGAAGACGATGTCGAAGAACAAGACCAATACACGACGGCGAAAGTTCTTGCCGAATATTTGAAAGACAAAAATCCGGATTTGATTTTAGCTGGAAATGTAGCGATTGACGGCGGTTCTGGACAAGTCGGTCCGCGCGTTGCTGAGTTGCTTGGCATTCCGTATGTCACAACGATTACGAAATTAGATATTGACGGCAATAAAGTAACGGTCGTCCGCGATGTGGAAGGAGACGAAGAAATTATCGAAACATCGCTGCCATTGCTGGTCACTGCGCAGCAAGGATTAAACGAGCCGCGCTATCCATCGCTTCCAGGTATTATGAAAGCGAAAAAGAAACCGCTTGAAGAATTGGAATTGGATGACTTAGATCTTGAAGAAGAAGATGTCGAAGCGAAAACAAAAACGATCGAAGTATTTTTGCCGCCAAAACGGGAAGCTGGAAAAATTCTCGACGGCGAAATTGCTGATCAAGTGAAAGAGCTTGTCCGGCTGTTACGTTCCGAAGCAAAAGTAGTGTGATTTTATCAATAAAGTAGGGGGACTGAAAAATGGCACGCAAAGTACTGACATTAGCAGAAGTTCGTGACGGATCATTAAGAAACGTATCGTTCGAGGCCATTGCTGCGGCAAAAACGATCGCCCAAGGCGGGGAAGTCGTTTCCGTCCTTGTCGGCGAAAGCGTCCAATCGCATGCCAATGAGTTACTTTTCCACGGCGCTGATCGCGTCGTTGTTGTAGAGCATCCGAATTTAAAAAATTATACATCTGACGGCTATTCTCAAGCGCTGAAAGCAGTGATTGACGAAGAAAAACCGGAAGGAATCGTATTCGGCCATACCGCATTAGGGAAAGATTTGTCGCCAAAATTGGCCATTAAATTAAACTCCGGTCTTGTATCTGACGTGGTGGCGCTCGAAGAAGCAGGCGGAAATCTTATCTTTACGCGCCCGATTTATTCCGGAAAAGCATTTGAAAAGAAAATCGTTACAGACGGTATTATCTTTGTGACGGTACGTCCAAACAACATTCAACCGCTAGAGCGCGATGAATCCCGTTCTGGAGAAGTAAAAGCGGTTTCCGTCGACATTAAAGATTTGCGCGCAATCGTGAAAGAAGTCGTCCGCAAAACCGCCGAAGGCGTCGATTTGAGCGAAGCAAAAGTGATCGTTGCCGGCGGTCGCGGCGTAAAAAGTGCCGAAGGATTTAAACCGCTGCAAGAGCTTGCCGAAGTATTAGGCGGTGCCGTCGGTGCGTCCCGCGGTGCGTGCGACGCGGGATATTGCGATTATTCGCTGCAAATTGGGCAAACAGGAAAAGTCGTCACGCCAGACCTTTATATCGCCTGCGGTATTTCGGGAGCCATCCAGCACTTAGCAGGGATGTCCAACTCGAAAGTGATCGTAGCGATTAACAAAGACCCGGAAGCAAACATTTTCAAAGTGGCTGACTACGGCATTGTCGGAGACTTGTTCGAAGTGGTTCCGTTGCTAACAGAGGAATTTAAAAAATTAAAAGTGCATTCATAATCATGGCGGAAACGGGCAAGGCAAGCCAGCTTTGCTCGTTTTCTGCTGTCTGCCAGGCGGCATAATTCCTGCCAGAAAGCGAATATTAGAAACGAAGCAAAACATTCGCGCCAAATTTCATTACATGGTATACTTTGCTTACAGCATTACAAGCGAAATAGGAGGAATGCAAAATGGCAATTGTTAATGCGACAGATCAAACGTTTGCGGCAGAAACGAAAGACGGCGTAACTTTAGTCGATTTCTGGGCGCCTTGGTGCGGGCCGTGCCGCATGATCGCACCGGTTCTTGAAGAATTGGATCAAGAAATGGGCGACAAAGTAAAAATCGTCAAAGTGAACGTCGATGAAAACCAAGAAACAGCTTCGAAATTCGGGGTAATGAGCATTCCAACATTGCTCGTTTTCAAAAACGGAGAGCTTGTTGACAAAACGATCGGCTATCAACCGAAAGAAGCGCTTGTTCAACTATTGCAAAAACACGTATAATTCATTTTTCTTCAAGGAGATTCAGGCAATATATTGTCTGAATCTCTTTTTTATTTATGATAATTAAAGCCGGGAATGAGTTTTTCCCTTCATTTATCAAAGTATAATACAATAACAGAGCTTGCCGAAACAACGGCAAGCTCTTTTCTTTTATGGAAAACATGATTGACTCTGATAATCATTATCTATTATAATCAATTTGTGTTAATGAAAATCATTATCAAATCAAAAGCGTCGGGGGGATACATAATGTCAGTGAAATGGAGATTACTTGCTGTTTTTACAGCGTTTGCGGTAATGATGGGAGCTTGCTCGAACAGCGAGGAAACGGCAACAACAAAAACGGAGAAAAAAGAGCAAACAGCTGCTGAACAAAAAGAAGAGAAACCAGCGGAAACAGAGAAGGAAGAAATTAACTATGCCGATGTGTTTAAACAGGCGATTGTCGAGCTGGAAAAAGCAAAGCAAGGGCAAAAAGTTGACTTTGATAAAGTGACAAAACTATATGAAGAAAATTTACAGACGCTTGTACAAAAGCGTGACGCCGAATTTCAAGATACGCTTGACCAGCATATTACTACTGCGCTAGCGGCAGGGAAAGATGGTTCGCTCGATCCAGTGGTCGTCAAACAAATCTTTGATAAGCTTATGCAAAAAGTATTTTATACCACAATCAAGCATGAATTTACTGAAGTAGAGGAAAATTGGGCTAATAAGGAAGAAGTGAAGAAAGAAATCGAAGAAGCAAAACAGTTTTACGCGATCTTGCAACCGACTGTTGAGAAACGCGATGCGGCTTACGGAACGAAGCTAGTCGATGCGATAAATGGGGCGTTTGTACAAATTGAAGATGCGGCTGCAAAAGACGATTTGCTTGCCTTCTCCTTAGGGAAACAAGTCGTAGACAAAACGCTGATGAAAACCTTTTATTTAGCGACAGGCGCGCTTCCGCACGGCTACGCTTCAAAGGCAGCAAATGCGGCAAAACAAGATGAAAAAGAAGCGAAAGTCGAACAAGCGGAAGGATGGGCATTTTATCAATCCGTATATCCATATATGAAAAAGCATGCGCCTGAAGAAGCGGACTACATTTTAAAACAATTTGATTTGCAAACGGATGTGAAAACGCTTGATCCTGCAGCGATCAATAAAGCGTTTGTCCGCGGTTGGGCAAAGGTGGCGCTTCATGAATATGAAGAAAGTAAAGAAAACTGGGGACAAGATAAATCGGTGATTACTGCGTTAGAAGGCGCTTTATTTATTAATATGATGGAAAGTGACTTAAAAACGCTGTTAGGCGATCAAGCTTATGCGTCATTACATGATCAAGCGCAGCGCTACCTTGAGGCGGCAAAAGCGAAAAATAAAGCAGAGGGAGAAAAACTTCTTTCTCAATTAGAAGCAACATTAAACACTGTGATTGAAAAGGCAAAATAACGATAAGGCAAAAAACCTTGTTCTTTGGCAAGGTTTTTTGTCTTCTTATGATTTTGACGCTGCCGCTTGTTGATTTTCTTATGATAATATGCTAGTAGAAATCATTGATTTTGAGGTGAATCCATTGAAAATTCTCGTTACAGGGGGAGCCGGGTTTATTGGAAGCCATCTTGCTGCCAAATTGCTTACGCATGGGCACGACGTGGCGGTCATTGATAATTTTCATCCTTATTACCCGGTGGAACGAAAAAATCGGCAATTTCGTGCGTTAACGGGAGGAAATCTTCCTGTTTATCGCATTGATTTATTGGATGGAGAAAAAACGGAAGAACTGTTTCGTTGCTATCAGCCGGACTGTGTATATCATTTAGCGGCGCTGCCCGGTGTTCCCAATTCGCTTCTTAAGCCGCTCGATTATGTCGATTATGACATCAAAGCGACGATTAACGTGCTAAAGGCGGCGGGGGAAGCCGGAGTCGGGCATTTGTTATTCGCCTCTTCCTCGTCCGTCTACGGCAACCAAGGTAACGTACCGCTGAAAGAAGAGATGGCAACGGGAGAAGTCGTTTCGCCATATGCCGCCGCAAAATACGGAGCGGAGTCGTTTTGCTATGCGTATGCCCACCTATTCGGCTATCAGGTGACGATTTTTCGCTATTTTACCGTATACGGCCCGTGGGGCCGACCGGATATGGCAATCAGCAAGTTTATCCGCCATCTATTACATGGCGAAGAGATTGTCGTGTACGGAACGAACACAGCAAGAGACTATACGTTTGTGGACGATGTCGTCAGCGGAATGATAGCGGCGCTCGACCGTCGCGGCGGAAATGATGTGTTTAATTTAGGATCGGGACGCCCAATCACGATGGAGCGCTTGCTGCAAGAACTTAAAACGCATTTTCCAACGATGAAGGTGAGATACGCTCCGGAGCGAAAGGGAGATGTGAAAGCGACATGGGCGGACATTACGAAAGCACAGCGGGCGTTCGGATACAAACCAAGTGTAACGTTCGAGGACGGGCTTGCGCGGACGATCGCGTGGGCAAGGACGTATGAAACGTAAGCACGCAGCAATAGCGGTGAGGCTGGTCGGAGCCGGGCTTGTCCTTGTTTTTCTATGGCTGACATACCGCTATTTCGATGGAGAAGCGCTTCTTAGGCAGCTCCACCTGCTTCTTCAAAGACCGAACACGCTGGCATGGATGTTGATCATATACGGCGCTTCCTTTTGGCTAAGGGCGCTGGCATGGAAGTCATACGTGGGAAAACCAATTTCTTTGATTGTATACGCCAAAGGCATCTTTTTCAGTTTACTTATTAATCATATCGTTCCGTTCAAAGTAGGCGATATTGCCCGTGTGGCTGTTTTAGCAAAACAAAAGGACGTTTCCGTCGATGAAGCGGTTCACTCGGTGGCGGTGATGCGACTTTTGGACATGCTTGTTTTATGTCTTTTGTCCGCATGGGGAATGTATGCATACGTCCATCGCTTTCCTGCAACAAACGCAACGGTTATTGGTGTTGTCGGAATAATCGGCGCAGCTGCAATTGCTGTTTTGTTGTCACGCAAATCGGATGCAGAATGGATTCGTAAACACCATCACATGATAAAAAGCGCATTAAGAGGAAAACGCGGCGTTTATATGGTGGGAATGATTGCGCTCAGCTGGCTGTGTGAGGCGGTTGTCATTTATGAGATGACCAACATGCTTGGGATGTCGTTAACATTTTTAGAATCTGTGTGGGTCAACAGCATTACTGTTTCTGGCCAAGTGTTTCAAATCGCTCCAGGCGGGCTGGGGACGTATGAAGCGGTAATGGCATTTGCGATTACGAGAATTGCACCGGACTGGAACAGCGCGTATATGGCGGCGATGATGACCCATGCGTTCAAATTTGTTTTTTCTTATTTAGTAGGTATGGCCATCCTGCTTATGTCTCCAAGAGATATTTCGTTCGTCTGGGCGGCTTGGAAAAAAGGAAGGGAGAAACAATGAAAGAAGCTTCAACATTTGAAAAAGTGGCGGCGCGATGTTGGAATTTGCTGAATGAGGGAAAACCGTTTACGCCGATTTTCGTTATCGGGACGATGACGATCTACCATCTTGCCAATTTCGGCACCATCGAGCATATGAAGCACTGGTTCTTAGGTTTTCTCGCGGCGCTTCCGCTTTTTGTCATCTATTATATGTACGACTATCCGTTATTTTTGCGAAATTATTTATGGATTCCATACGTTGTGTTTTTAATCGTTTGGCAGTTTGCCGACCTTAAGCTGCTAGGCCTAGCGCTGGGGCTATATTTTTTCTTTACTGTCTTTTTTTGGGGAACGCTTTACTATCATTTGCGCATTGGTACGTCATGGTGGAATTTTACCCGTTTTTGGAAGTTAGTGCTGAAAAATAGCGATTCGACAAGCGGAAACGCGCAAGAACAGCTGCCGAAATTTTTGTTGCTTTTGTCGATTTGGCAATATGTATATGTGCAACTGGAGGGGGAAGCAGGCGATCTTTCTTTTGCCGGCTTTGCGCTCTATTATGCGGGTGTCTTTTTGTTTTCTTTCATTTTGCACAGCCAGTTATTTGATTGGAAGCCAAAAATCATTCCGACATATACCAATAATGCCTGCGTTCCAAAAGAGCCAATCAATGAGAAAGTCATTGTGATCGTCATCGACGGCATGCGGAAAGATCGGTTTGAGCAAGCCAATGCGCCATTTTTAAAACGGCTGCGCCAGCAAGGAACGGAATTTACGCAAATGGAGACGGTTTATCCGGCACGGACGGTCGTTTGTTTTACTTCGATGTTCACCGGCACATATCCGTTTGAACACGGCATCCGCTCTAATATGGTATGGAAGCTTGGCATCAAGGTAGAAAGCATTTTTGATTCACTAAGAAAAGTTGGAAAAACGGGGCGGCTGCTTGGCATTGCTCATCTCGTCGATTCGTTTGGAGATGATGTCGAAACGGTGACAGCGGTCATGCATAATGACGTAGCTGACCGCAACATCATCGAACGCGCCAAACGCATTATGGAGGAGCAAGATCCTGATTTGCTCATTGTTCAATTAATTGCCACGGACCAAACGGGACACAGCCGCGGTGTATTATACGAGGAATATCTTCAAAAAATAGAAGAAGCGGACGCGCTTATCAAGGAGTACGTCGAGTGGCTCGAACAGAAAGGAAAATTAAAAAACACAACGTTAATCATTTGCGCCGATCATGGACAAGCAGACGGCATCGGCGGACACGGGCATTTGGATGAAGGAGAGCGGTTTGTGCCATTCTTCTTATATGGGCCGGCGATTGAGCGAGGAAAGCGAATCGATGAAAAGAAAAGTTTGGTGTCCGTG
This sequence comes from Parageobacillus sp. NEAU-HV-2, assembly GCF_059115485.1. Taxonomy (NCBI): domain Bacteria; kingdom Bacillati; phylum Bacillota; class Bacilli; order Caryophanales; family Anoxybacillaceae; genus Parageobacillus; species Parageobacillus sp. NEAU-HV-2. The sequence goes on from NZ_JBXUJJ010000002.1 coordinate 196,347, forward strand.
GCGCCGACGATTGCTTATTTGCTGGGAGCCCCGTATCCGAGTCATAGTCGCGGTCCCGTGTTAATCGAAGCGATTCGAAAGAGGGAGAAACATGAAGGAACAGAAAGTGATCGTCTTTTTACCAGCGTATAACGAAGAACAATCGATTGGCGAAGTCATTCGCAAGATCCCTCGCCATTTTCATCCTTGTGTGGATGTGAAAGTGTTAGTCATTGATGACGGTTCGACCGATAAAACAGTAGCAGTCGCAAAAGAAGCAGGCGCTGATTACATTTATCAAATGCCAGAAAACCGTGGACTTGGTGCCGCTGTACGCCAAGGATTGCGGGAATGTCTCCGCCTCGGTGCGGATATCGGCGTTATGATTGATGCGGACAATGAATATCCGGCAGAACAAATCCCGGATTTGCTTGCTCCGATTTTTGCGGGAGAAGCGGACTATACGATGGGTTCGCGCTTTCTTGGCACGATTCGCGGGATGAAATGGCATCGCCGTCTTGGCAATTATTTCTTTACGTTTCTGCAATCGCTTCTTCTTCGCACATGGATTTATGACGGGCAATCCGGAATGCGGGCTTTTTCGCGGCAAGCGATGGAACATGCGGAAATCATCCATGATTATAACTACGCACAAGTGCTTACGTTAAATTTAGTCCGCAAAGGGTTTCGCATAAAAGAAGTACCGATTCGCTATCAGGTGCGGACAACGGGGCAGTCATTTATTAAATTTCGCGCCTATGTCACGGCCGTTCTCCCAGCAATTTGGAAAGAAATGCAGCGGCCGGTGAAAAAAGTAGTGATTGATGAAGACGCCCATCGCCTTCCAAGCATAGCGGAAAAACAATGTTCGTAGCCCCTTTCCTTTTCATGAACAGGAAAGGGAATTTTTTTCATTAATATATTGACATAGAAGATGATAATCATTATCATTGATAATGTAGGAGGAGAATGAATAATGAGGCGATTTTGTTTGTTTTTTTCTCTAGCACTGATATTGATTCTCAATAGTATTCCGACTTCTGCTTTTGCGTACTCCTATGGCGACCCGAATGAAGAAAAAGTAGCGGAAGTTTATAAACAAATGGCGGAAAAGTTAAATGAGCAGCCGCCAAACTTTGCGGAGGCGCGCAAAATTTTCGAAACGGTCAAAGAGGAAATTGATATGCATATGGGAACGGAGCCTTCGCAAGCAGTGCTATCGGCGCTCGACAAAAAGGATAAAGAAGTTGTTTTGAAAAATATGGAAAAAATCCTTGTTTTAAATATCGCAAGACGATTGGAAAATATCGAGAAAAATTTTGAACAGTATGATACGAGCAAACGGCTATTGGCAAAGGCATTTGCTACATACGAAGCGCTTTCCCCGATTGTGCAAGGCAAAGATGCAGCTCTTGATAAACGGCTAAGAGACGAATTCAATAAAGCGCTGCAATCGCTAGGAAACCCTGGGTTGTTTGGTGTCGGCGAGAAGAAAGCGGATATGGAGCAATTTAAGAAAAGCAAGGAAACGATTTTAACGTCATTGCAAAAGCAATTTGGGTTGAAAAGTTTGAAGGTAGGGCATTTTTCGGAAAGTGCAACGGAAAAGCCGCAAGAAGTAGAGAAAAAAGAATGGACGGACTTATCCAAGTTAAAAAACTGGATTCCGATTGCGATTCTTATTGTTGTGATTGCCGGGGTTGTCGTGTATTCATGGCGCCGCAAGCGGGCATAACGTGTGGAAACAAAGGGGGAAATATGCGATGGAAGTTCAAGCGCTGTTAATTACGTTTCGCGAAGCGCTCGAAGCGCTGCTGATTGTCGGGATTATTACGTCTTATTTAAAGCGCGTTGACCACCAAGAATATACGAAGTACGTCTGGCTTGGTGCTGGCTTGGCGGTTTTAGCGAGCTTTGGTGTCGCGATTCTTTTCCAAGTCGTGTTCACTGGATTTGCCGCGATGGGAAGCGAAACGTATTTAAAGATCGGCATTATGTTTGTTTCGGCGATTTTGCTGACACAAATGGTCTTTTGGATGGCCGAACATAGCCGTAATATGAAAAAAAGCGTCGAAGGAAAAATGGACCAATTTATTACGACCGGCAATGTCGTTGGAATGGTCATCCATTCGTTTTTAGTCGTGCTCCGTGAAGGTGTCGAAACGGTCTTTTTCTTTGCCGCGATTACCCACGGAAACATCGGTGCGGCGATGCACGGATGGGGAGCGGCGACAGGAATTGCGATTGCGGCGATCGTCAGCTACCTTTTCTTCAAAGGAACGATGCGCGTCCCGCTAAAGACGTTCTTTAAAGTTACCGGAGCGTTCATCGTATTGATTGCGGCGGGGCTGCTTGTGCAAGGCATTTCCATGCTCCAAGATTTAAATATCATCGGCAGCGTGATGCCGCATGTATATGATTTAACATGGTTGCTTCCGGAACACCCGATTGATTATGAACATTATCTTCGTGATCACGGCGTCGCGCCTGTCTTTTCCGGAGAGGTGGGCGTGTTTTTAAAAGCACTCTTTGGCTATTCGTCCATGCCATCGCTGGAAGAAGTCATCGCCTATATTGGATATTTTGTCGTGATTTATTTATTAGTTACAAACCGTAATACAAATAAGAAAAATGTCGAGCAAACAAAAACCATCGTTCAAGCGCTTGAACCAAAAACGAAAAAGGTGATGTAAAAAGTGCAAGACATGATTGTCTTGTGCTTTTTCTTATTTTATAAATGGTTAAGGTGAGAAAGATAATGAAACATTTTCTAGGAAATAAACGATTTTTGTCATATTTTAGTTTCATTATGTTAGCAAGTTTGTTCTTGCTGGAAATATACTATGCGAGTCCTTATGCGGCGACATGGGATCAAGTCGATTTTGCCTTGGCGTTAGACCGTTATGATTTATTGGCCATGCAGCCGCATTTTCCGGGCTATCCGTATTTAGTGTTAGGCGGCATGTTTATTCATGTGTTTGTTGGCAATCCGGCAAAAGCGCTATCTGTCTTTAATGCCATTGCATTGTTTTCGGCAACGATTCCGATCGTTCTTCTGTTAAAAAAGCATTTCCCGACTTCCATGTCATTGTTCATTAGCGCGCTCCTCCAATCGGCAAGCTATATCATGGTGATTGCCGGCCAGCCGATGTCGGACGGCGCGGCACTGGCGGTGCTGTGGTGGTATTTTTGGTCCATCGAATTGGCAAGAAAGCGCGATGCATGGTGGATACAGCTGCTTCCGCTTGCCTTGTTCAGCCTGTTAATGGGAATCCGTTTGTCGTATGCTCCATTTGCGGTGGCGGTTTTGTTTTTATGGTACGAAGATTGGAAAAAACATCGCAACGTCCGCCGAATCATTTGCTTTTTGACAGCGGCTGTCTTTTTCCAATTTATTTGGATCACAGCGGTCGCGGTGGCGGAAGGAAGTTTTCAATCCTTTTTCAAACTGGCTCTCTCATTTACGAGCGGCCATTTCGAGAAATGGGGAGGAACAGCGGCAAGCGGCGGGCAGCCGTTATGGGAGCGAGTGATTTATTTTTTCTTTTATAATATTTTATGGACAGGGATAGCAAGTCAAAACGTGATCCTGCTTTTTTTGTATATGGTTGTATGGACAGTGATATGGCGATCAAGAAAGTCTCCGTTTCCGCGCTGGTTTCTTGTTTCTGGATTTGTTTATTTTCTTTGGGCGTTATTTGCGCAAAATATTGAGAAACCGCGGCACATTCTCCCGCTTGTTCATCTTGTTTTGTTGTACGGCTGGATTTGCTTTGTCCGCAATCATATGTCTATGTACCGATGGAGCCTAGCGATGGTGGTGTTAGCCGTGCAATTCGTAACGGGGACATGGCATATGCGCGAGCAAGCATTACAGTTGCCGGCAACCTATCAGTTAGCGTATGATTTACAAAACAGTAAAGAGAAATTCGTTCTGTACACATGGGAAGAAACGCGTGTGCTACAATACCTAGATGTGGACTTTCCCCATAAGGATGTTTTGCACTTTTCATTTTTTTTACAAGACAAAGAGAACTATCAACATGCTAAAATTTATATGACTGACCATGTTGTGAAAGGATTTCGGGCGCAAGGAGTTTCCCTTGCCGGCCATTTGCGGAGAGTGAAAACATATCGTTCCAGCACGCTGGCAGATCCAGTATACGGAAACATTACGCTGTATGAATGGATGAATTAATTTGATGGAGTGATTATGATGCATGATCACTTAAAAGAAAAATTAGCCGTGCTTCCGGAGCAGCCGGGATGTTATTTGATGAAGGATAAAAACGGCACAGTGATATACGTCGGAAAGGCAAAAGTGCTGAAAAACCGCGTGCGCTCGTATTTTACCGGCACGCACGACGGAAAAACGCTGCGGCTTGTCAACGAAATTGCCGATTTCGAATATATTGTCACTTCTTCGAACATTGAAGCGCTCATTTTGGAAATGAACTTAATTAAAAAGTACGATCCGAAATATAATGTGATGCTTAAGGGCGACAATAGTTATCCGTTTATTAAGATTACCGCGGAGAAGCATCCTCGCTTAATCATTACGCGAAAAGTGAAAAAAGACGGCGGAAAATATTTCGGACCGTATCCGCATGTACAGGCGGCAAACGAAACGAAGAAACTGTTAGACCGCATTTATCCGCTGCGTAAATGCTCGACCATGCCGAACCGCGTTTGTTTATATTACCATATGGGACAATGTCTTGCGCCGTGCGTGTATCCGGTGTCCGAACAGCAAAATAAAGAAATCGTTGAACAAATCGTTCGCTTTTTAAACGGTGGGTATAAAGAAGTAAAAGAAGAGCTTGCGAAAAAGATGATAAAAGCGGCTGAAGCGCTCGAATTTGAACGGGCGAAAGAATACCGTGATCAAATCGCCCATATTGAGGCAACGATGGAAAAGCAGAAGATGACCATGAACGATTTTGTTGATCGTGATGTGTTCGGTTATGCCTATGACAAAGGTTGGATGTGCGTACAAGTATTTTTCATTCGTCAGGGAAAACTGATTGAGCGTGATGCATCGATGTTTCCGATGTATCAAGACCCAGATGAGGAATTGCTGACGTTTTTAGGACAGTTTTATTCAAAAGCGAACCACTTTAAACCGAAAGAAGTCATTTTGCCTGCTGACATTGACGGCGAGCTTGCTGAACAGCTTCTAGAAGTAACGGTCGTTCAGCCGAAAAGAGGTAAGAAAAAAGAACTGGTTGATTTGGCCAGCAAAAATGCGGCAATTGCTTTGAAAGAAAAATTTTATTTAATTGAGCGGGACGAAGAACGAACGATCAAAGCGGTAGAAAACTTAGGAAAAATATTAGGGATTCCGACGCCGCATCGCATTGAGGCGTTTGACAATTCCAATATTCATGGAGCTGATCCTGTTTCGGCGATGGTTGTCTTTATCGATGGAAAGCCGGAGAAAAAAGAGTATCGAAAATATAAAGTCAAAACGGTAGAAGGACCGGATGACTATGAATCGATGCGCGAGGTGGTAAGAAGACGTTATACTCGCGTGCTAAAAGAAGGTCTCCCTCTTCCCGATTTGATTATTATTGACGGTGGAAAAGGGCATTTAGCTGCGGTAAGGGATGTGCTTGAAAACGAATTAGGACTTGATATTCCGCTCGCTGGGCTTGCAAAAGACGACAAGCATCGCACATCCGAGTTAATCATGGGAGATCCGCCGCAAGTCGTTCCATTAGAGCGAAACAGTCAAGAGTTTTATTTATTGCAGCGCATCCAAGACGAGGTGCATCGGTTTGCGGTTACATTTCACCGGCAAACGCGTGGAAAAACGATGTTTCATTCTGTGTTAGATGACATTCCTGGCGTTGGGGAAAAACGAAAAAAAGCGTTATTAAAGCATTTCGGGTCCATTAAAAACATGAAAGAAGCAACGGTCGAAGAATTGCAAAAAGCGAACATTCCGCGCCCTGTTGCCGAAAAAATTTATAAGAAATTGCGGGAGTAGTATTGTCAATAGCATAAAAATTTGATATCATTGCCCTAAATTTCATATTTATACACTTCCAAACGCCGAAGTGAAGATAGAGGTGCGAACTTCAAGAGTACACATTCGGAGGAAAATGAGTTCCGAAGACGGATGTGGAAAGGGGAGCGTCGCCGAAGTGGAAAAAGTCTCATTGCTTTTTCCGCTGGTCCTGCGTTTAAGAAATGTAGGACTGTCAAGATGTGATTCATCTTGGAGAGCTATCTCACTGTGCGGGGCGAATTCGTTTTTTCGTTTCGTGATGCACAGCAATGAGATTTCTCTCATTGCTGTTTTTTTATTTTATAAATTAGGCAAAAGGGTGAGACGAAATGGGAATTATCGTACAAAAATTTGGCGGAACGTCTGTTGGTTCCATCGAAAGAATTCAACATGTGGCGAATCGGGTGATTGAGGAAGCCCAAAAGGGAAATGACGTTGTCGTTGTTGTTTCGGCAATGGGAAAAACGACCGATGAGCTTGTCAACTTAGCGAAACAAATCTCCAATCATCCTAGCAAGCGGGAAATGGATATGCTTCTTTCGACGGGGGAACAAGTGAGCATTGCGCTTCTTGCAATGTCGCTTCATGAAAAAGGATATAAAGCTGTTTCGTTGACAGGATGGCAAGCGGGAATTACGACGGAAGAAATGCACGGCAATGCCCGCATTATGAACATAGATACAACGAGAATCCGCCGCTACCTTGACGAAGGGGCGATTGTGATCGTTGCTGGGTTTCAAGGAGTGACGGAAACAGGGGAGATCACCACGCTCGGCCGCGGCGGTTCTGATACGACGGCGGTGGCGCTGGCTGCGGCGTTAAAAGCAGAGAAGTGCGATATTTATACGGACGTAACCGGCGTGTTTACGACCGACCCGCGTTATGTAAAAACAGCAAGAAAAATAAAAGAGATTTCCTATGATGAAATGCTTGAGTTAGCCAATTTAGGGGCAGGAGTATTGCATCCGCGCGCCGTTGAATTTGCGAAAAACTATGAAGTGCCGCTGGAAGTGCGTTCGAGCATGGAAAACGAAAGAGGAACGATGGTAAAGGAGGAAGTTTCGATGGAGCAGCATTTAATCGTACGGGGAATTGCATTTGAAGATCAAGTAACGAGAGTGACAGTGGATGGAATCGAAAATAGTTTACATGCATTGCCGACCATTTTTACGGCGCTTGCCAATCGTGGCATCAATGTAGATATTATTATTCAAAATGCGACGAATTCCGAAACAGCGTCTGTTTCTTTTTCGATTCGCACGGAAGATTTGCCGGAAACGCTTCAAGTGCTGCAAGCGCTGGAAGGCGCCGACGTTCACTATGAAAGCGGCTTGGCGAAAGTATCGATCGTTGGCTCTGGCATGATTTCAAACCCGGGGGTGGCGGCGCGCGTGTTTGAAGTATTGGCGGATCAAGGAATTGAAATCAAAATGGTTAGTACATCAGAAATTAAAATTTCCACGGTCATTGACGAAAAATATATGGTTTCGGCCGTCGAGGAGCTTCACGAAGCATTCGGGCTTGCCGAAGAAGCGGCAGCGGTGCGCTCGTAAAAATGACAGAAGCCTGCGCTCGCAGGCTTCTTACCATTATTCTATCTCTTGTTTGCGGTCCCATTTAATGATAATGAGTACTTTATTTGGCCGCTTTTTCTGTTGTTCAAATGCTTCGGTGACGAGGCGCTTTTGTTGCTCGATTTGTTGGGCGAGAAATCCTGCTTCGAGCTGGAAGGTACAATGTTCATGAAGGGCAAGCCGCGCATCAATAATAGCGCCGGACAGCTCCACATGAAGTTCGTCTTTGCGTTCTTCAACAATGGACAGTGTCCCCCAGCCAGCTTTTTCAAAAAAAGTAATGATATCGGACACCGTTTCGAGCGGGAAGCGGCGCGCTAAACTTTTTCCGGCCCAGTATAAAATGCTGGCGGTTTCTTTTCCCAACAATTCCGGAAGGAGAATTTGCCGAATGAGTTCCGTACCGAATGCAGAAATAGCAATGTTTTCTAATGTTTTATATTGTTCTTCTAGTGTTGGCAGTTTCACATGATTCCCCTCTTTCTATCCATTCCTCATTATAGCGAAATGGAGGGGAACGTGCATTATCTTTTTTTCGCTGCCGTTTTCACATGTAAATGTTTGAACATTTTGTGACTTTGTTTTCTTGACGCTTGTACAATGTGGGAGTACAATGAATGTGACACAATGATTCATGGAAATGGAAGCCGTTACATTCCACTCATTGTGGATGGGGAGCACATGATTTTTCACTGTTTATTCATTAAAGGGGGTTTACATATGGCAGGAAATCGCGAATTTTATTACCGTCGGCTCCATTCGCTGTTAGGAGTCATTCCAGTAGGAGTCTTTTTAGTACAACATTTAGTCGTAAACCATTTTGCGACGAGAGGACCAGAGGCGTTTAACCGGGCGGCTTCTTTTATGGACAATTTACCGTTCCGCTATTTGCTAGAAATATTCGTTATTTTCCTTCCACTGCTGTTCCATGCCATTTACGGCCTTTATATCGCTTTTACAGCGAAATTTAATGTCGGAAATTACGGATATTTCCGTAACTGGATGTTTATGTTACAGCGGATCACCGGAATTATCACATTAATTTTTGTGACATGGCATGTGTATGAAACGCGCGTTCAAGCTGCGTTTGGAGCGGAAGTAAACTACGAAATGATGGCCAATATCGTAGACAATCCGGTTATGCTTGGCTTTTATATTGTCGGAATTTTGTCAACGGTTTTCCACTTTGCCAACGGTTTATGGTCTTTCTGCGTAAGCTGGGGGTTAACGGTGTCTCCTCGTTCACAACAAGTTTTCACTTATTTAACGATGATTATTTTTGTCGCACTTTCCATTGTCGGCATTCGTGCCATTTTAGCATTTGCCTGATCGACAACTAGCAATCTTTTAGGGAGTGAGTAGCAATGAAAAAAGGAAAAATCATAGTAGTTGGCGGCGGTCTAGCTGGTCTAATGGCAACAATTAAAATCGCAGAAGCAGGGGTACCTGTAGAATTGTTCTCGCTTGTGCCTGTAAAGCGGTCTCACTCTGTCTGTGCGCAAGGCGGGATTAACGGCGCGGTAAATACAAAAGGAGAAGGCGATTCTCCTTGGGAACATTTTGACGATACCGTATACGGCGGCGACTTTTTGGCGAACCAGCCTCCAGTAAAAGCGATGTGTGAGGCAGCGCCGAGCATCATTTATATGCTTGACCGCATGGGAGTCATGTTCAACCGTACTCCTGAAGGGTTGCTCGATTTCCGTCGCTTTGGTGGAACACAGCACCACCGTACTGCCTACGCAGGAGCAACGACAGGCCAGCAAATTTTGTATGCGCTTGATGAACAAGTGCGTCGCCATGAAGTAGCTGGGCTTGTAACGAAATATGAAGGATGGGAATTTTTGGGTGTTGTCTTAGACGACGAACAAATTTGCCGCGGCATTGTCGCACAAGACTTAAAGTCAATGGAAATTAAAGCGTTTCCTGCGGACGCAGTCATTATGGCGACAGGCGGGCCGGGAGTCATTTTCGGCAAATCGACGAACTCCATCATCAATACCGGTTCGGCCGCATCGATCGTCTATCAACAAGGTGCATATTATGCAAACGGAGAGTTTATCCAAATTCACCCGACGGCGATTCCGGGAGACGATAAATTACGTTTAATGAGTGAATCTGCCCGTGGTGAGGGCGGAAGAGTCTGGACGTATAAAGACGGAAAGCCGTGGTACTTCCTTGAAGAAAAATATCCGGCTTACGGAAACCTTGTCCCTCGTGATATTGCTGCCCGGGAAATTTTCCATGTCTGCGTCGACTTGAAGCTTGGCATCAACGGCGAAAACATGGTATATCTTGATCTTTCCCATAAAGATCCGAAAGAGCTCGATGTCAAACTAGGCGGTATTATCGAAATTTATGAGAAATTTATGGGCGAAGATCCTCGCAAAGTGCCGATGAAAGTATTCCCGGCTGTACACTATTCGATGGGCGGCTTATGGGTCGATTATGATCAAATGACAAACATTAAAGGATTGTTCGCCGCTGGTGAGTGCGATTATTCGATTCACGGTGCGAACCGTCTTGGGGCTAACTCCTTATTATCAGCGATTTTCGGTGGTATGGTCGCTGGTCCAAACGCGGTTCGGTATATTCGTGGCTTAGAAAAATCATCCGATGCAATGCCATCGTCGTTATACGACCGTTACGTAAAACAGGAAGAAGAGCGTTGGAACAACATCTTGTCCATGGATGGAACAGAAAACGCATATGTGCTTCATAAAGAACTTGGCGAATGGATGACAGCAAACGTGACGATCGTCCGCTACAATGATAAGCTGTTGAAGACAGACGAAAAAATTCAAGAACTGCTCGAGCGCTATAAAAATATCAGCGTAACCGATACATCCAAATGGAGCAACCAAGGAGCGACATTTATCCGCCAGTTGTACAACATGCTTCAACTCGCTCGCGTTATTACATTAGGCGCATACAACCGTAATGAAAGCCGCGGTGCGCACTATAAACCAGAGTTTCCGGAGCGCAATGACGAGGAATGGCTCAAAACAACGATGGCTCGCTACACTCCGGATGGCCCAGCGTTCCATTACGAAGATGTCGATGTATCGTTAATTAAGCCACGTAAACGCGACTACTCGAAAAAGAAAGAGGAAGTGAAATAGACCATGAGCGAGAAAAAAACGGTTCGATTTATTGTAACACGTCAAGATCGTCCTGATTCTGCGCCATACGAAGAAGAATTTGAAATCCCGTACCGTCCAAATATGAACGTCATTTCTGCGCTGATGGAAATTCGCCGCAATCCGGTGAACGCCAAAGGGCAAAAAACAACTCCAGTTGTATGGGAAATGAACTGTCTTGAGGAAGTATGCGGCGCTTGTTCGATGGTCATTAACGGCAAACCGCGGCAAGCGTGTACGGCGTTAATTGATCAGTTAGAGCAGCCAATCCGTTTGGAGCCAATGCGCACGTTCCCAGTTGTGCGCGACTTACAAGTCGACCGCAGCCGCATGTTTGATTCGCTGAAAAAAGTAAAAGCATGGATTCCGATTGATGGAACGTACGACTTAGGCCCTGGTCCGCGCATGCCAGAACGAAAACGGCAATGGGCATACGAACTGTCGAAATGTATGACATGCGGCGTATGTTTAGAAGCATGTCCAAACGTCAACAGCAAATCCAACTTTATCGGCCCAGCTCCGCTGTCACAAGTTCGTCTCTTTAATGCCCATCCGACAGGCGCGATGCATAAAGCAGAGCGGCTGAGAGCAATCATGGGAGACGGCGGTTTGGCGAACTGCGGCAACTCGCAAAACTGTGTGCAATCCTGTCCAAAAGGTATTCCGCTCACGACGTCCATTGCCGCGCTAAACCGTGAAACAACGATTCAAATGTTCCGTGATTTCTTTGGAAGTGATGAAGTATAATTATAAAAATCCCCTTCATGGTTTTCATGAAGGGGATTTTTATTTAGAAGACACAGGCGATGAAGCAAATCATGGGGTGATGGGATGTGACAAATGCTTCAACAGTCCCAGGTGATGGCACTTGTATAGAAAAAACACCTATTTTTCTATTAGATAAACGAAATTCCGTCACCGCAACCCTCGTTTTCACATACTATATGGTGAGTAAATACCCATCCGGTAGTTCAGGTCTAGTGAAGCAAGGAGGGTTACAACACTTGAAGGACAAATCGTTTCAACCAAAGTCGTTGCTGACAAAAAGAGAGAAAGAGGTATTTGAATTATTAGTACAAGATAAGACGACAAAGGAAATTGCGCAAGAATTGTTTATTAGCGAAAAAACGGTTCGCAACCACATTTCGAATGCAATGCAAAAGCTTGGAGTAAAGGGGCGCTCGCAAGCTGTTATTGAATTGCTTCGAATGGGGGAGCTTGAACTATAAACAATGCCGGCTTACCTTATTTTTAAGGTGGCCGGTTTGTTATCTTTTTTGACCACAATCGCAAAACGGTTCTTTCTTCGTTATATTGGCAAATGGAAATAGATGAATTTTTTTATTGATTATGGGGAAAAGTGGTGTAAAATGAAATATATCGAATTATGTCGAACAACGTAAAGGAATTTGGTTGTCTGACATCATTCTTGCATTTTTTAAAAAAACCGTTAAAAATAATAAATGTAGTTTTGTAGGAGAGATTGTATGCCGTTTTCGATGGATGAAAAGGCCGTCGCTGAATTGGAAAAGCTGCTTCGGTACATTGCTGCGAATTTAAAGCAGCGCGGCCGTGAAATTTTAACGCAATATCCAATCACGCCGCCGCAATTTGTCGCGTTGCAGTGGCTGTTGGAAGAAGGAGACTTGACAATTGGCGAATTATCACACAAAATGTATTTGGCATGCAGCACAATAACGGATTTAGTAGACAGAATGGAACGAAACGGGCTTGTTGCTAGAGTAAAAGATAAGCATGATCGACGGGTTGTACGCATTCATCTCCTTGAAAAAGGAGAGCGCATTATTGAGGAAGTGATTGCAAAGCGTCAACATGACTTGGCGCAAGTGTTGCAAAATTTTTCTGACGAAGAAATTGTTTTTTGGAAAAATGCTTACGTAAATTGCATCAAGAAATAAAGAAAGAATGAGGGCGATCACTTGGAAAGACCAATCGGTGTTATTGATTCAGGAGTCGGCGGATTAACGGTTGCAAAAGAAATTATGCGACAATTACCAAAAGAACGGATTATTTATCTTGGAGATACGGCGCGTTGTCCATATGGACCGCGTCCGGAGGAAGAAATTCGTCAATTCACATGGGAAATGACGAATTATTTATTGCAGTATAATATTAAAATGTTGGTGATTGCTTGTAATACGGCAACGGCAGTCGTATTAGACGAAATTCGGGAACAGCTTGATATTCCGGTATTAGGCGTAGTCCATCCCGGGGCGCGTGCGGCGTTAAAAATGACGAAAAACGGACATATCGGTGTGATCGGTACGGTTGGTACGGTAAAAAGCGGTGCGTATGAAAAGGCGCTAAAGTCCATTAACCATCGAGTTCATGTCGAAAGTTTAGCATGTCCAAAGTTTGTTCCGCTTGTAGAGAGTGGAAATTTCGAAGGAGAAGAAGCAAGAAAAATAGTTGCTGAATCACTTGAGCCGTTTAGATCAAGCGATATTGATGTCCTTATTTTAGGATGCACCCATTATCCTTTGTTAAGCCCGTTGATCAAAGAATATATGGGAAAACGCGTCAAGCTGATTTGCTCCGGGGTTGAAACAGCACGCGAAGTGAGCGCGATTTTGCACCACAGCCATCTGCTTTATACAGGGCAGCGTGAGGAGAAACATTTATTTTTCACAACCGGGCCGAAGGAGCTGTTCCAAAAAATTGCATCGAAATGGTTTGGAAAACCAGTCGAATGCGTACAAACGATTGAATTATAAAAAAATCCTTTAGCGTCAAAGCTAAAGGATTTTTTTATTCTATTTTTCAAAAAGGCTCGTATACATAGTAGTACAAACTATGAGTAGGAGGGGACTTTCATGTTTAATCGGAGAACATGGAAATTAGCCGCATCCGTTGTGACATCGCTGTTATTGCTTAGTGGCTGTGGATTATTTGAAAAGAAAGAGGGAATAAAAGAAATTGATCCGCCGCAAGATGTCAGTTACTTAAAAGATGGCCAAAAGCTGCAAGAAGCAACGAAAGATAACGAGGGAAAACAGACGAAAGAAAAAGCAACGGAAACCGTTAAACGCGAACTTTACTTAATTGATAAAAATGGCTTTGTCGTACCGCAAACGGTAGAATTGCCAAAAACAGACGCTGTAGCGAAGCAAGTGTTGGAATATTTAGTCGAAGACGGCCCTGTTTCTGAAATATTGCCAAATGGATTCCGCGCTGTATTACCAGCAGATACGCGTGTATTAGGAGTGAAGCTTGAGAAAGACGGCACCATTATTGCTGATTTCTCACCAGAATTCAAAAATTATAAGCCAGAAGACGAGAAAAAAATTTTACAGGCCATTACGTGGACGCTGACACAATTTGATAATGTAAAAAGAGTCAAAATTCGTATTAACGGCTATGACCAGGATGTGATGCCAGTTAACAAAACTCCTATCCAAGGCGGGGTCAGCCGTGCGGATGGAATTAATATCGATGCTAGCGGCGTCAATGACATTACAAACACTCACCCAGTTACCGTCTATTTTGTCGCGCAGCAAGGAAATGAAACGTACTACGTTCCAGTAACACGGCGCGTGTCCAATAAAGAAAAAGACAATATTACTGCTGTAGTGAATGAGTTAATTAAAGGTCCGGGCTACGGCAGCGGACTTGCGAGCGGGTTTCAGCCAGATACGAAGCTATTGGAAAAACCAAAATACGAAGATGGAAAAGTAACATTGAATTTTAACGAAGCGATTTACGGCAGCAATAAGAAAAATGTGATTGCTGACGATGTATTAAACTGCCTTGTTTTGTCGCTAACGGAGCAAAAAGGAGTGGAAAGTGTTGCCATTACAGTAAATGGAAAAGCCAATCTAGTAAGAGAAGACGGCAACCCGCTATCCAAACCGGTAACAAGACCAACAAATGTGAACACAGGCAGCTTCTAAGCAAAAAGTTTTATATTGTGTCAGAAAAATAAGGGGTAAACGCAATGGAGCGGCTGGCAGTTAGAGGCAATATTATGATATAAAAAAGAGGTAGGCGGTGTTCTACCTCTTTCTTTTTATGGTAAAGGAGGCTTTCTCATGAGGATCGATGGCAGAGACAACAAGCAATTACGCCCTGTATATATGGAAAAACATTTTATTAAACATGCAGAAGGATCTGTATTGATTACTGTTGGCGATACGAAAGTCATTTGTACGGCGAGCATCGATGATAAAGTGCCGCCGTTTATGCGCGGCGGCGGCAAAGGATGGATTACGGCGGAATATGCAATGCTGCCGCGGGCGACGGAGCAGCGGAATGTTAGGGAGTCCAGCAAAGGAAAAGTGTCAGGGCGCACGATGGAAATCCAGCGTCTGATCGGAAGAACGCTTCGTTCCGTCGTGCAATTGGACAAGCTGGGCGAAAAAACAGTATGGATTGACTGCGACGTCATTCAAGCAGACGGGGGGACGCGGACCGCATCGATTACAGGAGCATACGTAGCAATGGTATTGGCGTTTGCTAAATTAGTCGAGGAAAAGAAACTGGACGAACTTCCTGTCCATGATTTCCTCGCGGCAACATCTGTCGGAATCGATCCGGAGCATGGTATTATTCTCGATTTAAACTACAGCGAAGATGCACGTGCCGAGGTTGACATGAACGTGGTGATGACAGGGGCGGGACGTTTTGTTGAAATTCAAGGGACAGGAGAAGAAGCGACGTTTTCCCGCGAGCAATTAAATGAGCTGTTAGATACGGCGCAACTCGGCATTCAGCAGCTGATTGAAATTCAGCGGAGTACGTTAGGAGAGATTGCGGCGCAAATTGACATGAAACGAAACGGAGAAGGTGGAAGTGCATCATGAAACAAGTCATTATCGCGACAAAAAACGCAGGAAAAGCGCGAGAGTTTCAAGCGCTTCTTGAAAAAAGAGGGATTGAAGTAAAATCGCTTCTTAATTTTTCTAATTGCCCTGATGTAGAAGAAACAGGGAGCACATTTGTCGAAAATGCGATACTAAAAGCGGAAGCGATGTCCCGCTATTTCAACACGGCGGTCATTGCCGACGATTCCGGTCTGTCGATTGATGCGTTAGGCGGAAGGCCAGGAGTGTATTCCGCCCGCTACGCCGGAGAAGAAAAGAACGATCAAAAAAACATCGCCAAAGTGTTATCAGAGTTAGAAGGGGTTCCTTTCGCAAAGCGAACCGCCCGTTTCCATTGCGCGCTTGCCGTTGCCGCCCCAGGACGGCGCACCGCGGTCGTCGAGGGAACGTGCGAAGGATACATTGCCGAAAAGCCGCAAGGAGAAAATGGGTTTGGCTATGATCCGATTTTTTATATCCCGCAAAAAGGAAAAACGATGGCACAATTATCGCCAGAAGAGAAAAATCAAATTAGCCATCGGGCCAAAGCGCTGGAAAAATTAGATAAACAGTGGGATGAAATCATAAGCGGCAAGGAGTAAGAGAATGATGAAAGCATTAATTGTCAGCGATAGCCATGGATTAACGAAAGAATTAGAGGAAATTGCGGAGCGCCACCGGCATGAGGTAAACGCGTTCATTCATTGCGGAGATTCGGAATTGTCCCCTGATCAGAAAGAAATCGAACGCTTCTTCATCGTGCGCGGAAATTGCGATTTCACCGCCGCATTTCCAAACGAGCGGATCGAAGAGGTGGAAGGCATCCGCTTTTTCATCACTCACGGCCATCTCTATAACGTCAAAACGTCGTTGCTGAATTTGTACTATCGGGCCAAAGAGACAAAGGCCAACGTCGTATGTTTCGGCCATTCCCATATCGCGGGAGCCGAAAAAATCGATGATATTTTGTTTATCAATCCAGGCAGCATCTTATTGCCAAGAGTGCGAAAAGAAAAGACATACGCGCTATTGCAAATAGAAAACGGAAAAGCAACCGTGCAATTTTACGACCTTAATGGAAAGGAAATACCGTCTTTTGCAAAAACATTCACCATGTGAGCGGGGCATTTCCCCGCTTTCTCCATCTTGACTTCACTAAAAAACTTTTTTATAATATACACTGTCTTTGACAAATAATTAAATTTTCATGTCACTATTGAGTTGTCTCGACGCATCCGGCTTCCTTGAACCAGCTGGTAGAGGAAGAGGCAGTCAACAAAAAAATTAAGAGTGTAATACATCATGTCCCAGTAGCTCAGCTGGATAGAGCAGCGGCCTTCTAAGCCGTCGGTCGGGAGTTCGAATCTCTCCTGGGACGCTGAACGAAAACCTCCTTTTCGGTAAACCGAAAAGGAGGTTTTCACTTTTATGTGGGCAAAAAAATTTTTTAGCGGTGGAAAACCATTGATTCTATCAATATGTAAGCGCATACAAATAGTCTAACGAATCGAAATATTCAAAAAATAGTATTGACTCCCTCTTCTTTTCGGATTATTATAATTTTCAAATAAATGAAACGAATCCATCATCATCGAGATGCTGGATGAATGAAAGTGTCGCACTTATCAAGGAAGAGGGGAACAAAATTGAGTGAACAATGGATCTTTTTAAACGGCGAATTTGTGACAAAAGAGAACGCAAAAATTTCCGTGTACGATCATGGCTTCTTGTATGGCGACGGTGTCTTTGAAGGCATTCGCGTCTATAGCGGCAACGTATTTCGATTGCATGAGCATATAGATCGCCTATACAATTCCGCTAAATCGATTTTACTCACGATTCCTTATACGAAAGAAGAAATGATCGATTATATTATCGAAACGATACGAAGAAACCAATATCAAGATGCCTACATTCGCCTTGTTGTTTCACGCGGAGTCGGCGACTTAGGACTCGACCCATATCGATGCAAAACACCGCAAGTAGTGATTATTGTCGAACCGCTAGCATTGTTCCCTAAACATTTATATGAAACAGGGATTGAAGTAGTGACAGTAGCAACGCGAAGAAATCGCTCAGATGTGCTCAGTCCGAAAGTAAAATCGCTGAACTATTTGAATAACGTCCTTGTCAAAATCGAAGCCCATCTTGCGAATGTAAGCGAAGCGTTAATTTTAAACGATCAAGGGTATGTTGCCGAAGGCTCAGGAGACAATGTTTTTATCATTAAAGACCAAGTCGTCTATACACCGCCTGGATATGTCGGAGCGCTCGAAGGAATTACGCGCCAAGCGATCATCGAGATTGCCCAAGATCTTGGCTATGTCGTAAAAGAAGAGCCGTTTACCCGCCATGATGTTTATGTAGCCGATGAAGTCTTTTTAACCGGAACGGCCGCTGAAGTGATCGCCGTGGTGAAGGTCGATGGACGTGTCATCGGTGAAGGAGTTCCAGGACCGCATACAAAGCGGCTGCTAGAAGAATTTAGACGCCGCGTCGTTTCCGAAGGGGTAAAAGTATATCCGACGAATGCGAATGTCGGATAATGAACCATGATAATTTGATGAGAAAAAGCGTCGACGAGGATAAGTAGTCAGCGGGGACAACATCCACAGAGAGCCGGGGGAGCTGGAAACCGGTGATGTTGCCGCTTGATGAACTCACCTCTGAGCGCCAGCCTGAACGTCATGCGGCTAGTAGGGTTGGACGGGTGGGGCAGCATTTGCTTCACTCGTTACTAAAAAGAGCAATTGGACTCTTTCCAATTGCTCCTGAGGTGGTCGGTATGACCACGAAGAAGGGTGGTACCGCGGAAAGGAAACCTTTTCGCCCCTTTGACCGAAGCAAAGTAGGTCATAGTGGGTGAAAAGGTTTTTTTCATATGTGATGAAAAAGACAGGGGAGGATGGAGCATGACGAGGATGAAAGTGGAGGAAAAGGCGAAGCAAAAAATGGAAATGAGCGGAGCGCTGATGCTCGTCGAAGCATTAAAGGCGGAAAAGGTAGAAGTGATTTTCGGATATCCGGGCGGGGCCGTGCTGCCGCTTTATGACCAGTTATATCGATCGGGAGTGTTCCACGTATTAACAAGGCATGAACAAGGAGCGATTCATGCAGCCGAAGGATATGCGCGCATTTCCGGGAAGCCAGGGGTGGTGATCGCTACATCAGGCCCGGGAGCAACAAACATTGTGACAGGTTTAACAGACGCAATGATGGATTCGTTGCCGCTTGTTGTATTTACCGGCCAAGTGGCAACCAGCGTCATCGGATCGGATGCGTTTCAAGAAGCGGATGTCGTCGGGATTACGATGCCAATCACGAAACATAATTATCAAGTTCGCGATATTAGTGAGCTGCCAAAAATTATTAAAGAGGCGTTCCACATTGCTACAACTGGCAGACCTGGCCCGGTGCTCATCGATATTCCAAAAGACATTACGACAGCAAAGGGAGAGTTTGATTATGAACAAGAAGTTCATTTGCCGGGCTATCAGCCGACCACCCAGCCGAACCACTTGCAAATCCGGCGTCTTGTCGAAGCGGTCAGCCAATCAAAAAGGCCGGTTATTTTAGCTGGGGCAGGAGTATTGCACGCCAATGCTTCCAATGAATTGCGGCAATATGCGGAACAACAAAACATCCCGGTTGTTCATACATTGCTAGGATTAGGCGGATTTCCGGCCGATCATCCACTGTTTTTAGGCATGGCCGGCATGCACGGCACGTACACGGCGAACATGGCGCTTTATGAATGTGATTTGCTGATTAATATCGGAGCAAGATTCGATGATCGCGTAACAGGAAACTTAAAATATTTCGCACCAAAGGCGACGGTGGCCCACATTGATATTGATCCGGCGGAAATCGGGAAAAACGTGCCGACAAAAATTCCGATTGTCAGCGATGCAAAAGCAGCCTTGCAAGAATTAATTCATCAACAAGGAAAGCCGGCGGACACAAGCGCATGGCTGCGCCAGCTAAATGAATGGAAACAGCGATTTCCGCTTTATTACGAAGAAGATGGGCAAACGATTAAGCCGCAAAAACTAGTGGAAATGATTTATGAATTAACGAACGGGGAAGCCATTATTACTACCGACGTTGGCCAGCATCAAATGTGGGCGGCGCAATACTACAAGTTTAATAAACCACATCGCTGGGTGACTTCCGGCGGGCTCGGAACGATGGGATTCGGCCTTCCGGCGGCGATCGGAGCGCAGCTTGCAGAAAGAAATGCTACGGTTGTTTCCATTGTCGGTGACGGCGGTTTTCAAATGACATTCCAAGAGTTATCGGTTATTCAAGAGCTGCAATTGCCAATTAAAGTAGTGATCGTCAATAATCAAGCGCTCGGCATGGTTCGTCAATGGCAAGAACTTTTTTACGAAAAACGATATTCCCATTCTCTCATTCCAAATCAGCCGGATTTTGTAAAACTAGCAGAAGCATACAATGTGCCGGGCTTCCGAGCGAAAACGGAGGCGGAAGCGATGGAGGTGCTGAAGAAAGCATTTGCGATCGACGGTCCGGTTTTACTTGATTTCCATGTGAAAGCGGATGAAAACGTCTATCCAATGGTCGCGCCTGGAAAAGGATTGCATGAAATGGTGGGGGTGAAAGCGTGCGGAGAATTATCACAATGACCGTCAATAACCGTCCTGGTGTTCTCAACCGCATTACCGGGTTATTTACCAAGCGGCATTATAACATTGAAAGCATTACCGTCGGACATACAGAAATCGAAGGAATTTCCCGCATGACCTTTGTCGTCAATGTTGAAGATGAGCGGATAGCCGAGCAAATTATTAAGCAGCTGAATAAGCAGATTGATGTGCTCAAAGTCAACGATATTACCGATCAAGCGATCGTTGCGCGCGAGTTGGCACTGGTGAAAGTATCCGTGACACCGGCGCTCCGCCAAGAGATTTATGCGCTTATTGAACCATTCCGCGCCTCCATTGTCGATGTAAGCAAAGATAGCCTTGTTATTCAAGTAACAGGCGAATCCGAAAAAGTAGAAGCGCTCATTGAATTATTGCGGCCTTATGGAATTAAAGAAGTGGCAAGAACAGGCACAACAGCGTTTACACGCGGCTCGCAAAAAACAGCCGCTACGCATAAAACAGCTTTCATTATCTAAAAAACGATGAAAAAAGGAGAGATGAACAATGGCAAAAGTTTACTATAACGGAGATGCAAATGAAAAATACTTACAATCGAAAACGGTGGCAATTATCGGTTACGGTTCGCAAGGCCACGCGCATGCGCAAAACCTACGCGACAGCGGAGTGAACGTGATTGTCGGCCTTCGCCAAGGGAAGTCATGGGAACAAGCGGAAAAAGACGGCTTTGCCGTATACAGCGTCCGCGAAGCAGCCAAACAAGCAGACATCGTAATGGTGTTGCTGCCGGACGAAAAACAGCCAAGTGTATACAAAGAAGAGATCGAGCCAGAGCTTCAGCCGGGAAATGCGCTAGTCTTTGCGCACGGATTTAACATTCACTTTAGCCAGATTGTTCCTCCTGAACATGTCGATGTCTTTTTAGTCGCGCCGAAAGGTCCGGGGCATTTAGTGCGCCGCACCTATACAGAAGGAGCAGGCGTGCCAGCATTAATTGCGGTGCATCAAGATGTAACAGGAGAAGCAAAAGAAACGGCACTTGCCTACGCAAAAGCAATCGGCGCGACAAGAGCGGGAGTGCTGGAAACAACGTTTAAAGAAGAAACAGAAACCGATTTGTTCGGTGAACAAGCGGTATTGTGCGGAGGATTAACAGCGCTCATTAAAGCCGGATTTGAAACGCTTGTTGAAGCAGGGTATCAGCCGGAAGTAGCCTACTTTGAATGTCTGCACGAAATGAAATTAATTGTCGATTTGCTTTACGAAGGCGGCCTTGCGTGGATGCGCCATTCGATTTCCGATACGGCGCAATGGGGAGATTTCATTTCTGGACCGCGCATTATTAATGATGCAGTGAAAGCAGAAATGAAAAACGTTCTTCATGACATTCAAACAGGGAAATTTGCCAAAGGATGGATTTTAGAAAATCAAGCGAATCGTCCAGAGTTTAACGCGATCAACCGTCGTGAAAACGAACACCTCATTGAGATCGTCGGCCGTGAATTGCGGAGCATGATGCCGTTTGTCAAAGCAAAACAGAAAGATGTGGTGGTCTCCAGTGCGAAAAATTAATATTTTCGACACGACATTGCGTGACGGTGAACAGTCTGCTGGAATCAATTTGAATTTGCAAGAAAAACTTGAAATTGCCCGGCAGCTTGAACGGCTTCGTGTCGACATCATTGAGGCGGGCTTTCCTGCCGCTTCAAAGGGTGATTTCCAAGCGGTCAAACAAATTGCCGAAACGATCAAAACATGCTCTGTTACCGGGCTTTCCCGCTCGGTACAGAGCGATATTGACGCCGCATGGGAAGCGTTAAAAGGAGGAGTGGAGCCTCGTCTCCATTTATTCATCGCTACATCTCCGATTCATATGATTCATAAATTGCGAATGACGCCGGAACAAGTCATTGAAACGGCGGTAGAATCGGTTAAATATGCGAAACGTTATTTTCCGATTGTGCAATGGTCGGCGGAAGACGCCTGCCGCAGTGAGCTTCCGTTTTTGGCCAAGATTATTACAGAAGTGATTAAAGCAGGGGCAACGGTTATTAATATCCCAGATACAGTAGGGTATATTACCCCGAAAGAATACGGGAATATTTTCACTTTCTTAAGCAATAATGTTCCGAATATTGAAAAAGTTTCTCTTTCTGCCCATTGCCATGATGATTTAGGAATGGCGGTCGTCAACTCTTTAGCTGCTATTGAGCATGGGGCAACACAAGTGGAAGGAACGATTAACGGAATCGGTGAACGAGCAGGAAACGCGGCGCTCGAGGAAATTGCGGTCGCGCTTTATATCCGCAAAGATTACTATCAGGCGGAAACACGCTTGAATCTTCAAGAAATTAAGCGAACGAGCAATTTAGTAAGCAAATTGACCGGCGTGGTTATTCCGCCAAACAAAGCGGTCGTCGGTAAAAATGCATTTGCCCATGAATCGGGAATCCATCAGGATGGCGTGCTAAAAGAAAAAACAACGTACGAAATTATTTCGCCGGAGCTGGTCGGGGTTCAATCGAACTCGATGGTGCTTGGCAAACACTCTGGACGGCACGCACTGCGCAACCGTGTGGAAGAGCTTGGTTATACCTTGTCTGATGAAGAAATTAACCAATTGTTCGTTCGCTTTAAAGAGCTTGCCGATAAGAAAAAGGACATTACTGATGACGATTTGGTCGCGCTTATTTTTGAAGAAAAATTTGACCACTTTAAAGATTTTTATCAATTATCTTCGATTCAAGTCCAATATGGCACGAACCAAATTCCAACCGCAGTGGTTGTGCTAAAAGGCGGACAAGGAAACGAGATTCAAGAAGCGGCTACAGGAGCGGGCAGCGTTGAAGCATTGTATAACACGTTAGAGCGCTGCTTTAAAACGCCGGTTACATTGCTTGACTACCGGATTGAATCGGTCAGCGGCGGACGCGATGCGCTTGCGCAAGTGTTTGTGAAAGTCCGGGCTAACGACATCGAAACGAGTGGGCGCGGCACGGCGCAAGACGTGCTCGAAGCATCCGCAAAAGCCTATATTAACGCTGTTAACCGTGTATTCATGATTGAAACGATGCGCATGGAAAGCCAAAAGGTCACAACCCAATAAAACGGAGGGGGAACAGCATGGGAAATTATCGGATTGCCGTATTGCCGGGAGATGGAATCGGTAAAGAAGTAACAAAGGGAGCTGTTGAAGTTTTAAAGGCGATTGAAACTCGTTTTGGACATCATTTTGAGTTTGCATATGGATTGATTGGTGGGGCTGCCGTTGATCAAAAAGGTACGCCGCTTCCAGAGGAAACGCTTGCTCTTTGCCGGGAAAGCGACGCGGTATTGCTCGGGGCAGTCGGTGGTCCGAAATGGGATCAACATCCTCCACATCTGCGTCCGGAAAGAGGATTATTGCAGATTCGCAAAGAGATGAATTTGTTTGCCAATTTGCGTCCCGTGAAATTTTACGATAGTTTAACGGATTCTTCACCATTAAAACAGGAAGTCATTCAAGGAGTCGACTTAGTCATCGTCCGCGAATTAACTGGAGGGCTGTATTTCGGCAAGCCGAGTGGGCGAATGGTCGAAAACGGAGAAGAAAAAGCGGTAGATACGCTTCTATATAAAAAGGAAGAAATTAAACGGATTGTGAAAGTAGCGTTTGAGCTGGCGCGCAAGCGGAAGAAAAAAGTGACATCGGTCGATAAAGCGAATGTGCTGGCATCGAGCAGAATGTGGCGGGAGATTGCCGAAGAAGTAGCACAAGAGTTTCCAGATGTAAAGCTTGAGCATATGCTTGTCGACAATGCGGCCATGCAGCTGATCCGTTCTCCGCAGCAATTTGATGTGGTCGTGACGGAAAACATGTTTGGCGATATTTTGAGCGATGAGGCATCGATGTTGACCGGTTCGCTTGGC
The DNA here is from genome assembly GCF_059115485.1 of Parageobacillus sp. NEAU-HV-2. Lineage (NCBI taxonomy): Bacteria > Bacillati > Bacillota > Bacilli > Caryophanales > Anoxybacillaceae > Parageobacillus > Parageobacillus sp. NEAU-HV-2. The sequence goes on from NZ_JBXUJJ010000002.1 coordinate 220,404, forward strand.
ATGCTGCCGTCGGCAAGTTTATCGGCTTCAGGACCGAGTTTGTATGAGCCGATTCATGGTTCTGCACCGGATATTGCCGGACAAAATAAAGCAAATCCGATTGCGACCGTTTTATCGGCCGCGATGATGCTCCGTCTTTCTTTCGGGCTTTCCAAAGAAGCGGAGGCGGTGGAAAAAGCGGTGCAGCAAGTATTGGCGGCGGGATTGCGGACGGCAGATATCGCGCAGAAAGGACAACGAGTAGTTTCCACCGATGAAATGGTAAATGAAATTAAAGCGACAATTTTAGACCATCAAACGATTTCCCACATCATGGCTGTATACGCATAAAACATGCGAGGTGAAAGTAGTGAAGCCGAAAACGATTATTGATAAGATTTGGGAAAACCATGTCGTCTATCGGGAAGACGGAAAGCCGGATTTGCTTTATATCGACTTGCATTTAGTTCATGAAGTTACCTCTCCGCAGGCGTTTGAAGGATTGCGGCAAAAAGGGCGGAAAGTGCGCCGCCCTGACTTGACCTTCGCCACCATGGATCATAACGTTCCAACGGTGAATCGCTTTGTCATTACCGATGAAGTGGCGAGAAATCAAATTGCCGCACTGGAACGCAACTGCCGTGAATTTTCGATTCCGCTTGCCGATTTGCATAGTGAAGAACAAGGAATTGTCCACGTCATCGGTCCGGAGCTTGGTTTGACACAGCCAGGAAAAACGATTGTTTGCGGAGACAGCCACACATCCACACACGGGGCGTTTGGGGCGCTCGCTTTCGGAATTGGAACGAGCGAAGTCGAACATGTGCTTGCCACACAGACGCTCTGGCAGCATAAGCCGAAAACGCTGCAAATCCGCATCGATGGAAAATTAGGTGAAGGGGTTACGGCAAAAGATGTTATTTTGGCGATTATCGGGCGTTATGGAGTTGGCGTCGGCACCGGATATATCATCGAATTTACCGGTGAAGCCATCCGCAATATGTCGATGGAAGAAAGAATGACGATTTGCAACATGTCGATTGAAGCGGGAGCACGCGCCGGCCTAGTAAGCCCGGATGAAAAGACATTCGCCTATTTGCGGGGCCGCAAATACGCTCCGAAGGGGGAAGAGTTTGAAAAAGCGGTGGAACGCTGGCGCACTTTGGCAACCGATGAAGGAGCCGAATACGATAAAACGATTGAAATAGATGCCTCGACGATTGCGCCAATGGTCACGTGGGGAACAAATCCAGCGATGAGCACCTCTATTGATGGAACGGTGCCACATCCGGAAGAGTTTACAAGCGAAACGGAACAAAAAGCTGTACGCCGCGCGTTGGAATATATGGGATTAAAGCCGGGAATCCCAATTACGGAAATTCCGGTACAGCACGTTTTCATCGGTTCCTGTACGAACTCGCGCATCAGCGACTTGCGCGAAGCGGCAAAAATCGTCAAAGGGAAAAAAGTGGCGAAGGGAGTGCGCGCTCTCGTCGTTCCGGGATCGCAGCAAGTGAAAAAACAGGCAGAAGAAGAAGGATTAGCGCAAATTTTCATCGATGCAGGATTCGAATGGCGCGATTCCGGCTGCAGCGCTTGTTTAGGAATGAACCCGGATATTATTCCGGAAGGGGAGCATTGCGCCTCCACATCGAACCGAAATTTTGAGGGGCGGCAAGGAAAAGGAGCACGAACGCATTTAGTCAGCCCGGCGATGGCAGCAGCTGCTGCGGTTTACGGACATTTTGTCGATGTGCGCAAATTGGAGAAAGAACCGGTCCATTAAGGAGGGGGAGCATGTGAAGCCATTTACCGTTCATAAAGGGAAAGTAGCCGGCATCGACCGCGCCAACATTGATACAGACCAAATTATTCCGAAGCAGTTTTTAAAACGAATCGAACGGACAGGATTTGGCAAGTTTCTCTTTTACGATTGGCGCTATATCGACGGGGAAAAACCAAATCCTGATTTTGAGCTGAACTGGCCGGAAAACGAAGGAGCGACGATTCTCGTTGCCAATGAAAACTTTGGCTGCGGTTCCTCGCGCGAACATGCGCCATGGGCGCTGCAAGATTACGGATTTCGGGCGATTATTGCCCCGTCGTTTGCCGACATTTTTTACAACAACTGTTTAAAAAACGGGCTGCTGCCGATTCAACTAATGAAAGAAGATGTGGAGTATTTGTTGCAGGAGAGCAAAAAGGCGGATTACGAATTAACGATTTCGCTAGAAGAGCAGCGGGTATATGACGATCATGGATTTGCGCGGACATTTGCTATTGATCCATACCGCAAACAGCTTCTATTAAAAGGCTGGGATGAAATCGATTTAACCTTCGTTTATGAGCCGTATATCGCTGAATATGAAAGAAAGCATTGCCCGATGCCGTAAAGATGGGAAGCTGTTCCGACAAAAAGCGTTGGAACAGCTTTTTGCATGTTTTGCTTGTATCTTGCCGAAAAACTTGTTACACTTGTGTCAAAAATTTTATTGGAGCGGGCGAAGATGAACAAGGATAAAAACGGGAAAGTTATTTTGTTTCCGCGCGTAAAGGAACGGCTTGTGGAAGAAGGATGGAAGGCATTGCAGGCGAAACGGTACGAGGAAGCCCTTTATTTTTTCAGCGAGGCAGAGCAACTTGGGGAGCGTCGTTTTTCCGTTCAGCTCAGCATGGCCGTCTGCCATTATGAACTAGGGAATTTTCATGAAGCGGAGCGCCGCTTGCGCATATTATTGCAGGAAAATGAAGGGAATACGGATTTATTGCAAATGTATTTATCCATCTTAATGCAAACGCACCGGTATGAACAAGCAGAAACGGTCATCCGTGATGCGCTGCGCCGTCATCCTCTTCCTGCTGCTTGGCGGGAAAATTTGTTAAGCCTGTTTCGTTTCGTCCAAAAAATGAACAAACGCCCGTTGCCTCCTGCCAAACAAGAAAACGTGCAGAGGCTGCTCGAGTCGAACGATATAACGGAACATATGCATGTAATCAAACAGCTCGAAAAAGAAGATATTGTTCCTGTACTTCCCTTATTAAAGCAATATTTAATCAATGAAACAAACAGCCCGGTCGTCAAAACGATGCTGCTGCGTTTGCTTACGTTAAAAAATATTGATGATGTCGTGACGGTTGAGAAATTTGGCAAAAGAATCGAAGTGATACCGGCAATGTTAAATGAACAGGCGGAAACGGCGTTTGCGGTAGAACTACTAGAGCGTTTGGAACATTGCCTCGCAAGCGAAAATCCTAGTTTATATGATGTTGCGGCAGAGATTTGGCTTCGTTACACGTATGTTCTTTATCCATTTTCCCCAGAGCCTGCCGCAATCGAAGCATGGATGGCCGCGCTTCATTATATTGCCCGCCAATTTCAAGGGGCGCCTGTGGCGATGGAGAAAATTGCTGCTCGATATGGTGTTTCAGAGGCAGAGATCGCCCCACTTTGTGACAAACTTTGCCACATAGAGAATTTTTCCTGCTTTTAATCGTTTACTTCATATTGAAACATTATCGTTGTATGATATAATATAATGGCTGTATTGCGTATATGTTTTTCTATGTTTCACTACATATATGAAAATGATGACAAGATAATGAAAACTGAAGCCGTTTCATTATCTTCCGCCTTTTTCTTTATCATGAATGATTTTTGGTTGGAGGGAATATTATGTCAGTCAAATGGGAAAAACTTGAAGGAAACGAGGGCGTCCTTACGGTTGAAGTGGACGCGGAAAAAGTAAATGAAGGCCTGGATGCAGCATTTAAAAAGGTAGTGAAAAATATTACACTTCCAGGATTCCGCAAAGGCAAAGTGCCGCGCGTGATTTTTGAAAAACGTTTTGGTGTCGAAGCTTTGTATCAAGACGCACTCGACATTTTATTGCCAGAAGCATACGCCAAAGCGGTCGAAGAAGCAGGAATTGAGCCTGTCGATATTCCGGAGATTGATATTGAGCAAATGGAAAAAGGGAAAAACCTTATTTTTAAAGCAAAAGTAACGGTGAAGCCGGAAGTGAAATTAGGCCAATATAAAGGATTAGAAGTAGAAAAAATGGATACGACAGTAACCGATGAAGATGTAGAAAAGGAATTAAAACGTCTGCAAGAAAACTACGCAGAACTTGTCGTCAAAGAAGATGGCAAAATTGAAAACGGCGACACCGCAGTGATCGACTTTGAAGGATTTGTTGACGGCGAGCCGTTTGAAGGCGGCAAAGCAGAAAACTACTCGCTTGAAATCGGTTCTGGCACATTCATTCCGGGATTTGAAGATCAATTAATCGGCATGCAAGCAGGAGAAGAAAAAGAAATTGAAGTGACATTCCCGGAAGAATATCATGCGAAAGAGTTGGCGGGCAAGCCGGCAACATTTAAAGTGAAAGTGCATGAAATCAAAGAAAAACGTCTTCCGGCATTAGACGACGAATTTGCCAAAGATGTGGACGATGAAGTAGAAACGCTCGAACAATTAAAAGACAAAATCCGCACAAGACTGGAAGAAGCGAAAAAGAACGAAGCAGAAGCGGCGCTGCGCGACGCGTTGGTTGAAAAAGCGGCGGAAAATGCCGAAATTGATATTCCAGAAGTAATGGTAAAAAATGAAACTGACCGCATGCTGCGCGAGTTTGATCAACGTTTGCAAATGCAAGGGCTTAACCTTGACCTTTACTATCAATTCTCGGGTCAAGACGAAGCAGCTTTGCGCGAGCAAATGAAAGAGGATGCCGAAAAACGCGTCCGCGTTGCCTTGACGCTTGAAGCGATCGCAAAGGCGGAAAATATTGAAGTAACGGAAGAAGAAGTCAACGAAGAATTGGAAAAAATGGCGAAAGTCTATAATTTGGAAGTCGAAAAATTAAAAGAGCTGTTAGGAAGCCTTGAAGGCGTCAAAGAAGATTTAAAATGGCGGAAAACGGTTGATTTTCTTGTAGAGCATAGCAAAGTTGCGGCATAATATATTATAGAGAACAAGGCGCGAGACGTTCGTGCCTTGTTCTTTATAACAAAAAATGGGGTGTGATAAAAAATTTTCTAATTTTTCTAACAAGTTATATTTTTTTCATTAGCCTTTTGGGGATCATTATGATAAAATGACGAATACATAAGTTTTGTTGGCGAAGATTTGCGAGGAAAATAAAATACATACAAGTGGTGCGATTTCGGACTAAGGGGTGAAACAGATGTTTAAATTTAATGATGAAAAAGGACAGTTGAAGTGTTCATTTTGCGGGAAAACGCAAGATCAAGTCCGCAAGCTCGTTGCCGGTCCAGGCGTATACATATGTGACGAGTGCATCGAGCTTTGTACCGAGATTGTGGAAGAAGAGCTGGGCAATGAAGAAGAATTTGAATTTAAAGATGTGCCGAAGCCGATGGAAATTCGCGAAATCTTAGATGAATATGTCATCGGCCAGGATGAGGCGAAAAAATCGTTGGCGGTGGCCGTTTACAACCACTATAAACGCATTAATTCCGGCAGTAAAATCGATGATGTCGAATTATCGAAAAGCAACATTTTAATGATCGGACCGACAGGAAGCGGAAAAACGCTGCTTGCGCAAACACTGGCGCGCATTTTGAATGTGCCGTTTGCGATTGCCGACGCGACATCGCTGACGGAAGCTGGATATGTTGGGGAAGACGTAGAAAACATTTTGCTGAAACTGATTCAGGCAGCCGACTACGATGTAGAGCGGGCGGAAAAAGGTATCATTTATATTGATGAGATCGATAAAATCGCCCGCAAATCGGAGAACCCATCCATTACTCGCGATGTATCAGGTGAAGGGGTGCAGCAGGCGCTGCTGAAAATTTTAGAGGGGACGATTGCAAGCGTTCCTCCGCAAGGCGGCCGCAAACATCCGCATCAAGAGTTCATTCAAATTGATACGACGAACATTTTATTTATTTGTGGCGGTGCGTTTGATGGAATTGAGCCGATTATTAAGCGCCGTCTAGGGAAAAAAGTAATCGGATTCGGTGCTGACATGCAGCAGTCAGAAGTGGACGAAAAGAATTTATTGTCCAAAGTGCTTCCGGAAGACTTATTAAAGTTTGGATTGATTCCAGAATTTATCGGCCGTCTCCCAGTGATTACTACATTAGAGCCGCTTGATGAGCAAGCGCTAGTCGATATATTGACAAAACCGAAAAACGCGATTGTTAAACAGTACCAAAAAATGCTGGAGCTCGATGGAGTGGAACTCGAATTTGAAGAGGAAGCGTTGCGAGAAATCGCGAAAAAAGCGATTGAGCGAAAAACAGGCGCGCGCGGCCTTCGCTCGATTATTGAAGGCATTATGCTCGATGTCATGTTTGAGCTTCCGTCCCGTGAAGACGTGCAAAAATGCATTATTACGCTCGAAACGGTCCGCGATAATAAGCCGCCAAAATTGATTCGCCACGATGGCACCGTGGTCGAACAAGAACGGAAAACATCGGCATAATCAGAAGGAAACTGCCTTATTGATAAGGCGGTTTCTTTTTTTGTTTATTCCTGCCTGTTCACGGAGATACTATCATACTACATACTATTTGAAGGCAGGAGGATTTCAGCAATGAATTGGACAAACGTCGTGTTATTGATACAACTGTTTTTCGGGATTATTATCGGCCTTTATTTTTGGAATCTGCTTAAAAGCCAGCGGGTGCAAAAAGTTTCCATTGATAAGGAATCCCGAAAAGAAATGGAGCAGCTGCAGAAACTGCGGTCCATTTCGCTGACCGAGCCGTTGGCGGAAAAAGTGCGACCGAAAAGTTTTGAGGATATTGTCGGACAGGAAGATGGAATTAAAGCGCTTAAAGCGGCATTATGCGGTCCAAACCCGCAGCATGTCATTATCTACGGACCTCCTGGCGTTGGAAAAACGGCAGCCGCCCGCCTCGTTTTGGAAGAAGCGAAAAAAAATCCGCTTTCCCCGTTTAAGAAAAATGCGGCGTTTGTCGAGTTGGATGCCACAACAGCGCGATTTGACGAACGCGGCATCGCCGACCCGTTAATCGGTTCGGTGCACGATCCGATTTATCAAGGCGCCGGGGCGATGGGCCAAGCAGGCATTCCGCAGCCAAAGCAAGGTGCGGTCACCAATGCGCACGGCGGAGTTTTGTTTATTGACGAAATTGGCGAGCTTCATCCGATTCAGATGAATAAATTGTTAAAAGTATTGGAAGACCGAAAAGTATTTTTTGAAAGCGCCTATTATAGCAAGGAAAATCCGCAAATTCCAAGCCACATCCACGACATTTTCCAAAACGGCCTTCCGGCGGACTTCCGTCTTGTAGGTGCGACGACAAGAACGCCGAATGAAATTCCGCCAGCGATTCGCTCGCGCTGTTTAGAAGTATTTTTCCGCGAACTGGACCAAGATGAAATTGCGCTTATTGCGAAGAAGGCAGCGGAAAAAATCCGGTTAAAGGTATCGGAAAATGGAATCCGCATTCTTGCGTCTTATGCGCGCAACGGCCGGGAAGCGGTCAATATCATGCAAATTGCCGCGGGAATCGCCATTTCCGAAAACCGCGAAAAGATTTTAGATAAAGATATTGAGTGGGTCATTCACTCGAGTCAATTGTCACCGCGGTATGAAAAGAAAATTGAAGGAACGCCGTCGGTCGGGCTTGTTAACGGTCTGGCGGTATACGGACCGAATACCGGAGCGCTCTTGGAAATTGAAGTCACTGCACTGCCGGCAAAAGAAAAAGGAACGATCAATATCACTGGCATCGTCGAAGAAGAAAGCATCGGAAGCCGGGAAAAATCGATTCGCCGCAAAAGCATGGCAAGAGGGTCAGTGGAAAATGTCATCACCGTATTGCGGGCGATGGGCGTACCGGCAGACCGCTATGATATTCATGTGAATTTTCCAGGCGGGGTTCCTATTGACGGACCATCGGCGGGAATTGCGATTGCCACTGGAATTTATTCCGCGATTTATCAGCTGCCTGTCGATTGTACCGTAGCCATGACAGGAGAGATCAGCATTCGCGGTTATGTCAAGCCGGTCGGAGGAATCTTTCCAAAAATTAAAGCGGCGAAACAGGCAGGGGCGAAAAAAGTGATCATTCCGGCTGAAAATATGCAGTCGATTTTACGGGAAATAAAAGGGATTGAAATTATTCCGGTGCACCGTTTAGAAGAAGTATTTTCGCACGTATTTGGCGAAGAGGCCGCCTTGCCAAACGATGCTATTCCTGCGGCTGCCGATCGCTCTGAAACAAAGAGCGTGTGACCGTATGACGACTTCGACGAAACAAAAAAGATGTCGAAGTCGGTTTTTCTTTGTATTATATTCTTAAAAAATGGATTTTGGCATCAGGCGTTTTGGGAAGGGATAGCTTTTTCCGCCGAAAGCGGTGAAGTTCTGCATGCGAACGAAGAACGTCCATCAGACATATGTATTTTTGGCTGACTGTTTAATTTGTGAAGATGATGAAAATAGATGCAGTTCTTTTGTGTCATGGAATTTTACAAATGGTACTTGCGTGCTATACAATAGACGAATAGAAGCGAGATATGGAGGTGTTCGCGGTGAAGAAAAAAGAGCTTGTCGTTCCCCTTTTGCCGCTGAGGGGGTTGCTTGTTTTTCCGACGATGGTATTGCATTTAGATGTCGGACGGGAGAAATCGGTAAAAGCGCTCGAGCAGGCGATGGTCGAGGATCATATCATTTTATTGACATCACAAAAAGATGTTTCCATCGATGAACCGGATATGGATGATTTGTATAAAATGGGGACGCTTGCTCGCGTAAAACAGTTACTGAAGCTTCCAAACGGAACGTTTCGCGTGTTAGTCGAGGGAATGGCGCGGGCGTTCATTACCGAAGTAGTCAGCGAAGAACCATATTTTGTTGTGAAAGTAGAAAAATTTGTTGATCGCTCGACAAAGGATTTAGAAGATGAAGCATTAAAACGGACGATGCTGGAGTATTTTGAACAGTACATAAACTTATCGAAACGGTTGTCTGCGGACATTTATGCTTCGATTGTCGATATTGATGAGCCAGGACGAATGGCTGACATTATCGCTTCCCATTTGCCGCTGAAGCTTGAAGAAAAACAGCGCATTCTTGAAACGATTGATATAAAAGAGCGAATCAATAAAATTATTCAAATTCTACATAATGAAAAAGAAGTTCTACAGCTTGAGAAAAAAATCAGCATGCGCGTCAAACAGTCGATGGAACGTACACAAAAAGAATATTATTTACGCGAGCAAATGAAGGCGATTCAAAAAGAACTAGGAGAAAAAGAGGGGAAAGCAGGGGAAGTCGAAACATTAAAAGAAAAAATCGAAGCAGCCGGCATGCCTAGCCATGTAAAAGAAACAGCGCTCAAAGAGCTGGACCGCTACGAAAAAATACCGGCGACTTCGGCGGAAAGCGCGGTCATCCGCAACTATTTAGACTGGCTGATCGCTCTCCCGTGGTCGAAACAGACGGAAGACATTCACGATATTAAACGGGCGGAGCACATATTAAACGAAGATCACTACGGCCTTGAAAAAGTCAAAGAGCGGGTGCTGGAATTTTTATCTGTGCAGCAGCTGACAAAATCGTTGAAAGGCCCGATTCTTTGTTTGGCAGGGCCACCAGGGGTTGGAAAAACATCGCTGGCCCGCTCGATTGCGAAGGCGCTCAACCGCCGCTTTGTTCGCATTTCTTTAGGCGGCGTCCGCGATGAATCGGAAATTCGCGGCCATCGCCGCACCTACGTCGGCGCAATGCCGGGGCGGATTATTCAAGGAATGAAAAAAGCGGGGACGATTAATCCGGTATTTTTGTTGGATGAAATTGATAAAATGTCGAGTGATTTTCGCGGCGATCCGTCCGCAGCGCTCTTGGAAGTGCTCGATCCGGAGCAAAACCATACGTTCAGCGACCATTATATTGAAGAACCGTATGATTTATCGAAAGTGATGTTTATTGCGACAGCAAATAACTTAGCAACGATTCCACAGCCGCTTTTGGATCGCATGGAAATTATTACAATTCCAGGATATACGGAAGTGGAAAAATTACAAATTGCTAAACGTCATTTGCTTCCAAAACAATTAAAAGAGCATGGGTTAAAAAAATCATCGTTGCAAATACGTGATGACGCGATGATGAGCATCATTCGCTATTATACACGGGAAGCAGGGGTGCGCGAACTGGAGCGGCAGCTCGCTGCGATTTGCCGAAAAGCGGCGCGCTTGATTGTCGCCGAAGAGAAAAAGCGTGTTATTATCACGGAAAAAAATATCGAAGAATTTCTAGGGAAAAGAAAATACCGTTACGGGCAGGCGGAATTGAAAGATCAAGTTGGCGTGGCGACGGGGCTTGCCTACACAGCGTTTGGCGGTGATACGCTATCGATTGAAGTGTCGCTGGCTCCAGGGAAAGGAAAGTTAGTGCTGACCGGAAAATTAGGCGATGTCATGAAAGAATCAGCCCAAGCGGCATTTAGCTATGTACGCTCGCGGGCCGAACAGCTTGGCATTGACCCAGATTTTCATGAAAAATACGATATTCATATTCACGTTCCCGAAGGCGCGGTGCCAAAAGACGGGCCATCAGCGGGGATTACGATTGCAACCGCGCTGATTTCCGCCTTAACAGGCCGGCCGGTAAGCCGCTTTGTTGGCATGACGGGAGAAATCACGCTGCGCGGCCGCGTTTTGCCAATCGGCGGATTAAAAGAAAAAACGTTAAGCGCCCATCGCGCCGGCTTGAAAAAAGTCATTTTGCCAAAGGACAATGAAAAAGATTTAGAGGATATCCCAGATGTGGTAAAAAAAGATTTGCAATTTGTGCTCGTATCCCATTTAGATGAAGTACTACAACATGCATTGGCAGGGGAGCAACCATGAACGTGACAAAAGCAGAAATCGTCATCAGCGCGGTAAAGCCGGAGCAATATCCGGCCGGCAACTTGCCGGAGTTTGCGCTCGCCGGGCGTTCGAACGTCGGCAAATCTTCATTTATTAATAAAATGGTGAACCGGAAAAATTTGGCACGAACGTCATCGAAACCGGGAAAAACGCAAACATTAAACTTTTATTTGATTAATGAATCGCTCTACTTTGTCGATGTCCCAGGATACGGCTTTGCGCGAGTGTCGAAAAAAGAGCGGGAAGCATGGGGCAAAATGATGGAAACGTATTTTACGACACGAGAGCAGCTGCGCGCGGTAGTGCTGATCATTGACCTGCGCCATCCGCCGACAAAAGATGATGTCATGATGTATGAGTTTTTAAAGCATTATGATATCCCAACGATCGTTATTGCGACAAAAGCGGATAAAGTTCCAAAAGGGAAGTGGCAGAAGCATGGAAAAGTCGTGCGTGAAACGTTGAAGATGGCAGCCGGCGATGAATTGATCTTGTTTTCGGCGGAAACAGGCCAGGGAAAAGAGGAAGCATGGGCGGCATTGGAGCGATTCCTTTGAGAGAAAAACACCAGCTTGATGAACGCTGGTGTTTTTTGCATTGATTATTTTCGCTTTACCAATAATATGTATATACCAGCAAGGATGAGCCCAAGCGGCCAAAACTTCCAAATCGATGCGATGCCTGTTTCGACGATATAAAACAGCGGCTGAAATTGTTCGGAAAACAACATAATCAAAGCTAATGCCAAAAAAAAGATGCTTTGGCCAAGTCCGCTTTTTACTTTTCGGGAGCTAATGAAAAACGCTATCGCAACGATAAAGAACAAGACGCCGATATGATTTGGCCATTGTTTGAACCAATGGGCAAGTAAAATGTGCAATCCGAATCCAAACAAAAGGATGCCTGGAAATAGATGTTGGTATTCACGGGCAGAATACGCCTGGCCGATCAACGCCGCTCCGAAAATCATTAACAGTGCCGGCCAATCTTGAAAAAGATGTACAAATGAGGAGTGAAGCTGATTCACCAAAAAGTAAACGCCCAGTCCAACAAGAATAATGCCAGAGAACGTCGCTTGTTTTTTCATCGGTTCCTCCCAGTTTCTTGTCAAACTTTTTTATGATACACTGATTACTGTATCAAGTTTATCATATGCGTTCTACCATGTTCACACTTTTTTCACAAAGAAGAAAGACACATGTGTTATAATAATGAGAGATATTTTAGGTACTTGACGAATAAGGGGGTATAAAGGACGTGCATGTAGTTGTTATTGGCATAAACTATAAAACGGCCCCTGTTGAAATCCGTGAAAAACTGACGTTTGGCGAGCCGGAATTGGCCGATGCGATGAAACGGTTGCAGCAGCAAAAAAGTATTTTAGAAAATGTAATCGTTTCTACATGCAATCGTACGGAAATTTATGCGGTGGTCGACCAGTTGCATACTGGCCGTTATTATATAAAAGCTTTTTTAGCGGATTGGTTTCATATCGACCTCGACACGCTTACACCGTATTTAAATGTGCTCGAAAACGAAGCGGCGGTGGAGCATTTATTCCGCGTTGCTTCCGGTCTCGATTCAATGATTTTAGGGGAAACGCAAATTTTAGGACAAGTGAAAACAAGCTACCTTCTGGCCCAGGAGGCGGGAACGGTCGGCACGATTTTTAATCATTTGTTCAAACAGGCGGTGACATTTGCCAAACGCGCCCATTCGGAAACCGAAATCGGCGCGAACGCGGTGTCGGTAAGCTATGCGGCGGTTGAACTTGCCAAAAAGATTTTTGGCGATTTATCTTCTAAACATGTTTTAATTATCGGCGCCGGCAAAATGGGAGAATTGGCGGCACAAAATTTATATGGCAATGGTGTAAAAAAAGTAACCGTTGTCAACCGCACGCTCGAAAAAGCAGAGCAGCTGGCGAAAAAGTTTGCCGGGACGGCCAAATCGCTTTGCGAGCTGTCTTGCGCGTTGCTTGAGGCCGACATTGTCATCAGTTCAACAGGAGCAAAAGACTATATCATTACGAAGGAAATGATGGCTCCGTTAGAGAGAATGAGAAAAGGCCGCCCGCTGTTTATGGTCGATATTGCCGTCCCGCGCGATTTAGACCCAGCGATTGCCGAATTGGAAAGCATCTTTTTATATGATATTGATGATTTAGAAGGAATTGTGCAAGCGAATTTGGCAGAACGCGAAAAAGCGGCGAGACAAATCGAGAATATGATCGGGACAGAGCTTGTCGCGTTCCAGCAATGGCTGCAGACGCTCGGTGTCGTGCCGGTGATTGCCGCGCTTCGCGAAAAAGCGCTGGCGATTCAGGCGGAAACGATGAAAAGCATCGAGCGGAAGTTGCCGCATTTATCGGAACGGGATCGTAAAGTATTAAATAAGCATACGAAAAGCATCATTAACCAGTTGCTGCGCGATCCGATTTTGCGGGCAAAAGAGCTGGCGGCAGAGCCAAATGCCGAAGAAGCGTTGCAATTGTTTATGAAAATTTTCAATATCGAGGATGCCGTTGAGGCGCAAAAGCAAGAAAAAGAAGATGGTCAGCGTGCTGCTATGCCATCTCTGCAGTCCTAAGAGAGGATTTTGGCATATGTTTGAGATGACCATGATTCGTTTATATGAGCTTTCTATTCTTGTTTATGTCGTGTCCATTCTTTTATATTTTGTCGACTTTCTCCAACGTAACCGGAAGGCGAATCAAATCGCTTTCTGGTTACTTTCTATTGTTTGGCTGCTTCAAACGTTCTTTTTCTTGTTTCGTATCATACAGACAGGGCGCTTCCCGGTTTTGACGATATCGGAAGGCCTTTATTTTTACGCCTGGCTGCTTATTACGCTGTCTTTAATCATTAATCGGCTTATGCGCGTGGATTTTATTGTTTTTTTTACAAATGTGCTTGCTTTTTTAATTTTGGCGATTCATACGTTTGCGCCGAATCATCAGTCACCGGCCGTTGCCGAACAGCTCATTTCCGAGCTGCTTATTATCCATATTACGATGGCGTTGCTTGCGTATGCGGCGTTTTCGCTTTCCTTTATCTTTTCGATTTTATACATGCTGCAATATAGTTTATTAAAGCGAAAAAAATGGGGAGAACGGTTGTGGCGGATGGCGGATTTAACGAAATTAGACTTTATGTCGTATGTTTTAAATTTGCTTGGATTGCCTATGTTGTTATTAGGGTTAATTCTTGGCGTCATCTGGGCCTATATCAAAATCGAGCATTTTCATTGGTATGATGCCAAAGTGCTAGGCTCGTTTCTGGTGCTGGCGGTGTACAGCATTTACTTTTACAAGCGCGCTGTGCAGCAAGTACAAGGAAAGGCGATCGCGCTTTGGAATATCGGTTCGTTTTTATTTTTGTTGGTAAACTTTCTCTTATTCGGAAGTTTATCGAAATTTCATTTTTGGTATTCATAACGGAGGAGTGCAAGATGCGGAAAATTATCGTCGGATCGCGGCGCAGCAAACTCGCCCTGACGCAAACCAACTGGGTGATTGAGCAGTTGAAACGATTAGGAGCGCCGTTTGAGTTTGAAGTAAAAGAAATCGTTACGAAAGGAGATAAAATTATCAATGTGACGCTCTCGAAAGTCGGCGGCAAAGGGCTGTTTGTCAAAGAGATTGAACAAGCTATGTTAGATAGCGAGATTGATATGGCTGTACATAGCATGAAAGATATGCCGGCTGTGCTGCCAGAGGGGCTGACTATTGGCTGCGTGCCGCTAAGAGAAGATCCTCGTGATGTACTCATTAGCAAACAGAACAAAACGTTCGCCGATCTACCAAGCGGGGCAGTCATTGGGACAAGCAGTTTGCGGCGGTCTGCGCAAATACTCAATAAGCGGCCGGATGTAAACATTAAATGGATTCGCGGCAATATTGATACGAGGCTGGCAAAGCTGGAAAGCGAAGAGTATGACGCGATCATTTTGGCAGCGGCCGGATTGGCGCGCATGGGCTGGGCAAGAGATGTCATTACGGAATATTTATCAACAGATGTATGTCTTCCTGCCGTCGGACAAGGAGCGCTTGCGGTGGAATGCCGCGAAAATGATGATGAGCTGCGCGAATGGCTGCAAAAATTAAACGATGTCAATACCGAGAGAGCGGTGCGGGCGGAACGCGCCTTTTTGCAGCAGATGGAAGGCGGCTGTCAAGTACCGATCGCCGGCTATGCGTATATCGATGAACGAAATGACATCGTGTTGACTGCACTTGTCGCGTCGCCTGATGGAAAAGAAATGTATAAAGAAATGGTATGCGGGACGAATCCGGAGGAAGTTGGAATCCAAGCGGCAGCCTTATTAAGTGGACAAGGGGCGAAAGCATTAATCGAGAGGGTAAAAGAGGAGATGAATCAGTAATGGAAGGCGGTCCGTTGGCGGGGAAAACGGTGCTTGTGACAAGAGAAAAGGAACAGGCGAAAACGTTCTCGGAAAAGCTGCGCCAAGCAGGAGCAACGCCGATTGAAATTCCGCTTATTTCGATCTCTCCTTCTTCCCATCGTGAAAAAATGGAACGGTGTGTGCGGCAGCTTTCCGATTATGATTGGCTCATTTTTACAAGCGCGAACGGTGTCCGGTTTTTCTTTCCGTTTGTCAAAAAGGAAACACCGCTTCCAAAAGTGGTAGTAGTCGGAAAGAAAACGGCGGCGGCTTTAAAAGCGTATGGCGTTTCTCCTGCCGTCGTCCCTAGTGAATTTGTTGCCGAAGGGGTGATCGAGGCGCTAAAACCGCTTGTTAAGCCGCGCGATCGCGTTCTTTTCGTCAAGGGGAATTTGGCAAGGCCGGTGTTGCGCGATGCGCTGACAGAGATGGGGGCCGAGGTGACAGAGCTGGTCGTATATGAAACGACGCTGAACGAAGCAGGAAAAGAACAGCTTCTCGCATTGCTGCGTGAAAAAAAACTTGATGTCATGACATTCACCAGTTCCTCGACGGTGCGAAGCTTTAGTTCGATGGTAGAAGAAAAAGACGTTCGTTCCCTGCTAAATGGTTGCGTCATCGCCTGCATTGGACCAATTACGAAGGAGACAGCAGAAAAAGCAGGACTTCCCGTGCATATTTGTCCAGACGAGTATACGATTGATGGTATGATAAAAGCGATGGAACAATATTTTGCAAAATGAAAGATGGAGGGAAAAGCGATGGCAACGTTACAGTTTGACCGCCACCGCCGTTTGCGGCAGAACGCCAATTTGCGGGCGATGGTGAGAGAAACGCATCTTCATGTCGAGGATCTTATTTATCCGATTTTTGTTGTCGAAGAAAAAGGGGTAAAACGGGAAGTACCATCCATGCCAGGAATATACCAATTTTCGCTTGACCGTTTAAATGAAGAAATGGACGAAGTCGTCCAACTAGGCATTAAATCGGTAATCGTTTTCGGCGTGCCGGCAGAAAAAGATGAAGTCGGTTCGCAAGCATACTGTGAGCATGGCATCGTCCAGCAGGCCATTCGCTACATTAAAGCGAACTATCCAGAAATCGTGGTCATTGCTGATACGTGTTTGTGCGAATACACCAGCCATGGACATTGCGGTGTGGTCGAAAACGAACAAGTATTAAACGATCCATCGCTTGAATTGCTGGTGAAAACTGCGGTCAGCCAGGCGCAGGCAGGTGCTGATATTATCGCGCCTTCGAATATGATGGACGGTTTCGTTGCCGCGATTCGCCAAGGACTCGATGAAGCCGGATTTGCGCATGTGCCGATTATGTCGTATGCGATTAAATATGCGTCCGCATTTTACGGTCCTTTCCGCGATGCGGCTGACAGCGCACCGCAATTTGGCGACCGGAAAACATATCAAATGGATCCTGCCAACCGTCTTGAAGCGTTCCGGGAAGCGGAATCCGATGTGCGCGAAGGCGCTGACTTTTTAATGGTAAAACCAGCGCTCGCCTATTTGGATATTATCCGTGACATTAAAAACCATTTCCACCTTCCGCTTGTCGCCTATAATGTCAGCGGCGAATATTCGATGGTGAAAGCAGCGGCGCAAAACGGCTGGATTAACGAAAAAGACATTGTGCTGGAAATGCTTACTAGCATGAAGCGGGCAGGTGCGGATTTAATTATGACTTATTTTGCGAAAGATGTGGCTCGCTGGTTAAACGAGTAGAAAGGAGATCTATCGGATATGCGAAGCTATGAACGTTCGAAAGCGGCGTATGAAGAAGCGGTCCGGCTGCTGCCAGGTGGTGTCAACAGTCCCGTTCGCGCATTTAAATCCGTCCACATGACACCGATCTTTATGGCGCGAGGCAATGGCTCGAAAATTTACGATATCGACGGCAATGAATATATCGATTATGTGTTATCATGGGGACCGCTTATTTTAGGCCATGCGAACCCTCGCGTTGTCGAGGCGTTAAAAAAAGTGACAGAAAACGGTACAAGCTTTGGCGCACCGACATTGATTGAAAACGAGTTAGCGAAATTAGTGATTGAACGGGTACCATCCATCGAAATTGTTCGTATGGTAAACTCCGGAACAGAAGCGACGATGAGTGCGCTTCGGTTAGCACGTGGCTATACGGGTCGCAATAAAATTTTGAAATTTGAAGGATGTTATCACGGCCACGGCGACTCGTTATTGATAAAAGCTGGTTCGGGAGTGGCGACACTTGGCTTGCCGGATAGCCCTGGGGTTCCAGAAGCGGTAGCGCAAAATACGATCACCGTTCCTTATAATGACTTAGAAAGCGTCCGTTACGCATTTGAACGGTTTGGCGAAGATATTGCCGCGGTCATCGTCGAGCCGGTTGCCGGAAACATGGGCGTCGTTCCGCCGGTTCCGGGCTTTTTGCAAGGATTAAGAGATATTACGAAACAATACGGTGCGCTCCTTATTTTTGATGAAGTCATGACCGGCTTCCGCGTTGACTACCATTGCGCGCAAGGCTATTTTGGCATTGAACCGGATTTGACGTGCCTTGGAAAAGTCATTGGCGGCGGGCTGCCGGTCGGAGCGTACGGTGGAAAAGCGGAAATTATGGAAAAAGTGGCGCCGAGCGGTCCGATTTATCAAGCCGGCACCTTATCGGGAAATCCGCTCGCCATGACGGCCGGATATGAAACATTGATTCAGCTGACGCCGGAAACATATGTGGAGTTCCGCAAAAAAGCAGATCGATTGGAAGAAGGATTGCGCGAAGCAGCGGAAAAATACGAAATTCCGCATACGATTAATCGCGCGGGTTCGATGATCGGTTTCTTCTTTACAAACGAAAAAGTGATCAACTATGAAAAAGCGAAAACATCGAATTTAGAGATGTTTGCGACGTATTATCGCGAAATGGCGGAACAAGGAATTTTCCTTCCTCCGTCGCAGTTTGAAGGGTTATTTTTGTCCACGGAGCATACGGATGAAGATATTGAAAAAACAATCGCCGCGGCGGAGCGCGCGTTTGCGAAGATTCGCGAAGGGAAATAAAAAACGGGTTTGTCCATCTTTTGATGGGCAGCCCGATTTTTTATTCATACTATTTCTTTTTCCTTCATACAATGGGTAATGGCATAGACAATTTTGTTGGAAGGGACGGAAGGAGGAGTTACGGTTGGAGCAATCGTATTTGCGTTTTTCCCTCGAGGAATCGGTCTGGTTTAAAAAAGGACAGGAAGTCGCTGAATTTCTTTCTATTTCGCTTGACCCAGTCGTCACGGTCGATGAATACGAGCAATATATTACAATTCGCGGGGCTTTGCAATTAAGCGGGGAATTTCTCCTAGCGGAAGGCGAAGAAAGCGATACAGATACAGATTCATTTGATTTTGTCAGCCATCGCTTTATTCAGCGCGTTTCCACGCGTGAAGACGGTATCAGCGAATTGTCACACCGTTTTCCAATCGATATTACGATTCCGAAAAATCGCATTCATCATTTAGAGGATGTATACGTGACGGTGGAATCGTTTGACTACGATTTAAGTGAAGATGGGAGATTGCTAGTGACGGCGGATATTTCGATCAGCGGAATTAGCGAAGTGCCACTTGATGAACCTTCGTTAGTAGAGGAAGAAAACGACGAGCCGTTGTTTGAACCATTTGAGGTAGTGGCGCGCAAAGAGGTATATGAAGAAGAACAGCGGAACGAGCAGTTGGAAGAAGGGCCAGTTTCTGTTGCCGATGACATGCTAACAGAGCAGAATGAAGAACAAGAGGAAGCAGCAACTGATCGAAAAGAAAAGAAACACAAAAAAGAAAATGTGGTGCCATTAAATTTGGCGGAACAAACGGCGGAAAAGAAAGAAGCAGTGATGCCGTTTATGGAAAACGAGCCGGTGCAGGCAGAAGAAGAAAATAAGGTAGTAGAAGAAAACAAAGTAGAAGAAGTTGCTCCGCAGCAGGAGGCAAAAGTGTCGATCGGCGCCATTAAAGAAAACGATGAAGACATAGCGGAAGAAGTAGAGGATGAAAACGAAAAAACAAAAGTAAAAAGCGAAAATGCGTTATATTTAACAAAACTATTTGCCAAAAATCAGGCGGAGGAATTTACGAAAGTAAAAATTTGCATCGTTCAGCAAGGAGATTCGTTGGACAAGATCGCCGAACGGTACGATTTAACCGTCCAGCAGCTGCTGCGTGCCAATCAACTGGAAAGCCCGGAAGAGATTCATGAAGGGCAACTATTATATATCCCGGCGCTGGTGGGAAGCCGCCCTTGATAGTGAGGGAAACATGATTCCTCACTTCTTTTTATGAAAGGGGGCGTTTCATTGAACAGAGAACGGATCGAAATGTATGTACCCATTTTGCAGCAATACGGGCTAAAGCCGTTTCGCGTCGATGATTACGGGAAAGTAAAAAAAGTCTATACGAACGCCGGCCTGTTTGCTTTAAAAGAAATAACAAATGCCAGGGAAATGGCGGCCGTGCAACAATCGTACATGCTGTATGGAAAACAATTGGTTCCCCTTTATTTATCGAGGCAAGGTTTGCCGTTTGTCTCGCATGGCCGGCATTATTATTTAATGCCGTGGATTGCGGTAGAAACAAGAACAGAAAAACACGAACAAATTCGTGCTTTTTTCCGCGCTCTTGCTTATTTGCACAAAACATCGTTAAAGCAGATCGATGTTCGCGAAGAAGAGGTCAGCGCCTATTATGAGCAGAAAAAGAAGGAATGGGAACAGCAGCGTTCGTTTTTGCAAGCTTATATAGAAAAGTGCGAAAATACATGGTATATGTCGCCGTTTCAGCTGCAATGCTGCGCCTATTTTCATGAAACTATGCAAGCCTATTGGTTTGCGGAGACGGAGTTAGAGAAATGGCATGAAAAAATAAAGGAAACAAAAAAATGGAGAATCGCCTGGATTCACGGAAAAGCACGGCTTTCTCATTATCTCGAAACGGGAAAGGAACAGTGCTATTTTTTTAGCTGGGAACGGGCCGGCTGGAATTCGCCGCTTTTCGATGTAATCATAGCGCTTCGTTATCATATGCATACATTTCCGCCGATCGGTGATGAATGGGTGGAAGGAGTGGAAGAATACGAAAAAGCGTTATCCCTGTTAGAAGAGGAACGGTCCTTTTTTTTCAGCCATCTCGCACAGCCGCATTTTTTGTATCGCTGCATTTATGAGTACGAGACAAAGCGCCAAAACGGCAAAAGTGAACGGGAGTACGTTTCCGAACTGCAGCGCCGTTACTTTGCAATGAAAAATATGGAGTATGTTGTCATGCGCCTTATCCAGCGAAAAGAGGCAGAAGAAGCTAAATCCACTCCAGATGAAACGCCACCGCAATAAGCACAAAAATGGCCAATAAGATGACATCAAACGTCGTCGGTAAAAAAATCGTGCGGACTGCTTGAACAATCGTAATCGGGATAATAAATTGCGCACAGACGGCGCGAACTTGCCGAAGCCATGGCGGCCATGAATAATAGTTAAATCGTTTCATTGAGCACTCCCTCCTTCTTGCAAGTTACTATTAAAATATGATTGGATATTATTTTTGTCACCAAAAATGAAGGTATGGAATAAATAAATAAAAAATTGGCAAAGATGATTGACGATAAAATAAGTTTTTCGGTAGTATAATAAACAGAAAAATAGCAAAAAGCGAAGACAGGGAAGAGTACAACGAATAACGCCTTCAGAGAGGGAAATCAGTAGCTGCGAGATTTCCTAGGACGGTTATCGTTGGAAGGTCGCCCTCGAGCTGCTTCTTTGAACGGCGGCTGCCTAGTAGAAGAAGCCGGTGATATGCCGTTATCGCAATGAAGTGCTTAAGCAAGCTATTTTTGCTTAAGAAAAAAGGTGGTACCGCGAAAGAGTCTCCTTTCGTCCTTTTTAGGATGAAAGGAGTTTTTTATTGATAAGAAGGAGGGAAAGCAAAATGGAACAAAAAGAGATAACGATGTCGACGAAATACGACCATAAAGCGGTGGAAACAAACCGCTATCAATGGTGGCTTGACGGAAAATTTTTTGAAGCGACGGGCGATCCTGATAAAAAGCCGTTTACGATCGTGATCCCGCCGCCAAACGTAACAGGGAAGCTGCATTTAGGACATGCGTGGGACACGACGCTGCAAGATATTATAACACGCATGAAACGGATGCAAGGCTATGACGTCTTATGGCTGCCGGGAATGGACCATGCCGGAATCGCCACACAGGCAAAAGTAGAGGAAAAATTGCGCAAGCAAGGGCTGTCCCGCTATGATTTAGGCCGGGAAAAGTTTCTTGAAGAAACGTGGAAATGGAAAGAAGAGTATGCGAACCACATCCGCCAGCAATGGGCAAAATTAGGGCTTGGCCTCGATTATACGCGGGAGCGCTTTACGCTCGATGAAGGCTTATCGAAAGCGGTGCGCGAAGTGTTCGTATCGCTTTACCGAAAAGGGCTTATTTATCGCGGCGAATACATTATTAACTGGGATCCGGTAACGAAAACGGCATTATCGGATATTGAAGTGATTTATAAAGAAGTAAAAGGCGCGCTTTATCATATGCGCTATCCGCTTGCCGACGGATCGGGCTATATCGAAGTGGCAACGACCCGTCCGGAAACGATGCTCGGCGATACTGCGGTCGCCGTTCACCCAGATGATGAACGCTATCAACATCTCATCGGCAAAACGGTTATTTTGCCGATTACCGGCCGCGAAATTCCGATTATCGCCGATGAATATGTCGATATGGAATTCGGCTCAGGCGCGGTGAAAATTACGCCGGCGCATGACCCGAACGACTTTGAAATCGGCAACCGCCACAACTTGCCGCGCATCCTCGTCATGAACGAAGACGGCACGATGAATGAAAACGCGCTGCAATACCAAGGATTGGACCGCTTTGAATGCCGCAAGCAAATCGTGAAAGATTTGCAAGAACAAGGCGTGCTATTTAAAATCGAAGAGCATGTGCATTCCGTTGGCCATAGCGAACGAAGCGGCGCGGTTGTCGAGCCGTATTTGTCGACGCAATGGTTTGTGAAAATGAAGCCGCTTGCTGAAGCTGCGATTGAGCTGCAAAAAACGGAAGGAAAAGTACATTTCGTTCCGGAACGCTTCGAAAAAACGTATTTGCATTGGCTAGAAAATATTCGCGACTGGTGCATTTCCCGTCAATTATGGTGGGGGCATCGCATTCCGGCTTGGTATCATAAAGAAACAGGCGAAATTTATGTCGATCATGAACCGCCGGCCGATATTGAAAACTGGGAGCAAGACCCGGATGTACTAGATACATGGTTTAGCTCAGCCCTATGGCCGTTTTCAACGATGGGCTGGCCGGATACAGAGGCACCGGATTACAAACGCTATTATCCAACCGATGTGCTTGTCACCGGATATGACATCATTTTCTTCTGGGTATCGCGCATGATTTTCCAAGGCCTTGAATTTACCGGAAAAAGACCGTTTAAAGACGTATTAATCCATGGTCTTGTCCGCGACGCGCAAGGAAGAAAAATGAGCAAATCGCTCGGCAACGGCGTCGATCCGATGGATGTCATCGACCAGTACGGTGCCGATTCGCTCCGCTTCTTCTTGGCGACAGGAAGCTCGCCGGGGCAAGATTTGCGCTTTAGCACCGAGAAAGTCGAAGCAACATGGAACTTTGCCAATAAAATTTGGAATGCGTCCCGCTTCGCGCTGATGAACATGGGCGGAATGACGTACGACCAGCTCGATTTAAGCGGAGAAAAAACGGTTGCCGACCATTGGATTTTAACACGCTTAAACGAAACGATCGAAACGGTGACAAAACTGGCCGAAAAATATGAATTCGGTGAAGTCGGCCGCGTGTTGTACAACTTTATTTGGGACGACTTGTGCGACTGGTATATTGAAATGGCGAAGCTTCCGCTTTATGGGGATGATGAAGCGGCGAAGAAAACGACACGTTCTGTATTAGCCTATGTGCTTGACAATACAATGCGCCTGCTTCATCCGTTCATGCCGTTCATTACCGAGGAAATTTGGCAGCACCTTCCACATGAAGGCAAGTCGATTACGGTAGCGAAATGGCCGGAAGTGCGCCCTGAGCTTTCGAATCGTGAGGCAGCGGAAGAAATGCGCCTTCTTGTCGATATTATCCGCGCGGTCCGCAACATTCGCGCCGAAGTGAATACACCGTTAAGCAAACCAATTAAACTGCACATTAAGGCAAAAGATGAACAAGTGCAGGCAACGCTGGAGAAAAATCGCGCGTATTTAGAACGGTTCTGCAATCCGAGCGAGCTGATCATTGCAACCGATATTCCAGCGGCGGAAAAGGCGATGACCGCGGTTGTCACCGGTGCGGAATTGATTTTGCCGCTTGAGGGGCTTATCAATATCGAAGAAGAAATTAAACGGCTCGAAAAAGAACTGGAAAAACTCGATAAAGAGGTCGAGCGCGTGCAAAAGAAACTAAGCAACGAAGGGTTCCTTGCGAAAGCTCCGGCGCATGTAGTTGAGGAAGAGCGAAGAAAAGAAAAAGATTATCTAGAAAAACGCGAAGCGGTTCGCGCCCGCCTGGCGGAATTAAAAAAATAGACAAGGGAACGCTCCTTCACTTATCATGAAGACGAATCCGGAAATTTTGGATTCGTCTTTTCTTATCATCATACAAGGAGGAACATGCCAATGGTTCGCACCTATGAGGAAGCGCTAGAGTGGATTCATGGGCGTTTGCGTTTAGGAATAAAACCAGGATTAAAACGAATGAAATGGTTGATGGACAAGCTTGGACATCCGGAACGCCGCATCAGGGCGATTCATATCGCGGGAACAAACGGAAAAGGGTCAACGGTAAGCTA
This sequence comes from Parageobacillus sp. NEAU-HV-2, assembly GCF_059115485.1. NCBI lineage: Bacteria > Bacillati > Bacillota > Bacilli > Caryophanales > Anoxybacillaceae > Parageobacillus > Parageobacillus sp. NEAU-HV-2. The sequence continues at coordinate 244,528 of NZ_JBXUJJ010000002.1, forward strand.
TTTGCGCCATATTTTACAAGCGGCAGGTTACTCTGTCGGCACGTTTACGTCGCCGTATGTCGAGCAATTTAACGAACGCATCAGCGTCAACGGCAAGCCGATTCGCGATCAAGAAATTGTCGAGCTCGTCCAAGTGATCGAGCCGCTTGCCGAAGAGCTTGAGCAAACCGAGCTTGGCGCGCCGACAGAATTTGAAGTCATTACGGCGATGATGTTTTATTATTTCGGGAAAATGAACATTCAAGATATGGTGCTTATTGAAGCCGGACTTGGCGGCCGCTTTGATTCGACGAACGTGATTTATCCGCTTCTTTCCATCATTACTAACATCGGCTATGACCATATGAATATTTTAGGAGAAACATTAGATAAAATCGCTTTTGAAAAAGCTGGCATTATTAAATCAGGAGTACCGTTGATTACCGGCGTCGAGCAGCCAGAAGCCTGGACGGTAATTTCGGAAAAAGCGGCATCACTGAAAGCAAAAACGTATCGGCTCGGAGAGGACTTTTTGATCGTTCAGCACGAGTCGGTCACTGATGGAGAGCGTTTTTCGCTGGAAACGCCGTTTTCGCAATATCCAGATGTAAAAATTACGATGTTTGGAGCGCATCAAACGCAAAATGCGGCGCTGGCGGTGATGGCAGCGGAGTATTTGCGGATGTGCTATTCGTTTTTGATTGAAAAAGAACATATTTATGAAGGACTGGAAAAGGCAAAATGGATCGGCCGCTTTGAACAAGTAAGCAAAAAGCCGCTGATCATTATTGACGGTGCTCATAACGAGGCAGGTATTCATAGTCTTGTTGATACAGTACGTTCGCACTATCCCGACAAAGATATTCACGTGTTATTTGCCGCATTGGCGGATAAACCGCTGGCTCAAATGATTCCGTTGCTTGCCGAAATCGCCAAAACGATGACGTTTACTTCATTCGATTTTCCGCGCGCCGCATCCGCCAAACAGCTTGCTGAGCTGTGCGACCATCCGCGCAAAGCGACGACGGACGACTGGAAAGGCTGGATTCAGGAAAAGAAAAAACAAAAGCGAAGCGACGATCTTTTCTTGATTACCGGGTCGTTGTACTTTATTGCGGAAGTAAGAAAGTTGATAAAAAAGTAATATCCATATAGAAAAAAATGTTGATATAATAAAGAAAAATAGTACTTTGGAAGGGGGAGGGGAGGCGTGTGGCACTGTGGCGAAAGCGAATAGCATTCATTGGAATTTTCGTGATTATATTAGGATTTTTACATATCGATGCACAATTTGTGTGGGCAGATAGTAAAAAAGAAGGGGATATTACTTTAGTAACGGATGAGAAAATCGAAGGATGGGCGACATCGCCCGGCAATGGGGAAGGAAACGGAAACACGATCACCCATTTTGATGTCCGCATTAACGTAAAGGGACAGGAAAACAGAGCGGTAAGCTATCGCACAGACGCGGTCGAAGTGCCGGCCGACCGAAACGGCGAGAAAAAATATACGTTTTCGCTCGATATGACCGGCAAATGGCCGGCAGCGCAAGGAGAAACGGTGACATACGAAATCACTGTCGATGCCTATCGGACGTTGGGGGGTGGAAAAGAAGATTTATATTTTTCATTTCCATCTGTCCCTTACGAATATGAGAAAGGAAATTCCCAAAGCAGCGCATATTTAGACTTTGCTTTTACATCCTCGCAAAATGAATATGCCAAGCCGCCCAACGCAGATGCGCAAGGAAGATTAGATGTAACGTTAATTCCAAAAGGCAGAGTGGACAACATCGTTCGCCCTCCGATTGATGTCGTGTTTGTGTTTGACGTGTCATTGTCGATGACATGGATGAAGCTTCAACTTGCCAAAAGCGCTCTTAAGTCCGCTATTGACTATTTTAAAGCAAACGTTAATCCGAATGACCGTTTTGCTCTTATTCCTTTTTCTGATGAAATAGATGAAATAAAAGTTGTTCCATTTTCGAAGTATGAAGATGCAAAAGCACAGTTAGATGTTATTGCTAGTACAGCCAACAGTCTTAACGCACACGGACTGACAAACTATTCAGCAGCATTACAAAGAGCGCAATCATTTTTTAATGATCCATCGCGAAAAAAGTATATTATCTTTTTAACCGATGGAATTCCAACAGTTTCTAAAGCGAAAGAGCCGATTCGATACAAAGGGAAAATAGAGAATTTAGATGTTGAATATAGGTTATATTCAATATTATTTGGTTTTCCGGTAATAACACCAATGCGAACGGTTTACTATTCGGAAAAAGAAACAGAGACACAATATTTACAATACCACGAGGCAGAAGCAAAAATTCGCGATCACGGAATTAATATCGCTAAAACCCTCGGTATGAACAATATTACACTATATTCCATCGGCTTCGGTAATCATCAAGATGTCGACATGGATTATTTAGAAAAGCTATCCGCGATGACAGGTGGACAGGCGAAGCGAGGCACGGAGCAAAACCTAACGGAAATTTTCCAGGAGTTTTCGAAGCTGGCGACCGATCCGGTGTTAAGTGGAACGATAAAAATTCCGCTAACCTCGTTTGGCGGAAACGTGGAAATTGTCGAGACGGATCAAGTTTGGCTCGATGAAAAGAAAGAAAACGCCTACATCACGTTTTCGATTCCGTATAAAGTAGGGCAGCCAGCACCGCCGCCGGTTACCATTCCGATTCCGATGCGGTTTAAAGCAAAAGGGGAGTATACGTTTACCGCGGAATTGACATATCGCGATATATACGGAGTAGAACAAACACCGATCTCGAAATCAGTCAAGGTCGTCGTGAAAGACGAAGTGCCGCCGTCGTTTGACGGAACGGTGACGCTAGAAGGAATTACGAGAGGCGTAGACGACTTAGTGAAATTCGGTAATACAGATGATGATTCGAACCGATTTAAAGCACGTTATTCGCTAACAGCCATTGGCTATGTTGGGAGCGCATCCGGGAACATAAGCAACATCAAATTGGTTCAGCAGCTTCCGGAAGGAGTTACGGCAATTCCGTCGCAAAACGTGACCGTATATACGGAAAATGGTGTCCAGTACGCCGAGATTATGTTTCCAAATACGGTTATCAACTATAAGGAGCTAAATAATAAAGAGATTACCGCCGAATTAACGTTTCAGGCGAATTGGGCAATGGAAGGGGTGCAATTGCCACCGGCTTTCGTTTCTTTTCAAGATAGCAAATACGGCGCGCGGACGGCATCTTTAACTCCCCCTTCGCAACGGATTGCAATGAAGGTCCGCTTACGTGAATTTCCCGATATATATTACGAAGGAGACAGCCGCGGCCTTATTACGAAATGGCAAGAGCTTGATTCAGCAGCCAATTTGCTTGGAACGACGAAACATCCGAACGATTACGGATTGCTGATGCTTCCGGTAAAGGCATTGCAATTTAAGGAAGACGACGATTCCATTCTTCTCGTCACGTACAATAACGGTGAGACGGTGAAGCTATATTTAAAACCGCACGTAGCAATTATAACCGGAGATGATCAGCAAGTCCCAAGTGGCGCGACTGTTACAGAACCGGTAACCGTTAAAGTAACAGGGCGTGTCGCAGGGGAAGGTGTCACGTACGAATATAAAGTCGAAAATCCAAAGCAAGATAGCGCTTGGAAGCCGCTCAATTCACCATATGAAATTCCGATCACTTGGGATGGAACGTCGACGATATCCATTAAGGCGAAAGGCGGATTAACAAAAGGAGACGGCATTACCACGGTATCGCTTACGTATACTAAGCTCATTCGCCAATTAACATTAGGAGACTATAAACAAACGATGGAAATCGGCGAAACGCAGACGATTCCGGTAACAATCGAGCCAAGCGATGCGACGAATCAAACGCTGCGATGGACTTCGAGCGATCCGGACGTCGCGACGGTGGTGGACGGAACAGTCAAGGCCGTTCAGCCGGGGACGGTAGAGATTACGGTGAAAGCGACAGACGGCAGCAATGTAACGGCAAAGGCTACCATTACGGTTATTGACCCGTTCGTGCCGCTCGAAGCGATCGATTTCCAACAGGAAGTTTTATATATGACGGTAGGCGAAGAGCTCGACGTCGAATCGCAATTAACCTTTACTCCAAGCGATGCGACAGATAAAAGCCTTGACTCTGTACAATCGTCCGCTTCGGAATACGTCGAAGCGCGCCTGCGGCAAGGCAAATGGTATATCGTTGCCAAAGACGTTGGATATTCAACGATTACTGCGATAGCCAAAGCGAAAACGAAGGATGGTAAAGAAATCAAAGATTCGATCACGGTGATTGTCCGCGAGAAATCGTCTTCAGGCGACGATGGAGAAAGCGGAAAGAATAGATGGTAAAACAAAAAGGGAGCCTAAGGCCCCCTTTCTTTTTTACTCCAAAAGGATGACATCAGATTATCCCTGCGTCGTTTTATTTTACCATTAGCTTGTCAACGACAAGTGACAGCTTTTTCACAAACGGCAATCCTTCCCCGCGATTGATAAATACCGATTTATCATGGCGGATGACAAAGCGGGACTCCTCTTTTTGATCAAGCGACGGAGGCGGTGTAAAAGAGATGGAGCCACCTTGTTTTTCCGCCGCGCCGCGATAGGCGTTGATGACAAGCCCGGAAACATCCGAATCGGGCGCGAGTTCAAGCTCGTTGCCGCGCGCGAACAAACCTCCTTTAATATTGATATACGATCCGACCGCGTAGAGAACGGCGTTGCTATCGGTATAAAAGTAGCCTTTTAAATTCGGCTCTTCAAATTTTTCAGGATTGTTTTTAAACTCATTTTCAAACTCGTTGATGCGCGCGATTTCTAGCGGCCCTTTGGAAAGAAGCACGACTTCTTTATCATTCCAGCCGGCAATATTGGCGGTGTAAATGAACGTGCGCCCAAGGACGTAAATCGTCGAATCAAGCTGGATATCGCCGCTGATTATCAAATTGCCGCGCACAATAATATTTCCCCGTACTTTTGTTGGCGTGTTGACACTGTTTCCCAGAAATAAATCACCATTGACAATTAGCCATTTATTTTGTAAGTCAAGTTCGCCGCTATCTAACAAAGGGGGTGTTTCCGATTTAAGAATAATCGATTGACTAGTTGAATCGATATTTTCTCGTAATGATGAAACACTGTCAAAGACAGCAAAGCAGCCTTGGTCTTGCAGTTCATTTAAAAGTTGGTCTATGCTTTTATCAATATAAGTCTCATACTCTTGGCTAAATGTTTCCATTCCCGCTGCGTTTAACAATTTATCTTTTACGGTCCAGTCAAAATCGACATCAATAAATTCTTCATGTTCTTTTTGAATGGAAGGACCTTGGGATTGAAAGCGCACGTCATTAGAATAACTTTCCTCAATACGTCGAAAAACGTTATCCGCATTGTAACAGGATCTTTCCTTATCGTTACAAGAATAATAACTTCCATTGACAAACAATACACTCGTCTTGCTCGTTGTTGGAAACGACGTTTGTTCCATATGTTTATCGGAGTTATCGATGTAATTGGCTACATTTGTAACGTAGGCGTTTTTTCCGGCATAAATATTTCCATCAATATACGCCCCACCGTTTAAAATAACATCTTCTTTCGATCCGATCGCATATTTCAAAAAGCTTGGCGTATTCGTCAAAATCACCCGTCTTTCCACAGTCTTGCTGCCGTGGGGTTTCGAAATAAGATAAACGCGAGTAAATAATTTTGCGCGATTGATATTATAATCGCCTGTCACATCTTTAATTTGCACGCCGTAGCGCTGTTGCAAGGTAGGGATTAGTGTATTTAACTGCATATCTAATTTTTCTGGCGTAGACAACTCAAAATCATCTATCACTACTTTCATTTCCGCAATCGTTTCCTCGATCGCTTTTGTCGCTTCATGAAGCGATTCAATGTCTTGCACGCGCATTTCCGTAAATTTTGCTTGATAAATAGAGACAGATAAAATCGTTAAACCGAGCAAAAAAAAGATGGTAATGATCAGAAGGGTGACGACTAAACTATGTCCTTTTTCATTCATAGCCTCACTTCCTTTAAAATCCGAATTCGGTCTTTAATGTAAACGGCTTTATATATAACAGGCCATCCGGATCGTCATGATCGCGGTCTTGAACAGAAAGTTTGATCGTAATGATGCCGCTTCGGCAAATATTTTCTTCTTGTTTCGCACAGCGATAAGAAAGATTGGACTGGCTGGAAACGATTTTTAAATGCGAGGAATGAAGTTGCTCCCCATTGAGCAATACGGCATTCTGCTGCAAAGAAACGGTGAGCGTTTTACGGTCCATTTTTTGCTCTTCGACAATGCCGACGGAAGAATTAATCACTTTTTGGCGATCGGTTACAAACTGCAGCTGCTGATCTGTTGTTTCCTCCATGTTGAGGCCGTCGGGAGAAAACTGGTACAGTTCATTCATCACGGTCGCCACGACATAATCCGCTTCACTGCGCAACTGGTTTTCGATAAAAATTCGCTTATACGCATTCAACCCGCTGAAAAACACGCCATAAATAGAAACAAGGATAAAGGAAGAAATGGTAATGGCGGCTAGCAGTTCGACAAGAGATAGTCCGTTCGCATTATTAACGTATCGTCTCATTGGCAATCACACCTTCTACCCATTCCGACTCATCGGCTCGGTCGCCCCAGCGCACGATCACATAAATTTTGAGCAGATAGTTTTGCAAATCCGCGTCAGGATTTTCGATATTTTCGCTAAGAATCTTCTGTTTTAATGATGCAGGGAATTCCTCTGGTGGGGCTGTTTTCAGCTCGTCCCACGCTTTTTTGTCATATGGAATGAGAAATACATGAATGCGGGTTTCATCATATGTAACGTTGTTGATCGTGGGGCGAAGCAGCGCCTCGCACACCTGCTTTTCTTCAAACAGCGCAAGATTGCAGCTAGAAGCGTTTAGTTTAACAAACGGCATGCTGGAATCGTGCAGTTCCTTATCGACATACTGTTTTAATGCTGTAAAATCGAGGCGTTCCATATAGGCCAATACCCCGCGCGCGATGTTGATCGCCACCGTTTTTCCTTGGTTATATGTCGTATATTTCATGGCATTGGTAAAAAAGTAGAACATGCCGATCGCAACGGTAGATAAAATCGTAATGGACAATAGTACTTCGAGCAGCGTAAATCCGTTCGCACGGCCGATGATAGAAAATTTCTTTTGTGCCATTTGCCATACCCTTCTTTCAAAATATGTAACTTTATTATACAATATGTTAGAGTCCAATATTGTGTTTTTTATAGGAAAATGGTCTTGTCATGCTATCGGGAAACGGGGTGACATATTGAAGCACGCTATTTTTATGGTCATTGCCTTTGTCTTGGCGATCCCGCTTTTGTTTGTTCTCCCGGTCGGATTAAGCAGGGCTGGGAAAATGGCAGTGCTACTGATTGCCTTGCTGTTCTCTTTTCTTTCTCTTGTCGCCAAACCCTTTTTTCCAATGTGGCAGCTTGCTATATTAGTAGGATTATTGATGATCGCTCTGACCTATTTGCTTCATCGCCAATTTGCCCACGTTTTTTACCTGGAAGAACAAGCGGATGATGATGAAGAACTGGAAGCACCAAATGGACAGGCTGGCGAAACTTTCGGTGCTGTGAGCAAAAATATAGACGTTTTGCGCGGAAAAGAGGCAACCGCAGAGGAAACACCAATGCCAATCGAAGCGGCGGGCAGCGTTTCCCTAAAAAATTCAACGGCAGATGAAGAAGAGGAAATCATCATCGTCGATGAATTGCCTTTTGAAGCGGCTGCGGATGCCGAACGAATCGAAGCAGCGTCAGACAATGACGATGACAAACTAAAGGAAACGTCGGCATTGGACGAGTTGCCGCCAGAAACGGCCGTGGAGGAAACACAGCCGGAACATGCAAGCGAAGACGAAGTTTTTTGGAAAACGATTGAAATGGCCGATCAGCATGAAAACGAAAGCGTTGAGCCGCTACTGTCGGCGGCCGCTCCACACACGGAGCTGCTTGATGAATTGCCCGTTGCGGTGACGCCGGAACTGGAAGAAAAGATGGCTGTCATTCCTGCAGCGACGCAGGAAACAGAAGCGGACGGTGAAGAAAAACGGCCGAATTTACATACTTGGGACGTGCTCACCGATCATTTGCCGCTTAACGAAAACGGTTTAGAGGCAGAAGAAGCGAATGAGATGGAATGGGAGGAAATCATTCCGGCAGAAATAGAAGTGCAAAAAGCAGATCGCAGCGACGCGATATGGCGTGAAACAATAGAAGAAGGAGACGGATATCAGCTGGCGGAGCAGGAGCGCGATGCAGGCGAAGAAGAGCAATCAGTGGTTGAACAGGAAAGCGGCAAAAAGGTGCCGAAAAAAGGTGAGCTTATTTTGCAAGTGCGGTCGGAAGTGATTCAAACCGTGGTCGATGAGCTTCGCTTCAACCGTAAACATATGGATCCGTTCCAATATGAACAACATCTGATGCAATGTTTGCAAGCCCCGTTGCCTGATCATGATTATTATGTATTTGCTCGGTTATTAATGGAACATTACGTATTAGAGAAACAATATGATCGACTTGCCGCATGGCTTGTCCAACTGCAAGAAAAATTCCGCTCCTACCCAATCATACAAGCGGAAATTCAATTTCTTCAAGAAATGGTAAAGAAATTACAAAATGGGTGTGGTGAAAAGCATGAAAAATAGTGCACAAATCATTGGCCTTCCGATTATCAGTATTTCTGACGGCACACAAATCGGGAAAGTCAAAACGCTCGTCATTAATCCGGAAAAAGGTTCGCTCGATTTTTTGACGGTGGAACAAGAAGATGTGCAGCTAAGCTTAAAAGCGATCCCGTTTAAAAAAGTGATCGGTATCGGTGAGTTCGCCGTAACAGTAGAGAATGTTCACGATGTCATTGATTTGTCGGAAATTCCGATTGCCAACCAGCTTGTCAACAAACAAATTCGCATTAAAAATACGAAGGCGATGACGAGAAAAGGACAGTTGCTAGGCGAGGTAACTGAGTTTTTTGTCAATGAAGAAACAGGGGAAATCATTGGCGTCGAATTGCGCGTTGGCGACCGCCAGGCGGTGCTGCCAGCGGCAGCGATATTAACGTACGGAAAAGATATTTTAGTGGTCAGCGAAGATGCGCCGCAATCTTTGCTTGACGAAGCCCGTTTGCTTATTTCACAGCAGGAAAAAGCGACGGAGGATCTTTCCGATGAACAAACCGCCCTTGAAGAGGTATCTGTGTGGCATTCGAATATTGAAGCGATGGTAGAGGAAGCGGAAAACATCGAAGCGCTGCAAGCATTGCGGGAAAAGCAAATCGCTCTTTTAAAAGGAAAGCGGGTTACGAAAGATATTTTCGATAAAAATGGAAACGTGCTGATTGCGGCTGGCACCGTACTGACGGAAGTGCATATTCAAAAAGCGCAGGATGAAGGGCCGAGCGTGATTGTCGATTTGTCGATGAACGTGGAAGCATAAGAAAAAGGGGAGAGGTAGGCGGTGAGAAGCGCTGCTGCGGTAAAATTATTTGTTATCATAGCCATTTGCACGATTTATTTCATTAGTTTTTCGCAAATAGGAGCGCTGGCTTATGAAACGTTTTTCGCTGACACCGACCGTCTGCCCGCAGGAACGATGGTTGGCCCGATTTCGCTGGCAGGAAAATCAAAGCAGGAAGCGCTGCAAGTGGTGGAGGAAAAAGTCAACGAATGGAAAGCGAATGCTTCTATCGCCGTGGTGTATCAGGAAAAGAAAGATGTCATTCCGGCGTCGCTATTTACGTTTCAACCGGAACAAAGCGTAGCGCAAATGGTTTCTGGACGATCAGCGCCGCTTCTCGTGCTCGTGGATATGCAAGCGTGTTCGGCCATCATCCAAAAGCTGCTTCCTTCCCCGCTTGATTCAGCTATTAATCTCAAAAAATTAGAAAACGACCTAATAGATATTGCCGCACGGCTGCAAACGCAATCGAAGCTCGATCTTGCCGCATACATTCCGGTTGACGGTGATGCGCAGCAGGCGGTGAGCTCCGCCGTCATCAAAACTAGCAATAAAGAGCTGCTCGAATGGGTTGCTGCCAATCCAATGATCGAAATAAAAGGAAAACAAATTTTTTCCCTTGCCTCCTATATGAAGGAAGCGGGAAAATCTCTTTCTTCCGAAGCGATGAGCATCATGGCTTCGGCGATCTATGAAACGATTTTGCCGACCAATTTTACGATTGTCGAACGGCATACGAGCCGCGAACTGCCTGATGGGATTAAAATCGGTTATGAAGCAAAGGTCGACGACCGCCGCGACTTGCAATTTTATAATCCAAACACGACCGCTTACACGCTGTCGTTTCAAAAAGGCGAAGCCGGCTTGCGCGTAACGCTTGTTGGGCTGCCGTTCGCTTATCAATATGTTGCGAGAGTAGGAAATGCCGAATATTTCGAACCGAGGACGGTCGTGCAATATAGCCCGCTCCTCCGCCCTGGGGAACGTCAATTGAAACAAAGCGGCAAACGGGGAATGCTCGTCAAAGTAACACGAGAAACGTACGATGGGCAGCATCATCGTGTGCGCGTCGAGACGATTGCGGAAGATTTTTATCCGCCGTCCTATAATATCGAGCTCCGTGGTTTAGAGGTAGGAGACGTGCCATCCGATACGAACGAAAATTCATCTTCCACAGAACAGCCGGCAAATCATGAAGAGCAAGCAGATAATAATCAAAACAGCGAACAGGCGGACGAAAAGCAGAATGACCAGCAATCTCCATCTACAGACGGGCAGTCGGAAAACGGACTAACGCCTTCCACGAACGTTTCTGGCGGCCAAAAGAACCATGACCACGAAAAGTAGGGATGAGGATGAAGAAAAAACAAGAACGGAAACGATTAGGCGATTTATTAGTGGAAGCTGGTTTAATTACCGAAGCGCAGCTGCAGGAAGCGTTAAAGGAAAAAGCGCCTGGGCAAAAGCTGGGCGACGCGCTGTTGCAGCGGGGATATATTACGGAGCAGCAATTAATTGAAGTGCTTGAGTTTCAATTAGGCATTCCTCATGTCAGCTTATATCGCTATCCGATCGATCCAAAGGTGACCAACCTCATCTCCAAAGAATTTGCCAAGCGCCATATGGTGATGCCGTTAAAAATTGAGGGAGAGCGTCTGCTTGTCGCAATGGCGGACCCGATGGACTTTTTTGTCATTGATGATTTGCGCCTTTCGACAGGGTTTCAAATTGAAACGGCGATCGCTTCGAAAGATGATATTTTGCGCACGATTAATAAATATTATGACATTGATGAGTCGGTGGAAGATTTTTTGCAAATGGCACCGGCGCCGGAAACGCGGGAAGAAGAGCGAGCCATCGAAGATGATTCTCCAATCGTTCGCCTTGTAAACCAAATTTTGCAGCTGGCCGTCGAACAGCGGGCGAGCGATATTCATATTGACCCGCAGGAAACGAAAGTGCTCATCCGCTATCGCATTGATGGCATATTGCGGACCGACCGCGCGCTGCCAAAACATATGCAAAGCATGCTTACCGCTAGAATTAAAATTTTAGCGAACATGGATATTACCGAACATCGCATTCCGCAAGACGGCCGGATTAAAATGGACATCGATTTTCATCCGGTCGATTTGCGCGTTTCCACGCTGCCGACGGTCTATGGCGAAAAAATCGTGATGCGCGTGCTCGATTTGGGAGCGGCGCTGAACGATATACATAAACTTGGCTTTAATCAATTAAACTTGCAGCGGTTTATCGAGTTGATTGAGCGGCCGACTGGCATCGTCTTGATTACCGGACCGACCGGGTCGGGAAAATCATCGACGCTCTATGCGGCGCTCAACCATTTAAACAGTGAAGAAGTCAATATTATTACGATCGAAGATCCTGTCGAATACCAGATAGAAGGGGTCAATCAAATCCAAGTCAACCCGAACGTCGGTTTGACGTTTGCCCAAGGTCTTCGTTCGATTTTGCGCCAAGACCCGAACATTATTATGGTCGGGGAGATCCGCGACCGCGAAACAGCGGAGGTGGCGATTCGCGCGTCCCTGACCGGCCATTTAGTGCTAAGCACCTTGCATACGAACGATGCGTTAAGCACGATCACCCGCCTCATCGATATGGGCATTGAACCGTTTTTAGTGGCGACATCGCTCGCTGGGGTTGTTTCCCAGCGGCTCGTCCGCCGCGTCTGCCGCGACTGTCAGGAAGAGCAGGAACCGACAAAGCGGGAAATCGAAATTTTCGCTCGCCGCGGCATGAAAATCGATAAGCTCATTCGCGGCCGCGGCTGTCCGACGTGCAATATGACGGGCTATCGCGGACGGATGGCGATTCACGAGCTTCTTGTCATGACCGAGGAAATGCGGCGCGTCATTTTAAACAAAGAGCCGTTTTCCAAGCTGCGCGAGCTCGCCATTAAAAATCGGATGATTTTTTTAATTGATGACGGATTGCTAAAAGTCAAGCAAGGGTTGACGACGCTCGAAGAAGTGTTGAAAGTCGCGATTTTGAGCTAAAAGGTGAGAAACATGAAAGAGAAGCTCAACGCTTTGCTGCGTGCCGCCTTTGAAACAAAAGCTTCCGACGTCCATTTAACGGTCGGCGTTCCGCCGATTTTCCGCATTCATGGCGAATTAAAAAAATACGGCCAGGATGTGCTGCGCCCGGAAGATACGGAAGAAATGGCGAAGGCGATTATTCCGCCGCAGCTGTGGCTTCAGTTTCAGCAAAAAGGCGAATTGGATTTTTCCTACGGGATACCAGGCGTTTCCCGCTTCCGTATCAATGTGTTTAAGCAGCGGTCATGCATTTCACTTGCCATCCGCATTATACCGACAAAAATTCCGACGATCGATGAATTAAGGCTTCCACAAGTGATCAAACGCATCGCCGAAAAGCCGCAGGGGCTCGTGCTGGTGACCGGTCCGACCGGAAGCGGAAAATCGACAACGCTGGCGGCGATGATTGATTATATGAACAAAACGATGCGGAAGCATATTATTACGCTGGAAGACCCGATTGAATATTTGCATAAACACGGCGGCTGCATCATCGATCAGCGCGAAGTCGGCTTTGATACGAACAACTTTGCCAACGGGTTGCGCGCGGCGTTAAGGCAGGATCCCGATGTCATTTTAGTCGGGGAAATGCGCGATTTAGAGACGATTCATACCGCGATTACCGCCGCGGAAACGGGGCATCTTGTGCTTGGCACGTTGCATACAGCAAGCGCCCCGGCCACGATTGACCGCATCATTGACGTGTTTCCGCCCGCTCAGCAGGCGCAAATCCGCATCCAGCTTGCGTCTGTGCTTGTCGCGATTATTGCGCAGCGCCTTTTTCCGACCCCACAAAAAACTGGGCGGGTAGCGGCGACGGAAATTTTAATCAATAACGCTGCGGTGGCGAACTTAATCCGCAACGAGAAAGTGCATCAAATCGCCAACGTCATGCAGACGAGCCGCTCGCTTGGCATGCATACGCTGGCAATGAGCATAAAAGAGTTGATGCAGGCGGGATCGATCGATCGCGAAGTGGCGGAAGTTTATCTTGCACAGGAGCGTGGCGACGAACATGCCTCAATTTAAATATGAAGGCCGCGATATGAAAGGGCGGCGGCAACGCGGCACGATTGCAAGCGAGTCCAAGCGGGATGCGGTATTAAAATTGCGGCAAAAAGGGATTAAGGTCATCGAAATTGCGGAAGCACCGCAAACGTTATTAAACAAAGAAATTACGTTTGGCAAAGCGGTGAAGCTGCAAGATTTCGTCATTTATTTGCGCCAGTTTGCGACGCTGATCCGCGCGGGCGTATCGATTGTCGATTCGACACGCATTTTGGCAAGCCAGACGGAAAGCAAAGCGCTTAAAAAAGCGCTCATCGATATCGAAGAATCGCTCCGCTCCGGAAATCCGCTCTCGGCTGCTGCTGCGAAGCATCCGCGCATATTTCCTCCCTTGTTTGTCAATATGGTAAAGGCCGGTGAAGCAAGCGGCAGTATGGACGAAACGTTAGAGCGGCTCGCCGATCATTTCGAAAAAATGCATCGCACGCGGCAAAAAATCGTATCGGCCTTGGCTTATCCGACAGCGGTCGCGATCATTGCTGTTGCTGTCGTCATCTTTTTATTAGTCGCCGTCGTTCCAACCTTTGTCGAAATGTTTGCCGACTTCCATGCCGAATTGCCGGCAATCACCAAGTTTGTTTTAAAAGCAAGCGAAGTGATGCAAACATACTGGTGGCTCGTCATCATTGCGTTCATAGCGGTATATGTCTTGTTTTCATTGATGAAAAGACAAAAGAAAACAAAATATTACCTTGACTACGCCGCAATGCGCATCCCTATTTTCGGAAAGCTCGTGCAAAAAGCGGCATTGGCGCGAATGACACGGACGCTAAGCTCTTTGTTTTCCAGTTCGGTTCCGATTTTGCAGGCACTGGCGATCGTCGAAAATGTTGTCGAAAACGAAGTGATTGCGAAAGTGATGAAGCAGGCGCGCGACGCGCTCGAGCGCGGCCAGTCGCTCACGGAGCCGATGAGGCAGCATTGGGCGTTTCCGCCGCTGGTGACGCAAATGATCGCGATTGGCGAAGAAACGGGGGCATTAGACGCGATGCTGGCAAAAGTCGCCGACTTTTACGAAGCGGAAGTCGACGCCGGCACCGACCGGCTCAAATCGCTCATCGAGCCGCTCATGATCGTGCTTTTAGCAGGAATTGTCGGGACGATCGTCACTTCGATTATCGTGCCGATGTACGATATTTTCAACCATATTCAACAATAAATTACAAGGAATATATTCTCATAGATTCATAAATCGTGGTAAAATAATTAGGAAAAAAGTGCGATAAACATAAAAAAATAGGGAGAGGGGTATTACAATGCTGAAACGATTGTTGAAAAACGAACGGGGGCTAACGCTTATCGAATTGCTCGCCGTCATCGTCATTTTAGGAATCATCGCGGCGATTGCGATTCCGGCGATTGGTGGACTAATCGACAACTCGAAAAAAGATGCGCATGTGTCTAACGCACAGCAAATGATTAACGCGACGAAAATCGCGGTAACGGCGGATAAAGATTTGATTCCGGCGGATGGAAAAAAAACAGCTATATCTTTACATTATCTAGAAAGTAAAGGATATCTGGAAACCGTAAAAAGCCCGGACGGTTCAGGTTACAAAAAAAATGACTCCTCTGATAATAACAGTGACAGTAATAATGATTTGCGAACGGATCTTACAGCCGACCCAGCATCTTCCTTCTCGTATGTGTTAATTTCAAATTCCGGAAACAAGTTAAGTTATGCGGTGAAATTAATCACTGGTGAACGCGGTATCCAAGGAAATGGTGGCACAGCTGTTGCAGAAAGCGACCTAAAACGTGATAAAGTAGTGAAATTACAGAACTAATAAGCATTTTTAAGGAAGGACTAGTATGTCTGTCACCGCTTTATTTATATTAGTTTTTCTATTAGCTATTCTCCTCGGCTCGTTTTTTAACGTCGTCGGCTTGCGCGTGCCGGTTGGAGAGTCGATTATGTTCCCTCGTTCGCATTGCCCGCGCTGCAAGCGGCAGCTTGCGGCGCGGGAATTAATTCCTGTTGTATCATACGTGCTGCAAGCTGGGAAATGCCGGGGATGCGGGGAGAAAATATCGCCGTTATATCCGTTTATCGAGCTGTCGACGGCGATTCTTTTTACGATTTCGCCGCTGTTGGCGGGATGGTCAAAAGAATTGTTCGTCAGTTGGACGCTCATTTCGCTGTTGATAATTATCGTTGTCTCGGATATCCGCTATATGATCATTCCTGATAAAGTATTGCTTGCCTTTGCCTTTCTTTTTGCGCTTGAGCGGCTGTTTATTCCGTTCATCCCGTGGCGGGACGCGCTGATTGGCGCGGCCGTCGGCTTTTCGCTGCTTTTTCTCATCGCCGTCATCTCTAAAGGCGGCATGGGCGGCGGCGATATTAAACTGTTTGCCCTGCTTGGATTTGTGTTAGGGTGGAAAATGGTGTTGCTTGCTTTCTTTTTCTCTACCTTTTACGGGACGATTATTGGACTAGCCGGCATGGCGCTCGGCAAAGTGCGGCGCCGCGAGCCGATGCCGTTCGCGCCGGCGATTGCGCTTGGTACATTAACTGCGTATTTCTTCGGCCACGATATCATTCAATGGTATAAGGAATTCATTTTCTTTTCAATATAAGGGGAAACATAAGCATGGTTGCGCTGTGGAAACGAAAGCATAAAGTTGCTAATTTAGTGATTAAAGATCATGTCATCCGCTATGTCGAGACAAAGCCGGGCGACCCGTTATCGGTGCAGAAATGGGGCGAGCGCTGCCTTCCGAAAGGAATCATTCAAGACGGCAAAATGATCGACAGCGAGACGCTAGAAATGATTTTGGAAGAATGTGTGGAAGAATGGAAATTAAAAGGGCGCCGCGTCCGCTTTATCGTTCCGGATTCTTTCGTGATGATTCGACGCATTCCGCTTCCCGCTGATCTTGAAGATGATGAAATCCGCGGCTATTTATTTATGGAGCTGGGGGCGACGATTCCGGTGCCGTTTTCCAATCCGGTCTTTGATTATGTTGTAGTAGAAAGGAAGAAAGAGGAAACCGTCATTTTGCTGTTTGCCGCTCCGGAAGAGGCGGTCTCTCATTATACCGAGTTATTCGAAACGGTAAAGCTGCGCCCGATCGCCGCCGACGTTTCTCCTCTTTGTGCGTACCGGCTTTTTTATATCGCTCGCCAGATGAAACAAGATGATCATATTTTGCTTATTCAGTTTGATCAAACTTCCATGAATGTGAGCGCGTTTCATGAACATAAACCCGCTTTTATGCGCCATTTTCCGCTCGAGCCGTATGAGGAAATGGATGCAGCCAAAGCATCGCCGTTTATCGATCCGTTTGAAGATATATATAAAGAAATCGAACGGATGATGAATTTCTATTCGTTTTCGCTCCAGCAAGGAAAACAGCAAATTACGCGCGTCTTTCTCATCGGGGATCACCCGCGGCTGCCTCACGTTTATGAAGCATTGCAGGAACGGTTTGAGGCGCCTGTCGAGCAGCTTTCCGCTTCCGTGGCGGGCGCGGTGGACGCGCGCTATTATCTCGCATGGGGACTTGCGCTAAAAGAGGGAACAGACGATGATCGTTGAGATTAACTTATTGCCGAAAAAAGAGCCGAAAAACGCGGCCGTTATTGTGAGCATTGCCGTTTTCGCCGCGCTTCTCATCACAGCTGCCGTTGTTTTTTACGTTTTGAGTGCGCGGGTGAATGAACAAATTAACGTGCTCACGGGCGAGCTCAAACAGATAAGAGCTATGCAGGCGATCGAGCAGCAAAAACAAAAAGATGCCCAATCGGCGCAGGAAATAAAAGAGCTTCATGAAGCGGTGCAATGGTCGAAAAATTACCCGCTGAAAATGGTGCCGCTGTTGCGCAATATGACGAAGCTGCTGCCGGAGCGCGGATTTGTGATGAATTTTTCCTATGCGGGCAACGGAACGGTAACTGTTGCCGTGCAGTTTGATACAAGCGAGCAAGCGGCCTATTATTTAAAGCGGCTCGAGGACGCCAAATTTGTCGAAGCTGTACAGTTGAAAAATGTTTCGGCAGTGAATGCCACGGACAAAAACAATGGACAGGATACGGAAGAAAAGCAAGTGGTGCCCCGTTATCTCGCCCAATATGAAATTCATGTTCGCAAACAAGCGTTAGCGGAAAAGGAGAAACAATGATGACCGTACGTTTCTCAAAACGACAAGCCGTTATTTTGCTGCTATTGTTCGTCGTATTTGGCGCCATATTTGCAGGATTGTATTTTTATTTGCTGTATCCGCGGTATCAGGAAATAGAACAGTTAACCAACACCGTTAAGAACGAGAAAAAAATATTGGCAGCCATCAAAGCAGACGCGGCCAAACAACAAGAAGGCCTGCCGGAAAGCGTCGTAGCGCTGCAAAAGAAAATCCCTGTGAGGCCGTTGACCGAGCAGCTTCTTCTTGATTTGGAAAAAGCGGAGGTCGTTTCCAACAGCCTGATTTCCAGCATCAGCTTTTCTGAAGGAGAAAATGCTGAGGCAGAGGGAGAAGACACAAACGCAACAACAGGAAAAGCAGAAACAAACGCAGCGCCAGCGAAGGAGCGATCTCCCGCGACCGCCTTGCCGGACGGACTAAAAAAAGTAACGGTGCAGCTAACGGTGCAATCGCCGACCTATTATCAGCTGGAACGTTTTTTACAGACGCTTGAAGATTTGGACCGCATCGTGTCCGTCGAAAAGCTTTCGTTTGCCGGCAATCCAGAGCTGACGTCCGTGGACACAGAAGTGAATCCGCTGACATATTCGTTGACTGTTAGCGCTTTTTATTATCCAAAACTAGCAGAGTTACAAAAGCTGCTGCCGCAGCTGGACGTTCCTCCTCCAAGTGAAAAGGATAACCCGCTGACAGAAGTGATTCCTGGGGGACAACCGCCAACGCAGCAGCAACGGAAGGCGGAGTGATCATATGCTGCTGCGGTGCAATCGGGGAATGACGCTAGTGGAGCTGCTGGCTGTCATCGTTATTTTCGGAATCGTATCCTCCATCGCGGTGGTTGCGGTGCTGCAGCTGATCGAAAAATCAAAAGAGAGGGCGTTTGTGTCGGACGCCTATGCGCTTTATGAGGCGGCAAGGCTGTATGTCGGGGCGGAAAAAGTGGAGTTTTTGCCAGCGCGCTCTTCGGCAACGTTGACATACCGCCAGCTTGTCGAAGAAGGAATGCTTCATCCGCTCCAAGATCCGTTTACCGGCAATGTGCTGCCAGCGGAAACGAATCCGTCTTATGTGCTCATCACCAAAGGGGAAGACGGATCGCTCAACTATTCTATTTGCCTAAAAGGAGAAACGAAACAGCTTTGCACTTATTCCGACACGTCTCCGGAAGTTCCTGTCGAAGCGTTGTCGGTCGAGCAAATCCGTGACCGATAAGCGCAAAATTTGCCGAAATGATTCGCGAACAAGACGACAAATGTCTTGTTCTTTTTTTCTTTGTTTATGATAAGATAGGCGAAAAATAGAGAAATAAGGATGGTGGCACAATGGACAAGCATCGGCAGGAAATTACGGTGAGAATTAACGGAAAAGAGCGTCCGTTTACAATGGATAAACCGCAACAACTAGATAATGCGGAAATCCCGGAAAACAGGATCGATGAACATGTAAATCGTGTAGAATCATCATTAAACACCTCTTTGCCATCCATCAAAAAGAAACGCGACAAGAGCAATCGATGGAATGCCCGCGCTAAATCAGCGATCATTTCCATCATCATCGCTGTTATCGTTGGGACAAGCTTCGGTTTTATTGTATTAAATATGATTCCAAAGCAAAAATCCCATTCGCTCCAGACAGAGGAAGCGGTGACAACGATTCCTAAGGAAACAGAAACTTTGCCACAGTCAGACACCAAACAGGTTCATCATGAAGAGGCTGTTTCTTCTCCATTTACCATCAGCGTTATTCAAGCAGGAGTATTTTCGGATGCCAAAGCGGCAGCTAGCTATGCCAAGGAGCTGAAGTCCTCATCCATTCCTGTTGTGACGGTAGGAGAGCAGCCGGTCGCCTTGTTGATCGGCGTCGGGCAGGACAAGGAAACATTGCGGAAAGTCAGTCAGCTGTATAAAGGCGGGGCGCAAAGCACATATATTAAATCATTGTCCTTCACCGATGCCGATAGCAGCAAACGCACTTCCGTCATTCAGGCAGGGGAAACGTTATATATGGACATGGCGGCTGTGTCTGCTGTTTTATTAGGGAAAGGCGACGTCAAAGCCGATGTGTGGGAGGAATTAGAAAGCAGTTATAAGCAGTTTGCCGCCAAATCGATTCCGAACGATAAGCATGTAAAACAATACGTTTCCGCGATCAAAAATGCTTATCTCGCCTTAATGGCATATAAAACGAACCAGCAAGAAGAACTGCTGCGGAAAACACAACAAGAGCTGCTCGAAGCGCTGCAATCATATATGTCCATTTTTCCATTGCGAAGCTAGACAGCTTCTTTTTTTTCGTGCTATTTCGACTTTGAAAAATTGTGTCTGTCTGCAAAATTTGGTACGATACAGTTGTATCTTCCAATCTGAAGCGAGTGCAAAGGGTGATGATCATGAAACAGTTGATTTTAGCGTCCAGTTCCCCGCGCCGGAAACAGCTTCTTGAATTAGCGAACCTCCCGTTTCAAATCCTCGTCAGCCGTATTGAAGAACACGTTCATGAAGGAGAAACTCCAGAGCAAACGGTGCAGTCGCTTGCATACCGAAAGGCGAAAGCGATTGCCTGCCAACATCCTGATGCGTATGTCATCGGGGCAGATACGGTCGTCGTCTATCAAAACAACATACTAGGAAAGCCGAAAACGAAAGAAGAAGCAGCACAGATGCTGCGCATGCTGTCGGGGCAGGAGCATGAAGTATTGACAGGTGTGGCGATTCTTTCTCCGAATGGACAAGCATTGTTTGTCGAAAAAACAAAAGTGTTTTTTTGGGATTTAACCGAAGAAGAAATTGCCGCTTACATTGAGTCGGGAGAACCGATGGATAAAGCAGGGGCATACGGCATTCAAGGGCGAGCTGCTTTGTTTGTGAAACGAATTGAAGGCGATTATTTTACCGTTGTCGGGCTGCCGTTATCGCGAACCGTGCGCGAGCTAAAGCAGCTTGGTTGGTAATTTGCTTTGGACTGGAAAAGATAAAAAGGGGGGGAGAGGCAATTCAATGACATGGATGATTCGCGATGTGCCAAAAGATGTTCGTCCGCGTGAACGTCTTCTTTCCTCTGGACCGGAAAGTTTGGCGGACCATGAACTGCTTGCGATTTTGTTGCGGACGGGAACGAAAGAGGAATCGGTATTGCAGCTTGCCCACCGCCTGCTCCAGCGCTTTGAGGGACTCCGGCTGTTGAAAGATGCGACGGTCGAAGAAATATCAAGCATTAAAGGAATCGGAACGACAAAAGCGATCCAAATTTTAGCAGCGATCGAGCTTGGACGGCGTATTCACCGTCTCGGATACCATGATCGCTATGTGATTCGTTCTCCCGAAGATGGGGCAAAATATGTGATGGAAGACATGCGTTTTTTGTCGCAGGAACATTTTGTCGCGATTTATTTAAATACGAAAAATCAAGTGATTCACCGCAAAACGATATTTATCGGCAGTTTAAATGCCTCCATTGTTCATCCGCGTGAAGTGTTTAAAGAAGCGATTAAGCGCTCGGCTGCCTCGATTATTTGTGTGCATAACCATCCCTCCGGCGACCCAACCCCGAGTCGAGAAGATATTGATGTAACGAAGCGGCTTGCCGAATGCGGCCGGATTATTGGTATTGAACTCCTAGACCATCTAATTATTGGCGATCAAAAATTCGTTAGTTTGAAAGAAAAAGGGTATGTGTAGCGGTTCTCATTTTTTGTCGAATCAGTTATAATATCAATTATGAGTTTTTATGAATGGTTTGGGCGGTGTTGTACGAAACAGGGAAACAAACTGATGTGCAAAATCGACAAATTTAGCGAATAATTTTATAAAAGCATTTCGTTTCAGAAAGGAAGATATCAAATATGTTTGGATTTGGGACAAAGGATCTCGGTATTGACTTAGGAACAGCGAATACGCTTGTATACGTAAAAGGAAAAGGAATTGTGGTAAGAGAACCGTCGGTTGTCGCGATTCAAAAGGATACGAAGCAGATTGTTGCGGTCGGCAATGAGGCGAAAAACATGATCGGCCGTACGCCTGGAAATGTCGTTGCATTAAGGCCGATGAAAGATGGAGTGATCGCCGATTATGAAACGACAGCTACCATGATGAAATATTACATTAAACAGGCGATTAAAAATAAAGGATTTTTTGCTGGGAAACCGTACGTAATGGTATGTGTGCCATACGGGATCACCGCGGTGGAGGAGCGCGCTGTCATCGACGCGACGCGTCAGGCAGGAGCGCGCGACGCTTATACGATCGAAGAGCCGTTTGCCGCAGCCATCGGGGCGAATCTTCCTGTATGGGAGCCGACTGGAAGCATGGTCGTTGACATCGGCGGTGGCACGACGGAAGTAGCCGTCATTTCGCTTGGCGGCATCGTCACGAGCCAATCGATCCGCATCGCCGGTGATGAAATGGATGAAGCTATTATTCAATACATTCGCAAAACATACAATTTAATGATTGGCGAGCGGACGGCCGAGGCGATTAAAGTTGAAATAGGCTCGGCAGGACATCCGGAAGGAATCGGCAAAATGGAAATCCGCGGCCGCGATTTATTGACAGGACTTCCGAAAACGATTGAAATCAGCGCCGAAGAAGTTGCAGAAGCGCTGCGCGATACCGTTTATGCGATTGTCGATTCTGTTAAAAATACGTTGGAAAAAACCCCGCCGGAGTTGGCGGCGGATATTATGGACCGCGGCATTGTCCTAACGGGCGGCGGCGCATTGCTGCGCAATCTCGACAAAGTGATCAGCAAGGAAACGGATATGCCGGTGATCGTTGCCGAAAATCCGCTTGATTGTGTCGCAATTGGAACGGGAAAAGCGCTTGATCATATTCATTTATTTAAAAATAAAGCGAGAGACCATCGCTGACAGTAAGAGGGTGTCAACATCATGCCACAGTTCTTTTTAAATAAACGGCTCATTTTACTGCTCGTCAGCATGATTATCCTCGTGGCATTGATTGGTTTTTCCTTAAAAGATCGCAAGGAACTGACATGGTCCGAGCAGTTTTTGAAAGATACAACCGGTTTTGTACAATTGATTTTCCATAAGCCCGCACAGCTCGTTGCGGGCTTCTTTGAGAATATCAATGACATTAGAAATACATATAAAGAAAACAAGCTGCTGAAAGAACGGCTCGAGGAATATGTCACGTTAGAAGCGCAAGTGCAAACATTGAAAAAGGAAAATGAACAACTGCGCGCTTTGTTGGATAAAAAAGAGAGCCTGCGCGATTTTATTCCAATCCAAGCTACTGTGATCGGAAGAAATCCGGACCGTTGGCGGGAAATGATCATCGTGAATAAAGGGGAGCAGCACGGAGTCAAAAAGGATATGGCAGTGATTACCCCGGAAGGACTGGTGGGCAAAGTGCAGCACGCTTCCCAATTCACGTCGACCGTTCAACTATTAAGCGCGCTCGACCAAAATAATCGCATCTCAGCGTACGTGCAAGGGGAAGAAAACGTCTTCGGCCTCATCGAAGGATACGATGAAAAACGGAGAGAGCTATTGCTAAAGGAAATTCCATTTGATGCAAAAGTGGAGAAAAAGCAAAAAGTGCTGACGTCCGGTCTTGGCGGCATTTTCCCGAAAGAACTCCCTATCGGGGAAGTGACGAAAGTAGAATCTGATCAATATGGCCTTACAAAAGTCGTTTACGTAAAGCCGTCCGCCAATTTATATGACATTGATGACGTCATTATCGTCAAAAGGAAAATTGATGAAACACTGCAAGAAAAGGAGGAAGCAAAGTGAAAAAATGGCTGCTTCCTTTCCTTGCGATTTTGTGTTTTGTCAGTGAAAGCATTTTTGTCGATGTATGGCCAAAGAATGATTTATATATCGATTATTTTTTTGTGCCGCGTTTTTTTCTTGTTTTTCTTGTGTTTACGGCAGTCTATATTGGCAGAACGCGCGCGATGATTTACGGGTTTATTTTTGGTCTTTTGTATGATTGCGTCTATACCGAATTGCTTGGCGTTTATGCGTTTGCGTTTACATTAATCGCTTATATCGCTGCAAAAGCGATGAAAGTGCTTTATCAGCATTGGCTCATCGCCTGCTTGCTCGCACTCTTTTTTACCACCGTTCTTGAATTTTATGTGTACGGCATCCAGTTGCTCATCGGGCGAACGGATATGCCTTTGCAAACGTTTTGTTCACATCGGTTATGGCCAACGTTGCTGCTTAACAGCGTATTTTTGCTTGTCTTTTCCTATCCGTTAAAACAACGGCTCGTAAAAATCAAGCGCCTCGAACAGGAAGATTAAAAAAGGAAAATGAACGTTTTTTGTAGAATTATTCGTTGAGGTGAACGTTGTGACGAAAAAAAAACAACAATCATACGTAACGATTAAAGGAACGAAAGATGGGCTAACGTTGCATCTCGATGACAATTGCTCCTATGATGATTTGTTGAAAGAACTCGAAGAAAAGTTAACTGCTGGCGAAAAAATAGAGCCGGACAGTCCGCTCGTTTCTGTTCATCTCAAAGTCGGAAACCGTTATCTGACACCGAAGCAGGAGGAAGAATTGCGCACGTTGATCCGCCACACAAAAAATTTGGTCGTCTCCTCTATTGAAAGCAATGTCATGACAAAGGAAGAGGCGCTCGAGTGGAAACGGAAGACGGAGATCGTGTCTGTTGCGAGAATCGTTCGCTCCGGCCAAGTCTTGCATGTACAAGGAGACCTTTTATTGATCGGCGATGTCAATCCAGGGGGAACGGTGATTGCCGGCGGAAATATTTTTATACTTGGAGCATTGCGCGGCATTGCCCATGCTGGGTATTATGGAAATAAAGAAGCGGTTATTGCTGCATCGGTGATGAAACCAACACAGCTGCGAATCAGTGATGTAATGAATCGGGCTCCCGATTATAAAACGGATGAAGGGAACGAAATGGAGTGCGCCTATATCGATGAACATAACCAAATCGTTGTTGATCGCTTGCAGCTGCTGATGCATTTGCGACCGAATTTGACGCGGTTAGAAAGGAGAAGGTGACAGTGGGAGAAGCTATCGTCATTACATCCGGAAAAGGCGGCGTCGGAAAGACGACGACAACCGCCAATGTTGGGACGGCGCTCGCTATACTTGGGAAGCGGGTTTGCCTTGTCGATACGGATATCGGGCTGCGCAATCTCGACGTCGTCATGGGGCTCGAGAACCGCATTATTTATGACTTGGTGGACGTTGTCGAAGGGCGCTGCACCGTGCAAAAAGCGCTAGTAAAAGATAAGCGGTTTGACAATCATCTTTATTTATTGCCGGCCGCGCAGACGAGCGATAAGTCCGCCGTTACCCCAGAGCAGATGAAACAGTTGATAGACGAATTAAAACAAGATTACGATTATGTGTTAATCGACTGCCCGGCAGGTATTGAACAAGGCTACCGCAATGCGGTGGCGGGAGCGGATGAAGCGATTGTCGTAACGACTCCGGAAGTATCTGCGGTGCGTGACGCCGACCGCATCATCGGTCTGCTTGAAAGCGAGGAACATATTAAGCCGCCGCGCCTCATCATTAACCGCATTCGCAGCCATATGGTCAAAAACGGCGATATGCTCGATGTGGACGAAATCGTCATGCACTTATCGATTGATTTGTTAGGAATTATTGCCGATGATGAAAACGTCATCAAAGCTTCTAATAAAGGGGAACCGATCGTTTTAGATCCGAACAGCAAAGCATCGATCGCCTACCGAAACATCGCCAAAAGAATTCTCGGCGAATCTGTTCCGCTGCAGCCGTTGGAGGAGGAACAAAAGGGGATTTTTTCCAAAATTAAAAAGATTTTTAGCATGCGTTAAATAATAACTAGAGGCAGTTTCAGCTTTTTGGGGAAATTGCCTCTCTTTTTTGTTTGTATTTATGCCTTATCTATGCTTGTTTTTAGCCTGTGGTTCAGCAAAGGACATGTTTTGATTATATATTTTAATGGGTAACAAATTGGAGAAACCTCCCTTTATTGTATATATCTATTCCATAAGTAAACTAAAATCGAAACAATTACTTTAATTAGTACTGATATTATGCTCCGAAACGGGAGAAAAAGTTATTATAATAATACATATTGGGAATGGTATTTGGAGTAATTATAGAAAACTTTATACACAAAAATGAAAAGGCTTTATTATAATGTGGAATTGAAAATAGGAACAGTTTTCGATATATATTAACATGATAGTAAGGTGAGGTGAAGAAATATGCCAACAATTAAAGATGTAGCGAAACTAGCCGGTGTAACAGTAACCACCGTATCACGTGTATTAAATAATCGTGGATACATTAGTGATGAAACGCGCAAGAAGGTTTATAAAGCAATGGAAGAATTAAATTATCGACCAAACGAGATTGCAAGATCACTGCATCGAAGAAAATCAAAGTTAATAGGCTTAATTATTCCGATTGTATCTCATCCTTTTTTTGCAGAATTGGCGGGCTTTATTGAATATTATGCTTATTTAAAAGGTTATAAAGTATTAATTTGTAATTCCCTTTTAGACCGGGTTAAGGAAAAAGAGTACATCGATATGTTAAAAAGTAATCAAGTAGATGGCATCATTATGGGAAGTCACACGCTTGAGGTTGAAGAGTATATGAATTTAAACTATCCAATTGTTACTTTTGATAGATGTATTAGTGAAAATTTTCCTTACGTTTCATCGGATAACTATCATGGCGGAAAGCTAGCAACTAACCTGTTAATTCAAAAGGGGTGCAAAAAAATTGCTCATATATGTGGAAATTTGCAGCTTAATTTGCTTGCTAATAAACGTTCTGAGGCGTTTATCGAATTGACAAAAGAACATGGAATCGAGTCAGCGATCATCGAAACAGAAATTAATGTTTTTAACACCACTCAATACGAGTCAATTGTTCGTAGGTTATTAACAGAGCATCCAGACATTGATGGAGTTTTTGCAAGTAGCGATGTAATAGCAGCCTATCTTATTCAAGCATGTTACTTAATGAATAAACGTATACCTGAAGATATTAAAATTGTTGGTTACGATGACATTAAGCTAGCTTCTTTATTTGTGCCGCCAATTACTACCATACATCAACCACTAGAAGACATGGCGAAATGTGCAGTGGAATTAATTATGAAACAAATCGAGGGAAAGGAATTTGAATTAGAGAATGTTTTTCCTGTCAAACTTATTGAACGATCAACAACGTAAGTTATGGTTCATCACCAAAAGATGTACTTGATTTTTACGTTAAAATGTGATAGAGGTCTCTAGACGGACACGCAAAGTAAAACGCTGGATATTTCGATACCCATATCCTCGCCTTTTGATCAATTTTATTTTGTTGTTGATTCCTTCCATTGGACCATTCGAGTAAGAAAAAACGATGCAAGAAAGCACTGCGTCTCTTCGGGTGATGAGTGCCTTGGCAATACTGCGTACGGCGGCACAGTCGCTAAAAAGGTACCGGGCAAACCATTGGGTCAAACGAGTTTCGGCTTGCTTTCTTGTTTGGCTTTTGGATACGTAACGGAAATGTTGAAGTGCTTGATAGACATCGCGTAAATAAGCACTTTCTTGGCACCATTGTCGAACTTCCTGTCTCTCTTCTTCTGTTAATTTTTCTGGACGTTGGCTTAACCATCGGCACACGCGGCGAACGCTTCCATGTTTGGTTCCGCCTTTGGCAAGGTATTTGCGACAACGTTTCAGTGCATCGGTGAATAACTGAATCACATGGAAGTGGTCAAGAACATAGATGGCTTTTGGACATACCTTTTCAATGGCTTTTCTCATGGCAGGAGCCAAGTCGCTGACAACATACTTCACTTTGGAGGCGACGGGTTGAAGCGCCTCCACAATGGCTTCTTCATTTTTTCCAGAAGCAATGGAAAGGACATTCCGAGTCTGTGTGTCCATCACCGCTACTCCGTAATCATGTCCCTTTCGGAAAGCGAATTCATCCACACATACTACTGTAGGATTCGATGTTGGTAAAAGAGCCGGGGCATATTGATAAAACCAGCGTTCTACTGTTGTGTAGGCGAGTTGTAACAAGCGAGCGACTTCTTGAATCGTTTTTCCGATGCATAACTGGGCGACCCAATGTTGAAACGATTCCGTCGCGATACTGTGAGACGGAAGTCCCGGATAAGAAACGGTGAACGTCAGAAAACAGGCTTGGCAACGCCGTCTTTCTATGGGAAGTTCAATCCAAAATAAACCGACCGTATTTGTATAGCCATGAATCCATTGTTTTCGTTTCGATGACATTTTGGTTGTCCGTCCGAAGCAAGTCGGGCAGATCGGACAATGAGGAGGGAGAGAAAGTTCAAAAATCCATCGTTCTCCTTGAATAAGAAAGCCTGGTAAAGCGATCAAATCTTTGATAAACTGAGATTGCATGCGAAATTTCCTCCGTGGTTGATGGTTTGGTCACCTTTACCATACAGGAAATTTCGCATTTTTTGTACCCTTGATCAGAAAACAACCTGATTGTCAAGTACATTTTGTGGTGAAGAGCCTAAGTTATATAAATTTAACTTTTATTTCATAATTATCAAAAAATAGGAAAATCTATAAAGAAAGTGAATTTTTTTGCATTTAGTAAATTAGATATAGGCTGAGTTGTTGAAGTGAACGCAATTTTTGCTTACTGTTTAATGTTTTGGATCATGTCTGTCATTCCAACCTGAATCTGTACTTATTGGACTCTACGGTATCGGGTGGAGAAAAAACCGTGGAGTTCTTTATTTTCCACGAAACTTTCTTTATTTTCCACGAAACTTTACTTTATCTCGTCGATGGACGAACCAATCGTAATCCCTTTTCTCTCGTGAAATGAATCCGAATTTATATTAGTATCTTAATAGCCTTTTTATCCCAAGATACAAGTTTTTGAATAAATTGTGTAAAAGATTTTACGAAATTTATAACATATGTCAATCGTTTAACATTTTTTATGTCAAACGATTGACATATTGAAAACGCTTTAATATAATTGCGGTAGATTTGAAAATATTTTTTGTAAAAAGAGGGGGAGCTAATTTGAGTAAGCTAAAAATCCTATCAGCTGCAGTATTATCTTTGTCACTGTTGTTGTCAGGTTGTGGAACTTCTTCAAAAGAAAGTAATCAATCTGAACAAAAGAAAGACGCTGGTTCAGAAGTGAAAATTACACTGCTAAACTCTAAAGGAGAAATTCAAACACAGCTTGAAGAAGCAGCAAAAGAATTTAGCAAAGAAAATCCAGGAATTACATTGGAAGTAATTCCAAATGGTGCAGGACAATCCCCGTTTGAAAAAGTAACATCGATGTATGCATCTGGAAACGCGCCAACGATTTCAATGTTGGATCCAGGTGATGTAAAGAAATTTGCAGATAAGGCGCTTGATTTGTCTAAAGAAAAATGGGTTAGCGATGCTGTTGAACGAAGTTTAGATGTGGCGAAGACAGAAGATGGAAAAATTCTTGCTTTCCCGTTTGCAGTTGAAGGATATGGCTTAATTTACAACAAAGCAGTTCTTGATAAGGCTGTTGGTGGAAACTTTGATCCTGCTTCTATTAAAACAAGAAGCGATTTAGCTGAATTAATCAAGAAAATCCAAAAAACGGGAGTAGCATCAAACCTTCTGTCTCCAATGGATTGGTCTTTAGCTGGTCATTTTTTACCAATCGGATACAGTGTTCAATCTAACAAATCTGAAGATGTGGAAGCATTCTTAACACGACTTAAAAAAGGTAAAGAAGATTTAGCAAAGAATGAAAAATTAAATGGTTTATTAGATACGTTTGATCTTTTAAAAGAAAACAATGTAAACAAGAAAGATCCAATGTCTGGTACGTATGAGCAAGGACCTGAATTATTAGGTAAAGGTAAAGTAGGTCTTTGGTTTATGGGGAACTGGGCATGGCCGCAAATTAAGGAATTTGATACTACAAATGGTAGCTACGGTTTCTTGCCAGTTCCGATTAGCGATAACCCAGATGATTATGGTAACTCACAAATTCCTGTAGGCGTTACAAAATACCTAATCGTTGATAAAGAACAAAGCTCTCCAGAACAACAAGAAGCTGCTAAGAAATTTTTAGAATGGTTAGTATACAACCAAAAGGGGCAAGAAGCTTTAGTCAATAAAGCAAGCGTTATTCCGGCATTTAAGAACATTACATTAGAACCGCAAGATCCATTAGCAAAATCTATTAAGCAATATATGAATAATAACAAAACACTTCAATTTATGGTTACCCTCCCTCCAGATCATTGGTCTCAAAATGGTGCTTTCATGCAACAATATTTAGACAATAAGATTAATAGAAAACAATTATTTAAGGAAATTGAAACCTACTGGAAGGCACAGCAATAATGATAAAATCTTAGTTTACGTGGAATAACGGATTTTCAACCGTTATTCCACAATTTTTAGTAAGGAGGATGACCATGAATGGCTAGTAAAAAATTTTTAGATAAATTGAAAATTCAACTGCTATTTTCAGGTCCCACATTATTCGCTTTTTTTACCGTTGTTATCTTACCGTTTTTATATGGTATTTATTTGACATTTACTAACTGGGATGGCGTTTCAACCAGTCATTCATTTGTCGGTTTTCGAAACTATTTAGCGGTATTAGATGATACTATGTTTTGGAGTTCATTATATAAAACGATAAAGTATGTAGTATTAACTGTGATATTAATTAATGTTATTGGATTCTTTTTGGCTTATATCCTCACAAGTGAAATTCGTGGAAAAAATATATTTCGTGCAGGATTCTTTACCCCGAACTTAATTGGAGGAATTATATTAGGGTTTATTTGGCAATTTATTTTCTCAAATGTACTCGTATACATCGGAGAGAATTTTAAAATTGGCATATTTTCATCTTCATGGTTGGCAGACCCAGACAAAGCATTTTGGACTCTTGTTATTGTTACAACGTGGCAATACTCCGGCTACATGATGGTAATTTATATAGCTGGATTAATGAATATTCCTAAGGAGTTATTAGAGGCAGCAAGCATTGACGGTGCAAATGCGTTTGTGCGTTTAAGAAAGATTATACTGCCACTTATGGTTCCATCGTTTATTGTTTGCGTATTTTTATCTATCCAAAGAGGCTTTATGGTTTATGATTTAAATATTGCGTTAACAAATGGTGGACCGTATAAGAGTACACAGCTTGTTTCCATGTATGTTTATCAAAAAGCGTTTTTATCACAAAAATACGGATCAGGACAAGCTGAAGCATTTATTTTATTCCTCATTGTTGCTTTCATTACACTTATTCAAGTGTATGTAAGCAAGAAGCGGGAGGTTGAAGCGTAATGAACGTATCAAAAATCTTAACGAAAGCTATACGATATATTGTCTTAATCATTTTTTTCTGTCTATATATCTTTCCATTTATATTAGTTCTGTTGAATTCTTTAAAAGAGCGGGCAGATATCATTTCAAGTCCTTTGTCGCTACCTAAATCCATAAACTTTTCAAACTATTTAAGTGCAATGGAAAAAATGAATTTTGCTCATAGCTTTATGAATTCATTAATCATTACGGTGTTTAGTGTAGCATTAATCACGATTTTTTCTGCGATGACGGCTTACATTTTTGTTCGTGTCCAAAATAAATTAAATAAGTTTTTATTTTTCTTAATGGTTGCTTCCATGATTATTCCGTTCCAAGCAATTATGATCCCATTAGTACAGATTTATGGGTCTATTGGTTTTTTAAATAGTAAATGGGTATTGATCTATATGTACATCGGCTTTGGTGCATCATTAGCTGTTTTCATTTATCACGGATTAATTAAAAGTATCCCATTAGAATTAGAAGAGGCTGCCATGATCGATGGTGCATCACGTTTACAAATCTTTTTCCAAGTGGTGTTTCCATTGTTGAAGCCAACAACAATGACAATTGTTATTCTAAACGTGCTTTGGATTTGGAATGACTTTTTATTACCATCTCTTGTTTTAATTAATCCTGAAGAACGGACTTTACCGTTATCTACCTTTTATTTCTTTGGGACATATTCTGTAGATTATCATTTATTACTGGCTAGTTTAGTTGTTACAATCATTCCGGTAATCATTGTGTACTTCTTTACACAAAGATATATTATTCAAGGGGTTATGAATGGTTCTATTAAATAACTTCTTAGGATAAAAATCGATATAACCGGTGCTTTTAAGCTAGGTAATAAGACGATAAAAACTTTCTATGTATGTTGGAAAATCAATCTTCACGTATATAATCGTATGTTGAAAGTTTGAATACGGGGTGTTGCGTGCGGGAGGAGATACAAAATTTGTCATGTATCTTGATATGATTGGTGTTTTGGTGTATTGGATTTCCGTTAGCAATGCTCGGTGCTTTTTGGTTCCGTCTGCCAGTTTATATCGTGTTTGCGCTTGCCAACAGCCATGATATAGTAGGGGCTGTTGTCGGCATTAAAAGGACATTTTCAAAAAAATGGATCCGTAGTGTAACGGAACACTATGCGCCTGCTTCATAAATAATAAATATAAGGAAAATAGAGGAGGAACTTCAATGGCGATTATTCAATTTCCGAAAGAGATGAAATGGGGAGTGGCAACCGCTTCTTATCAAATTGAAGGAGGTGTCAACGAAGATGGTCGTGGGCCATCCATTTGGGATACATTTTCTCATACACCTGGAAAAGTAAAAGATGGGGACAACGGCGATATCGCATGTGACAGTTATCATCGTTACGAAGAAGACATTGAGATTATGAAAGACTTGGGGATTGATGTTTATCGCTTTTCCGTTGCGTGGCCACGTATTTTCCCGAAAGGAACTGGGGAAGTCAACCAAAAAGGACTTGAGTTTTATCATAAATTCGTCGACAAGCTTCTAGAAAACGGGATTGAACCAATGTGTACCCTTTATCATTGGGATCTTCCTCAAGCTCTGCAAGATAAGAGCGGTTGGAACAACCGAGATACGATCGATGCGTTCGTCAACTATGCCGAGGTGATGTTTAAAGAATTTAATGGCAAAATTAAATATTGGATCACGCTTAATGAGCCATGGTGCATTTCTTATTTATCTCATTATATCGGCGCTCATGCCCCAGGATATAAAGATTTGCAGTTAGCGACAAATGTTGCACACCATTTATTGGTTGCTCACGGCAAAGCGGTGCAAAAATTTAGAGAACTTAACATCGAAGGAGAAATTGGTTATGCACCGAGTACGATTTGGCTTGAACCGTTCAGTAATCGCAAGGAAGACATTGACGCTTGCCGTCGGGAAGTCGGCCATCACATTGAGTGGTTCATGGATCCGGTGTTTAAAGGCGAGTATCCGGAGTTTTTAGTAAATTGGTTTAAGAAAAAAGGCGTGGAATTACCAATAGAAGATGGGGATATGGAAACTATTCATCAGCCGATCGATTTCCTTGGCATTAACTACTATACTGGGCATATTGCTCGCTATAAAGAAAATGAAGGATTATTTGATCTTGAATTTGTAGAAATGGAGTATGAGCGGACAGATTTTGGCTGGCCAGTGTTCCCAGAAGGCTTTTACAAAGTGTTAACGTACATTACGGAGCGGTACGGAAATGTTCCTATTTATATTACTGAAAATGGCGCCTGCTACAATGATGAGCCTGATGCGACAGGGCGTGTGAAGGACGACCGCCGCATCAAGTATTTAAAACAGCATTTAACAACTTTGTCAAGGGCGATTCAGTCCGGTGTAAACATAAAAGGGTATTTAACATGGTCACTCCTTGATAACTTTGAGTGGGCGGAAGGTTACAGTAAACGCTTTGGTATCGTTTATGTAAATTATCGCACGCTTGAGCGCATCAAAAAGGACAGCTTTTACTGGTATAAGAAGACGATTGCAAATAAATGGTTCGAATTTTAATAGAAAATGCATCTAAAAAGATGCACTACTATGGGCTTAAGTTACACATCCAGATCACCGATCAGTTACTTCCGATGGGATATGTAGTAACGGAGGCTTCCTATCATGATCGAACGGCTGTTGAAGATGTGATGGTTCAACTCCCCCCATCCGTACACACTCGGGGATAAAGGATATGTCAGTCAAGCTCTACAAGAGGAACTGTATCGTGAATATGGGATTGCGTTCTGGACTCCATCTCGTAAAAATCAACGCACGGTTTCATCGAAAAAGTGGGCACAGTGGATGCGTCGAAAACGTAAAATCGTGGAAACCGCTTTTTCTGTTCTTGTCGATCAATTTCGTATCACCGCCATCCGTGCTAATAGCGTGGATGGGTTTGAAACGGCACTAGATGGTATTTTATTGGCTTACACGCTTGTTGTCCTTGGGCTAGTTGAACAATAGAGTTCAACTAGCACCATGGGTTTTGAAATAGTATAAAGAATCCTTATTTCGAGTTAGGTGATTGTCATGGCTATTTATTTCGACTCAGAACACCAGACATTCCATTTGCAAGGAAAAGAGACAAGTTATGTAATGCAGGTCATACGCGAAAATTATTTAACACATCTATATTGGGGAAAAAAAATTCATGCATATCGTGGGAGTAACCCTATCTTATTTATTGATAGAGGTTTTTCACCCAATCCTGATCCATCAGACCGTACATTTTCATTAGATACGATACCGCATGAGTATCCAGCGTATGGGAATGGAGACTTTAGAACCCCTGCATACCAAATACAGTTAGAGAATGGAGCTACCGTTACGGACCTTCGCTATCGGACTCATCGTATCTACAAGGGGAAGCCTAAATTAAAAGGACTGCCTGCTACTTATGTTGAGGACGAGCGAGAGGCAGAAACTTTGGAAATTGTAATGGAGGACCAAGTAATAGGGCTAGTTGTTACTCTAATCTATACCGTATACAGAGATTTTAATGTAATAACTCGATCGGTACGTTTCCATAATGAAGGAAGGGAAAATTTAAAAATTCTTCGAGCATTAAGTGCAAATGTAGATTTTCGTGATGATGAGTTCGAGTTACTCACTCTATATGGCTCCCATACTAATGAACGGAATATTTGTAGACGGCCTATTGTACCAGGAGTCCAAATGATTGAAAGTCGCCGCGGTGCTAGCAGTCCTCAACAAAATCCATTTTTTGCATTACTTCGAAAGGGAACTGATGAAGACAAAGGAGAAGTATATGCGTTTAGCCTTGTTTATAGTGGAAACTTTTTGGCCCAGGTGGAAGTAGATCAATATAAGAATACTCGAGCTTCGATTGGAATTAATCCATTTGATTTCTCTTGGTTGTTAGAACCAGGAGAAAGCTTTCAAACGCCAGAAGTAGTCATGGTATACTCTTCCCAAGGATTGGGAGAAATGTCACAAACATATCACCGACTCTACCGTACTCGCTTATGTCGAGGAGCATTCCGGGATCGTGTACGTCCAATTTTAATTAATAACTGGGAAGCTACGTATTTTAACTTTAATGCAGAAAAACTCGAACAAATTGCAAAGGAAGGAAAAGAACTAGGGATTGAACTGTTCGTATTAGACGACGGTTGGTTTGGTCATAGAGATGACGACAAAAGTTCATTGGGGGATTGGGTGGTAGACAAACGAAAGCTTCCAAATGGATTGGAAGATCTTGTTACCCGAGTCCGTAACATGGGGATGGAATTTGGCATATGGTTCGAACCGGAAATGGTTTCGGAAGATAGTGATTTATATAGAAAACATCCAGATTGGTGTTTGCATGTGCCAAACCGTCCTCGGACAGTAGGAAGAAACCAATTGGTTCTAGATTTGTCCCGAAAAGAAGTTTGTGATTATATCATTGAAGCTGTATCAAACATTCTATCGAGTGCCCCGATTAGTTACGTAAAATGGGATATGAACCGTCATATGACAGAGATTGGATCGGCTGCCTTGCCACCAGAAAGACAACGGGAAACAGCACATCGCTATATACTTGGGCTTTATCGAGTTATGGAAGAAATCACTTCAAGGTTTCCAAACATCTTATTTGAAAGTTGTTCTGGTGGGGGAGGACGCTTTGATCCTGGTATGCTTTATTATATGCCCCAAACATGGGCAAGTGATAATACGGATGCTGTATGCCGTTTGAAAATCCAATATGGAACAAGCCTTGTTTACCCAATTAGTTCAATCGGTGCACATGTGTCGTCGGTTCCGAATCATCAGGTTGGTCGGGTGACTTCGCTTGATATCCGAGGACACGTGGCCATGTCTGGAAATTTCGGTTATGAAATGGATTTAACTAAATTATCGGATGAAGAAAAGGAAATCGAGCAAGTTGCTCTCTATAAAGAAATAAGACCATTGATTCAATTTGGCACCTTCTATCGTATACTGAGTCCGTTTGAAGGAAATGAAGCGGCTTGGATTTTTGTATCCGAGGATCAATCAGAAGCCGTTGTTGGTTATTTTAGGGTATTAGCTCAGCCAGGTGCAGCTATTCGAATCCTCAAATTGAAGGGGTTGAATCCTGATTTTCTTTATCAGCATTTAGATACAGGTAAAGTATATGGTGGAGACGAGCTTATGAACGTAGGACTCACGATACCTATAATGATAGGAGATTTCAAAAGTCTATTCTGGAGATTTAAAAAAATCCGAAAATAATCGTCTCTGTAGATTGTGGATAATATCTATATTTTTTAGAGTACATTGCTGATATGCAGGAAAAAATACTTCAACGAATCACACATCAATGTATATGTCTATGAATATAAAAAAGTCATTTTTGATTAAGATTAAAAAAGAAAGGTTGATGGTTTTGTCTAAGCATCTTGAGCTTGTGAGAGAAGCAGAGAAACGTGTGAAGATTGCTGAAAAAAGCCTTCGAGACCGTACTCATCGGTTAGCTTATCATATTATGGCTCCTGTTAACTGGATGAACGATCCAAATGGGTTAATTCAATTTAACGGTGAGTATCATGTGTTTTATCAATTTCATCCTGATAGTCCAAAATGGGGACCTATGCATTGGGGACATGTCAAAAGCAAGGACTTAGTTCATTGGGAGCATGCTCCAATTGCTCTGGCACCAAGTGAGGAATATGACCGAGATGGTTGTTTCTCCGGAAGTGCTGTGAATGACAATGGTGTTTTAACTCTTATTTATACAGGAAATGTTTGGCTCAACAAGGAGCAAACAGAGTTAAAACAATATCAATGTCTTGCTACCAGCAAAGATGGGATTCATTTTGAAAAGGATGCTGCGAATCCTGTACTTTCTGAACCTCCATTCGATTGTCAAGGTCATATTCGTGATCCAAAGGTTTGGAAACACGAGGATCATTGGTATATGATTTTAGGAACGAGAGAGGGAGACAATGGAAAAGTTGTTCTTTATAAATCTAAGAATCTCCGTCAATGGACGTTTGTCAATGTAGTTGCAGAAAGTAATGGAAGATTAGGTTATATGTGGGAATGCCCAGATTTATTCCATTTGAACGGAAAAGATGTGTTGATTTTTTCTCCACAAGGAATCGAACCGGTTGGCGACCGTTTCAATAACCTTTATCAAACTGGTTATCTTGTTGGATCTTTCGATTACGAAACAGGAATATTGACACATGGGGCATTTGAAGAGTTAGATAAAGGATTTGATTTTTATGCAGCACAAACGTTTTTGGATGAAAAAGGAAGACGTATTTTATTTGGCTGGATGGATATGTGGGAATCGTATATGCCGACACAAAAACATGGCTGGGCAGGTGCATTAACGCTTCCGCGCATATTGGAACTGGATGACCAAGAACGATTGCTCATGAAGCCTGTTCCAGAATTGCAGTTGCTGAGAGAGGAATCCATTCATCTAGGATCGTTTTTAGTAGCTCCAAACAAAACAGGTTATGTGCCTTCTGTAAAGGGTGACCGTTTAGAAATCATTGCCCAATTTTCTTTAGCAACGTTTCATGGTTCTTCGTTTGGCATTAAAGTCCGTTGTTCCGATGATTTTCATGAAGAAACAATTCTCCGATATGATGCAAGAGAATCCACTGTCATTTTTGACCGAAACCGTTCTGGTAAGGGAGAAGGTGGCATTCGTCGGGCGGCACTAGATATCAAAGATAAAGAAACGATTACGTTCCATGTGTTCATTGACCGTTCGTCCGTCGAATTGTTTGTTAATGATGGTGAACTTGTCATGACGGGAAGAATTTATCCGGAAGAAACAAGCCAGTTTGTTGATGTGTTTGCAGAAGGTGGAGAGGTCACGGTTCTGTCATTTTACGCGTGGAAATTAAAAGACATTTGGCGATAGGGGTCTGGCTCAAAGGCGATTTACGCTTTGGGGTCAGCCCCTTTATTTTTAATCATATCTTCCAAGGTTGTCTAATAAACTAGTACAAACAATATTAGAAGGGATGGTGAGAATAATGAATCGACGTGCCCACGAAATTCGTAAGCAGATTGAAAAACGAAGAAAGGCGCGGCAGAACCGCTACGAGGCGCAGCGGCAGGCAATATGGGACTTGACCGACGAAGAGCGGTACGGCCAGCCTGTCGTGACATATGACCGTTATTCATTAGAAGAATCGTCGCATCCTCTTTTTCCAAAAGAAATGTTTGTTTTTAAAACGCTTCTTTCCGCTTGCCTTGTTTTGGTGACCGCCATTTTATTTAAAAATCCATCTGATTCGTTAGAACCTGCCCGTCAGTTTGTCAAAAATACAATGGAGCAAGAATTTCAATTTGCCGCTGTTTCCAAATGGTATGAAAAGCAGTTCGGCGAGCCGCTTGCCTTTCTGGAGCCAAAACAAGAAACAAAAACAACAGGAAAATCATACGCTGTTCCTGCTTCCGGCCGCGTATTAGAAAGCTTTCAGAAAAACGGTCAAGGCGTGATGATTGAAACGACGAGCAATGCGAAAGTGGAAGCGATGAATGAAGGGATTGTGACATTTGCCGGCACGAAAGAGAAGCTGGGGAAAACGGTGATCATTCAGCACGCAGATGGAAGTGAATCATGGTATGGCAATTTAAGCACGATTTCTGTCAAATTGTATGATTTTGTTGAAACGGGCAAACAAGTCGGGACAGCAATGGCGAGCGCTGACGATCAAACAAAAGGGGTATTTTATTTTGCGATTAAACAAGGAGACCATTTCATTGATCCGATTCAGGTGATTTCCTTTGAATAAGTATATTGCGTTATTAACAAAAATTCATGTGCATCCGCTCTTATGGCTGTTTTCCGGCATTGCTGTCATCACCGCCCATTTCAAGCAATTATTTCTGTTATTTATGATCGTGTTTATCCATGAGCTGGGACACGCTGTTGCTGCTGCTTTTTTTTCTTGGCGGATCAGACAAATTTTGCTTTTGCCGTTTGGCGGTATGGCGGAAGTCGAGGAATACGGGAACCGGCCGTTCCGTGAAGAACTGATTGTAACGATCGCCGGTCCGGTACAGCATCTTTGGCTGATGGCTGCTGCATTTTTTTTATGGAAGATCGGCTTTATCACAAGCGAAGGATTAGGAATGTTCGCCTATTACAACATCGCCATTCTTCTTATTAATTTATTGCCTATTTGGCCGTTGGATGGCGGCAAACTAGCGTTTCTTCTTTTCACTTATTATTTTCCGTTTAGCGAAGCACATCAAAAAACGGTCTTGTTTTCCGCTGCGGCGCTTGTTTTTTTCGTCATCGGCATTTTGTTGATCGAGCCGAAACAGCTCGATTTATGGATCATTGCCGCGTTTTTAATGATATCGTTGCATCAGGAATGGAAGCATCATCGCTATATCGTCATGCGGTTTCTGCTCGAACGCTATTACGGGAAACGGATCGATTATACAAAGTTGCGGACGATTGCCGCTTCAGAAGAAGAGAAGATTTCCGATGTTTTGCGAAAATTTTACCGTGGGCAAAAACATTCCGTCATTATCACGAGAGCGAATCATGAACGGGTGACGTTGGATGAAAACGAGCTTTTGCACGCCTTTTTTGCCGAAAAACAAACCGATGCTCCGCTAAGCCAGCTCATTTATGCGTAAGAAAACGATATTGACATTTTTCATTTTAGTATGATACTATATTTTACGTTGTAGAATTTTTGTGCCGCCGGCATTCTGGCGGGCAAAAATGGTGCGGCTACTATACTTTACAGCACCCGTACTACAACCGCTCAGCGCGGGTTGCAAAGCGTTCCGTCAAGAACCGCCTTGTCGCTGGCGAGTCTGAGTTTATATAAGGAGGTGCAGCTTGATGTACGCAATTATTGAAACTGGTGGTAAACAAATTAAAGTAGAAGAAGGGCAAGAAATCTACATTGAGAAAATTGATGCCCAAGAAGGTGAAACGGTAACCTTTGACAAAGTGTTATTGGTCGGCGGCGAAACGGTAAAAATCGGCAATCCTACAGTCGAAGGGGCAACGGTAACTGCGAAAGTGCAAAAACACGGCCGCCAAAAGAAAATTATCGTGTTCAAATATAAGGCGAAAAAGAACTATCGCCGCAAACAAGGCCACCGTCAACCTTATACAAAAGTAGTCATCGAAAAAATTAACGCATAAAGGCGTTGCCGATGATCAAAGTAGACATTGAACGCACGAAGGAAGGCAAAATTCGCGCGTTTACGATGAAAGGGCATGCGCATTTTGCCAAACGTGGACAAGATATTGTCTGTGCCGGCGCATCGGCCGTATCATTCGGCACCGTCAACGCGATTGAAGTGCTGACAAAGATTCGGCTGCATGTTACGCAAGGGGAAAACGGCGGCTATCTTCGCTGTGAGCTTCCTGAAATTGAAGATGCAGCGACGGCAGAGAAAGTTCAGCTTCTTCTTGAAGCGATGCTCGTTTCCCTGCAGACGATAGAGCGTGATTACGGAGAATATATTCGCATTATTCAGCGATAGCAGGAGGTGACACGGATGTTAAGACTAGATCTCCAATTTTTTGCTTCGAAAAAAGGGGTAGGTTCGACGAAGAACGGCCGTGACTCCATTGCGAAACGCCTTGGGGCAAAACGCGCTGACGGCCAATTCGTTACTGGCGGTTCGATCCTTTATCGTCAACGCGGCACAAAAGTTCATCCGGGATTGAACGTTGGACGCGGTAGCGATGATACGCTTTACGCAAAAATCGACGGCATCGTTCGTTTTGAACGTCTTGGCCGCGACCGCAAAAAAGTAAGCGTCTATCCTGTCAGCAAAGAAGCATAAGCAAACATGAAAAAACTCTAACCTTTTGGTTAGAGTTTTTTGTTTTCCGAAAAAGGCGAAAAACCATTCACGTTTTTTGTAAAAAAATGCTATAGTAGAGATAAACGAAAAGTCGTGTAATTTAGGAATAGGAGCGCTATGGATGAAGAAACAATGGAGAATTGTCGATGTATTGCGCCATTCCCGCCACGACTGGCTAAATAAAATTCAGCTCATTAAAGGAAATTTGGCGCTAAATAAAATAGATCGGGTTTATGAAATTATCAATGACATCATTCGTGAGATGCAGCACGAAACAAAGCTGACCAATTTAAAAGCGGTGCAGTTTGCCGAGCTGCTTATGACTTATAACTGGCAGCCGCGGCTTATTTCCTTGGAGTATGAAGTGCTTGGCGAGGAACGTGACTTGTCGCTTTATGATGAAGATTTGACGCAATGGAGCAGCAGCTTTTTAGCGTTTATGGAGAGGCAGGCGGATGGGCAGCAGGAAAATCATATGAGTATTTCCATTGAAGTGATGCCGCAAGGAGCAAACATCTTTTTTGATTATTGCGGGACGATGCAAGATAAAAATGAGGTTAGGCGCTGGCTTCATAACCACCAGCTGCCGCCATCCATTTATCTTGATTCTTTTGACGTACATACGAACGAAATGACCGTACTGATCAAAATTGTATTTAGCTGAGTGCGGACGGAATGGGGAAAGCCGTTTGTTTTTCGTGTGCAGCGGCCTGGCCATTGCCCAGCGTTTTTTATACCATGTTTTTTCGTTTCGCCTTTGCTGTTTTTTCGCAATGAAGCAACATATTATTGACAGCCTTTTCTTTGCTTTTGTATACAATAATAAACAGTGATAGCATTTCAACAACAGATCGGAGGAACGAAGATGTTTGTCGACCAAGTGAAAATTTACGTAAAAGGCGGCGACGGCGGCAACGGAATGGTTGCGTTCCGCCGCGAAAAATACGTGCCAAAAGGCGGACCGGCCGGAGGTGATGGCGGAAAAGGCGGAGATGTTGTCTTTGTCGTCGATGAAGGATTAAGGACGCTGATGGATTTCCGCTATCAGCGCCATTTTAAGGCGGCGCGAGGGGAAAACGGCATGTCGAAAAATCAACACGGAAAAAACGGCGAAGATTTGATCGTTAAAGTACCACCGGGGACGGTTGTCATTGATGCCGATACGAATCAAGTGCTAGCCGATTTAACAGAAAGCGGTCAACGCTTTGTCGTCGCAAAAGGCGGACGAGGCGGACGAGGCAATACACGTTTTGCCACGCCGGCAAACCCGGCGCCGGAAATCGCCGAAAATGGGGAGCCGGGAGAAGAACGCAACGTCATTCTTGAATTGAAGCTGCTTGCCGATGTCGGTTTAGTCGGCTTTCCAAGTGTCGGAAAATCAACGCTTCTTTCCGTTGTTTCCGCGGCGAAGCCAAAAATTGCCGAATATCATTTTACTACGCTCGTTCCTAATTTAGGCGTAGTCGAAACAGATGACGGCAGAAGCTTTGTCATGGCCGATCTGCCTGGATTGATTGAAGGCGCCCATCAAGGCGTCGGGTTAGGCCATCAGTTTTTGCGCCATATCGAACGGACGCGCGTCATCGTTCATGTTATTGATATGGCGGCGACGGAAGGGCGGGATCCGTATGAAGATTATTTAGTGATCAACGAGGAGTTAAAACAATACAATTTGCGTCTGACGGAACGCCCGCAAATTATTGCCGCCAATAAAATGGATATGCCGAATGCCGAGGAAAACTTGCAAAAGTTTAAAGAAAAAATCGGGGACAACGTGCCGATTTTTCCAATTTCTGCGGTGACAAGACAAGGGGTGCGCGAACTGCTATTTGCCATCGCCGACCTTTTAGAAACGACGCCGGAATTCCCGCTTCACGAAGTGGAAGAGCCAGCGGTGCAGCGCGTCGTCTACAAGTATGAAAAAGAGGAGCCGCCGTTTACGATTACAAGAGGCAGCGATGGTTCGTTCATTTTATCTGGGGAAAAAGTAGAAAAACTATTTAAAATGACCGACTTTTCAAGGGAAGAATCTATCCGCCGCTTTGCACGGCAACTGCGGGCGATGGGAGTGGATGACGCGCTACGCGAACGCGGCGCAAAAGATGGCGATATTGTAAGGCTGCTCGATTATGAATTTGAATTTGTCGATTAATGTGAAGGGGGCAGGGGAGGTTTCATTGGATAAAAAATTTTATTTAGTTCGCGAAGACGTATTGCCGGAAGCGATGAAAAAGGTGCTGCTGGCCAAAGAATTGTTAGAGCGCAAAAAAGTCGATTCGGTTGCCGAGGCGGCGCAGCTCGTCGATATCAGCAGAAGCGTATTTTATAAATACCGCGATGCGGTATTTCCGTTCCAGGCCGTTACCAAGGAAAACATTGTTACGTTATTTTTCCATTTGGAAGACCGTTCCGGCACGCTTTCCCAGCTGCTTAGCGTTGTCGCCGCCGCCGGTTGCAACGTGCTGACGATTCATCAGACGATTCCGCTTCAAGGCCGCGCCAATGTTACGTTATCCATTAACACCAATGACATGAAAGAAGATATCAATGAGCTGCTTTCGAAATTGCGGCGGCTCGAGTTTGTCGAAAAGGTAGAGATTGTCGGTTCAGGAGTGTATTAACGCAAGGGAGAGGCAAGGCAATGAAAATAGGCTATTTAGGACCAAAAGCGACATTTACGGACTTAGCGGTAACGACGATATTTCCGGATAGCGAAAAAATTCCATACGATACGATTCCGGAATGCATCGACGCCGTCAGCGAGGAAGAGGTCGATGTCGGCGTCGTGCCGCTCGAAAATGCGTTAGAAGGATCTGTGAATTTAACGTTGGACTATTTAATTCATGAACAATTGCTGCCGATCGTCGGGGAAATCATCGCCCCGATTCAGCAGCATTTAATGGTGCATCCGTACCACGCCCATCATTGGAGGGAGGTAAAAGAAGTTTATTCGCACTCCCACGCGATCGCCCAATGCCATAAATTTTTGCATACGGTTTTGAAAAACGCCAAACAGGTGTATATGACATCAACAAGTGCGGCGGCCAAGTTTGTCAGCGAACACCCGCATCTTCCGGTTGCGGCGATCGCCAACCGGCTGGCAGCACAAGAGTACGGCTTGACGATTGTGCGTGAAAACATTCATGACTACGATTATAACCATACGCGTTTTATTGTCGTCCGCAAACAAAATAAGCCGCTCGATATCGATTCGCCGCTTTATGCGGGCGATAAAACGACGCTTGTCGTCATGCTTCCGAAAGATCAACCCGGCGCGCTTCACCAAGTGCTGTCCGCGTTTGCCTGGCGCAAATTAAACTTAACGAAAATCGAATCCCGCCCTGCCAAAACGGGATTAGGAAACTACTTTTTTATCATTGATATTGACCAAAAGATGGATGAGGTGCTCATCCCCGGAGCCATCGCGGAAAT
This sequence comes from Parageobacillus sp. NEAU-HV-2, assembly GCF_059115485.1. NCBI lineage: Bacteria > Bacillati > Bacillota > Bacilli > Caryophanales > Anoxybacillaceae > Parageobacillus > Parageobacillus sp. NEAU-HV-2. The sequence continues at coordinate 288,890 of NZ_JBXUJJ010000002.1, forward strand.
CGAAGCGCTCGGATGCTCTGTGCAAGTGTTAGGAAGCTATCCATATTATTCGATTACAAAGGAAGCGAAAAAATTAAAATAATTCATATGTTATTTATTATGATACCTGTTTTCAGGTGTCATTTTTTTATTCAATAGTATTTTGAGACCAATTTAAATACATAACTTTCAATTTATTTTTAATTATTATAATATTTTAGATATATGCAATCATCTATAACATTTGGAAACGGGAGGTGTTTTGTTTTTTCCATCCAAGTTGACCCAAAAACGAAAGGGTGGTTTCGCCAAGCTGGGAGATTGTTTCAGTCTCAGTCCATTTTCTTTCATTTTTTTGCTGCAAGAATGGCATTGGACTCGGCTGAATTGCGGCATGACTGTTTCCGATAAAAGAGAAATGTGATCATCGTCTTATAGTAGATGAAGACTGGGGGAGGAGGACTGGTATGCCTGAAATGGTCGTGAGCCGTTTTGATGAATTTAACAATTTGGTCAAAATTCTCGAAAAAAATTGGGAGCGTTTTCTTGTAGATGGCGTATTACCACATGGTCACCGACCTATCATTACATCTTCTTGGGAGCGTTGCGTACGAAATCAGGTAGACCCCTTGAAAAAGGAAGCGAGGGTGGTTTACGAGAACTCCTCCTTGCTTGAAAAAAAGGAACAGCACCGATTTCTTCTTGATCTTGCACGACCTTATATAGAAGAGATGTTTCGTTATTTCAATGATGAAGACATCATGGTGGTATTGTGTGATCAAGATGGAATCATTCTTGAAGGAAAAGCCAATGAGAATACGAAGCGCATGTTAGAGCGTATCCGATTTCAACCGGGTGCGGACTGGAACGAGCAAGTAGCGGGAACGAATGCCATTGGCACAGCGCTTATGGAGAAAAAGCCGGTGCAGATTTTTTCGGCTGAACATTTCTGCCAAGGTTGGCATCCGTGGGTTTGCTCTGCTGCCCCTATCCGTGACCCATTTACGGAGCAAATTATCGGTGTATTGAACATGACAGGCAAGAAAAGGCTGGTACAAGCCCATGATATCTTTTTGGTTGTCAGCCAGGCTCAAAAGATCGAGCAAGCTATCGGATTCCATCTCATGCAGCAAAATATTTTCTCGTTTGAATCAGTGTTGGACACCATTCATGACCCTTTCGTTATTTTTGACATGGATGGGAGGATCACCCGGCATAATGATGCCGCCAGATTTTTGCTGGGAATTAAAATAGGAGAACGTATAGAAAGTTACATGGATGCCCCGATTTACCGGAAAGATTTGAAGGATCTGTCGAACAAAGGAATGCAGGCGTTGTTTCGCGGAAAAGATGGAACTGATTGGCGGATCCGCATCCAACCGTATAAAATGGGGACCTATTTGTTTGGGGGAATGGCCATTTTTCAGAAGATCGGCAGCAAAACGTCCGTACACGTCCGCCCAAAGGGCAATAGCACCAGGTATTGCTTTAACCATCTGCTGACGAAGGAACCGTTGATGATAAGATTGATCAAGCTGGCAGGAAAAGCATCATTCAGCGATAAAACGGTGTTGATTACTGGTGAAACGGGAACGGGCAAGGAGGTTCTGGCACAGTCCATTCACGCCTATGGCCCCCGACGGCAAGGACCGTTTGTTGGAGTTAACTGTGGTGCCATACCTAAGGAACTGGTGGCAAGCGAATTATTCGGTTATGAGGGAGGAGCGTTTACTGGGGCAAAATCACAAGGAAAGAAGGGAAAATTTCTTCTCGCTGACAAGGGAACTATTTTTCTGGATGAGATTGGGGATCTCCCGTTGGATGCGCAAGTGTACCTTCTCCGGGTACTAGAGGAACGCGCGGTTTTCCCTATTGGCGGAACGGAGCCGATTCCCATTGACGTAAGGGTTATTGCCGCTACGCATAAGGATTTGAAAAAAGAGATCAAAAAAGGTAATTTCCGAGAAGATCTTTACCATAGGCTGAATGTCATTTCCTTATCGGTTCCTCCATTAAGAGAGCGGCGCGGCGACATTTCTTTATTGGTTGAATCTTTTCTTCGCGATGCCTGTGAAGGGAAGGTTTGTCCGCAAATCGAGGATGAGGTATGGAGGATTTTCCATTCTTACCAGTGGCCGGGGAATATCAGGCAGTTGAAAAATGTAGTGGAACAAGCCATTTTTCATTCCGATGGCGAGGTCATCACGATCAATGATCTTCCACAGGAACTGCTGGCGGGAATGGAAAAACCGTCAATAGATTTAAAAAAGACTCCCGATTCCAACAAATGGACAGGGCGAAAGAAGAAGCTGACCCGGGAAATTTTGATCGAAGTCCTGAAGAAAACAAATGGATGTGTATCGGAAGCAGCCCGGCTGCTAAACGTGTCTCGGATGACGATTTACCGCAAACTGAAAGAATTTGGTTTGGAATAAGGTTCATCGGATATTTCAATTGTCACAAATATTTAAATTGTCACAAATTTAAAATTGTTACATGTGTCACATTTGTCACAAAAGTAACAAAAAGGACGATAAAAAGACAAAAAGGGGCAGAAATGCCTCTTTTTTCGTTATTTTCAGATAATTTAATCATCATTCTAAGTTGGCACACTTCTTGCAATATAAAAAAGCAGAAATGAGAAAAAGGGGGGAATCAAGCGTTAGCAACAATTAGTAGGCTATTGCACACAAAAAACAGAAAAGGAAAGGAGAATCCAATGTGGGAATATTAATCAACATCGACAACGGCGGAACCTTCACGGACGTTTGCCTCGTGGCCGGAGAGCAAGTAGTCCGCACCAAGACGTTGACAACACCTTATGATTTGACCAAATGTTTCATTGAAGTTTTGAAAGCGGGTTCAAAAGAGCTGTACGGCCAGGAAAACCTGCAAAAGCTTTTAGCAGAGACTGACTATATCCGCTATTCCACTACGGCGGGAACGAATGCTATCGTCCAGAAAAAAGGCCCACGTCTTGGCTTGATTTTGCGCGAAGGGGTGGACCCGGCCTTTCTCCTCGAGGGTCAGGAAGAGAGAGAGATGTTTGCGGCCATGGTGGATGATCGGGTGGTGGGAATCAATGTCAACGAAGAGCAAAGCAAACTGGAAGCGAGAGTCGTAGAAGCCGTCAACCGATTGCTGTCACAAGGCGCCAACCGATTGGTAGTCAGTCTGGGCGGGCCAACAATGGTGGAAGACGAAAAGAAAATTCGCAATATCATTCTGCGTAAGTACCCACGCCACTTGCTAGGAGCGGTTCCAGTCCTGTTTTCCCATGAACTGGTGGAAGACCAAGATGACGTTAAGCGGACATGGGGAGCCTTAATCAATTCCTTCCTTCACCCCGGGATGGAACGCTTTTTGTATAATGCGGAAAACTTTTTGCGGGAATACCGCGTGAAAAACCCGATGCTTATTTTTCACAATGATGGAAACTCGGCGAGAGTGGCCAAAACCACAGCGATCAAAACCTATGGGTCGGGTCCGCGTGGAGGAATGGAAGGGACGAAGGCTTTAGCCCAACACTACAAGATCCCGGCATTATTGACCTTGGATATTGGAGGAACGACATCCGATATTGGTTTGGTAAAGGCAGGCCAGATTAAGGAGGATGTATACGGAAGGATCGAAGGGATTTCCACATCATTCTCGCTAAGCGACCTGATTAGCGTGGGTGCAGGAGGAAGCTCGATCTTTAAGGTGGTCGACGGAAAAATTGTGGTGGGGCCGGAAAGTGTAGGGGCAGCACCTGGGCCAGCATGCTTCGGGCGTGGAGGTACGGAACCTACGATTACGGATGCTTATCTTCTCATGGGAGTATTGGATTCCCGTTCTTATTTCCGCGGCAGCATGGTTCTCGATGAATCCCGTGCCCGGGCGGCAATTGAGGAAAAAATCGCGAAGCCGTTGGGGATCGGCCTGGAAGATGCTCTCTTAAAAATGGAACAGGCTTATGTGGAGAAAATCGCTGACGGATTGAGGATCTATCAAAATCAAGCGGATGACGTGACCTTGCTGGCTTTTGGCGGTGCCGGACCGATGAGTGCTTGCGGTGTGGCGAGAGCGGCAGGAATCAAACAGATTATCGTACCTCGCTTGGCTGCAGTTTTCAGTGCTTTCGGAATTACCTTCAGTGATATTGCACATGAATATCAAGCGAACATTGTCGAACTGAACCGTCAGGTATTGCAAGAAAAACTCGACCAGTTGGAAGAACGTGCAAAACGGGATATGTTTGCCGAAGGGTTTGACATTTCCGAGTGTACGATTCACACCCATCTCAGCTTTTTCCGTGAAGGCGAGTACCAAACCATAGATTTTGATAAGAAGGACGGATTGAATGTCGCTTTGGAAGGTGCGTCGGATATTCGACTTCATCTGAAGGTGGTCAAGCCAATCTCTCACTTTAAGTTAGAAGAGAGCAAGGAACTGAAAGACTACAAGCCGCAACCGGCTTATCAGAAATCGATCCTTCATGCAGACAATCAAACGGTTGAGGTTCCTGTTTACCGTTTCGATGACTTGCAGCCAGGTGCTGCCGGTGTTGGCCCGGCCTTGATTGAAGATGAATATTTCACGTGCCGCGTATTGGAAGGCTGGACATTCCGGATTAATGAAAACAAGGATATCTTCTTGCAGGATGAAGGGGGGAAATCGTAATGAAAATCAATATGACTGAGTATTTGGCGATCGATCTAGAAAAAGAGTTGTGGTGCTGCCGCAAGTGCAATCACGAGATAGCGCCGGCACGCGAAAACTATAAAGAAGGTCTGCTTGTGTACAATCGCGACCCGCGGGAAATTCATCGGCCGATTATTAATCCAGACTGGTATGAATTTACCTTCGCCCCGGATCCGAATTGGTGCCAAATCCTCGAGTATTATTGCCCGAGTTGCGCTACCCAGGTTGAAGTGGAGTATCTGCCGCCGGGCCATCCGCCGATTCATGACATGGAATTTGATATCGATGCCTTGAAAGAGCGCTATTTAACAAGAAAGGGGAAATGAGCCGTGAAGCAAGTAAGTGTGGATATTGGTGGAACCTTCACCGACTGCTTTTTGGTATGGGATGACATTTATCTGGAAACGAAAGCGTTAACAACACACCACAACCTGGCTCTTGGTTTTATGGACGCACTTGAGCAAGCGTGCAAAGAGCTCGGGAAAGACATTCGTACCGTGCTTTCCCAATTGGATTCCATCCGATATGCAACGACCTTGGGAACGAATGCCCTCATCGAACGAAAAGGACCGAAAATCGGTTTATTGACCACAGCCGGTTATGAGAGTCAAGTTCCTTTAAGCCGCGGCCGCGGATATGGCGATGGCTTGACCCCACTAGAGCAGCAGGATTTGCCCGCCGCTCGGCGTCCGGAACCGATTGTGCCGATTCCCATGATCGCAGGGGTTCGCGAGCGGATCGACTATAAAGGGGATATTGTGATGCCGCTCGATGAAGAACATCTTCGCAAACAAATCCGGCTTCTCGTTGACCGCGGGGCCCAGGCGTTCGTCATCGGTCTGATGAATTCCGTCGTCAATCCGGTGCACGAACGCCGCGTGGAAGAAATTATTCACGAAGAATATCCTACGCATATGTTAGGCGCGATTCCGGTTATTTTGTCCCATCAGGTTGCTGAACGCAAAGGGGAGTATGTGCGCATCACCTCCGCGATTTTGGATGCCTACCTACATGACCAAATGTATCACGCGTTGAGCTCGCTGGAAATGACGCTGAAAGAATACGGCTATAACAAACCGATGCTGGTCGTACACAATATCGGCGGTATGGCTCAGCTGAACTCCACCCATGCCCTGCAAACCATCCATTCCGGTCCGACTGCGGGGATCAATGCGGCTGAACACCTCTCGGAAGAATTTGAGGTTGGGCACCTGGTGGCCATGGATATGGGGGGAACAAGCTGCGATATCGGGATCGTTGTCGGCGGCGGGATCCGCTTCTATGATTTCAACCCGGTCATTGACCGCTGGCTGGTCAGCGTCCCGATGCTCCATTTGGGAATTATCGGTGCCGGCGGAGGTTCTATCGCGCGTTATGATAAAACACTGAAACACATTGAAGTAGGACCAGCCAGCGCCGGTTCCGATCCCGGTCCCGCATGCTTCGACCGCGGCGGAATGAATCCGACGGTTACGGATGCCGACTTGATTTTGGGCTATCTGGATCCGGAGTATTACGCCGAAGGCCATATCAGCTTGAACAAAAAACGCGCTGAATTTGCCATTCGCGAAGCGATTTGCGAAGAGCTGGATATCGACGTGGTGGAAGCGGCTCGTCAGATCAAGAAGAAAGTGGACACCAATATGGCCCATGCCATTTTCAAGGAGCTCGGCGTAAAAGGGTATGATCCGAAAAACTTCACGCTGCTGGCTTATGGCGGTAACGGTCCGCTGCACTGCTGCGGTATCGCCAAAGTACTTGAGATGGAGAAGATTCTCATCCCGCCTTTCTCTCCGATCTTCTCGGCAGTGGGAGCGGGCATCATGAATCTCGTCAATATTCATGAAAAATCCGTTTTCATGAACATTTATGATTCTAATACGCGCAGTCTCTTTAGCGAATTTGACCGCTTCAATCAATATGTAGAGGAATTGGAAGAGGCAGGAAGAGAAGAGCTGCTGCGCCAAGGTATTCCAGCGGAAGCCATCCAGCACCGCTTGGAATTGGACATGCGGTACGGAAACCAATTGACCCAGACCTCCGTTATCTCACCCGTCAACCGCTTGAATAACATGTCCGAAGTGCTGCAACTGGTTGAGGCTTTCAGCGTCAACTATGGTGAACGTTTTGGGGAAGGCAGCCAGCAGCCTGAAGCGGGGATCCGCATCAATACGATTCGTGTCCTGTCCTACGTCGAGCTGGATCGGATCGAATTCAAAAAGCCGGTGGAAGGCCCAGCGAAAACACCGAAGCCGCATAGCCAACGTGAATGCTACTTTGTTGATATCGAAGGTCCCGTATTGACCAATGTGTATCGCACGCAAACGATTGAACCTGGTTCTGTGATCGAAGGACCTGCGCTGGTCGAATCGCCGCGCACGACGTATTTGATTGAGCCGGGTTGGAAATTGGTGATGGGCGAACAAAACTCGGCCTGGATCGTCAGAACCCAGAAGGACAGTCTTGTGGAAAAAATGGAACTCGAATCGCTGGGCAAAAATTAAAAAAGGGAGTGTGGAACGATGGCTATTGATGTGAACAAACGCGAACAAGAGCTGGTAGAGAAATTTTTAAAAAAAACCACCCTTTTCCTCGGTCCAACGCCGGAATTGATGCAAGACCATACTCTAGCTCCGATTACGGAGAGAGAAGTGGAAGCCATCCGCAAGGTCAACAATCCTTCCGTGCTTAGTGTGGCGCGCAGCAAAATGCAGGCGGGAACCAACGAAGCCTTCGAAATGTTGGAGCAAATCGGGGCCGCACCCGGTGCGAAATGGGGAGATTTGGTTTGCGGGATCTTTACGGCGAAAGGGGACTTGTCCATCGTCAGCTCTGGTGGGGTGCTCATCTTCGCCGGATGTACTCAATACGGCGTAAAATATATTGTGCAAAACTGGTTGAACGATCCTGAGGTAGGCGTCAAACCTGGCGATATCTTTTATTACAACGACGCCCGCTATGGCGGGGTCCACAATACCGACCAAAACCTGATTTTGCCGGTCTTCCACGAAGGGGAGTTAATCGCTTGGATCGTTACGGTTGTCCATGAAGGGGAAAACGGAGCGATTGAACCGGGCGGAATGCCATCCGCTGCCGAACAGGTGTATGACCAAGGGCTGATGATTTCACCGATTAAGGTCGGAGAAAATTATAAGTTTTACAAAGACCTTGTTACGTATTTCCAAAACTCGGTACGTGAGCCGAAATTGCAATTGGTGGATATGAAAGCCAAGCTTCATGCCGCCCTCCGGATTGAACAGCGCATTAAGGAAACGATTGAGGAATACGGCGTGGATGCGGTGATTGCGGTATTGAGAAAAACCTTGGACGATACGGTGGAAGAAGTCAAGCGCCGCATTTCCCAATGGCCGGATGGAAAAGTGCGGATGATGGGAATTGCAGACAGCACCTTGCGTGAAAACCTATTAATTAAGGTGAATCTCGAGCTGACCAAAAAAGGAGATGAACTTACGCTTGATTTCCGCGGGTCATCACCCGAGTTCGCCAATCGCCCGAACAACTCGGTCACCAGTGCGATGAAAGGGATGCTCGCACAGTTGTTCCTTTCCTTTGTCTGGCCGGATCTTCCTAGGAACCAGGCGGTGTTGGCTCCGATGAAGTTTATCATTGATGAACATTCTATCTATAATGCTTCCTACGACGTTCCGAACGCGCAAAGTATGATGACCTTCTTCCCGGCGTTTACGGTAACGCAGGCGGCTTTGGCCAAATTCTTGTACAGCAGCCCGGAAAAAGCGACGAAGGTTCTGGCTCCTTGGTACAACATGATTCGAACTTGTATTTATGGTGGGGTCACCCAACACGGGGAAACCGTAGGTAACTTGTGCGCAGACTTGAACGGGATGCCGGGCGGAGCAAGGGAAGGTCTCGACGGCGAGCATGCCATTGCGCCGATCTTTGCCCCGATGGCGGAGCAAGGGGAGCAAGAGCTGATTGAGGAAGAAGTGCCGATTATGCAGCTTTCCCGTCGGCTTATGAAAGACAACCAGGGATTCGGGAAGTATCGCGGCGGACAGGGTTATCAGATGTTCATCACGCAAAAGGATTCCGATTTCTTCGGGTTCATGTCAACGACCATCGGTTCCAAATATCCGTCCACGTATGGGATTTTTGGAGGTTATGGCTGCCCGACATACCCGCTGTGCAAAATCAAGGGCGTCAATATTTTCGAGATTATGAAAAATGAACCGGAAAAGATGGTCTATACAACCGAAGAGATCATGAACAATCGTCCGTTCGAAAACGCCACCTACACCACGCATCACTTCGGAATGCAGTTTGAACTGGCCGAAGAAGGCGAAATCTATATCTATACGCAAGGGGCAGGCGGCGGATACGGAGACGTGCTCGACCGTGATCCGGAATTGGTGATTAAGGACGTGGAGGAAGATCTGATCTCGCAAGAAACCGCCAATAACATTTACAAGGTATTCTATGATCCGGAAACGCTCGTACTGGACGTAGAAAAAACCGAAGAAGCACGGAGGCAGGAGAGAGAAGCACGGAAAAAACGCGGTGTTCCTTATCGTGAATTCGTGAAGAATTGGGTAACGGATGAACCGCCTGCCCATCTTCCGTTCTATGGCTGCTGGAAGGATAGAGAGATTATTTATGCCGGATCGCCTGACAACAAAATGACGGAAGGCAACCTGAAGGCCGTATGGCTGCCGAATCCGAAGGATGTGCGAATCGCTCAATTGGAGGCGGAACTGGAAGCCTTGAAAAACAAACAAAAACAATAACGAACAAGTCAGCAAGGGGGGAGTATTCAAATGGATTTAAAAAGAAAGGTGTGGCTGGATTTTATACCCTACGCAAACCGCCTGTTTTCCGGTGGAAGAAATGATATTTGGCAAAATCCAGATACCTTTTTATCTGTCTATAGCCAAGGTCAGGGATTGCTGCGGTCGGACGTACTGAATATTCCTGTAGGCGAAGTGTATGTAAGACTATTGGAGCGGGAATCCGGTTTAGTTGAAGAATGGGCAGGAAAGAGACCGACATTCGCCTTGAAAAAGCTTCTTGCCCTTGACGAACCACGGGAGTTTTTGAGGGAAGTGTTAGCCGGATTGCAAAATCTTTACCGAGGAGTTCAGCCCATTGTCTTAACGCTCCCCTCTCCCCAAAAATGGCTTCAATGGCTGCACACAAAGGTTCGTCCGGGACAAGAGATCTCTATAAACAGCGATGATGTGGAAGCTGCGGCCATGTATTTAGCGGAATATGTACGCGCTTTTTCCACCTCAGGTTTGGCGGCCGTTGTGTTGGAAGAACCTGCTGATCCGGTTATTCAGCACAAGGAAGCGATCCCCCTGTATCAGCCGATTGTAAATCTGGTAAACCATTATCAATGGTCGGTGGGAATATCCCTAAGCGGAGCGACGGTAGAATTTTCTGAAGGGGACGATGAAGTCGACTTCTATCTCATGTCAAATGCAGACCCGGCAGCAATAAGCGGTTATTGGGAGAAGGGGTTAAATATCGGTGGGGGATTAAACAGGAACTTCTGGTCGGGTGAGCAAAATGTGCCCCCACTCTCCGATAGTGGGTTTGCTTATGGGGAAATTCCGGAAGAGGCTGAACCGGAAATGGTTCTGTCCCAATTGAAAAAGCTGCGGTCATAATGAATTTTGAAACCATCCATAATCTCGTGGCCTATCTGGGTCACGAGGTTCTTTTCTAAATGGCATAGGGATTGGTTTGTAAACGATACCAGAAGGAGGTACAACTATGTTCAACCCCTATTTAACTTTGAAAAGTCTCTATCGAAAAGCGCTCTATCAACATGGCGAAAAGATAGCCGCAGTATTTGAAGGGAAATCGATTACCTATAGAGAACTGCTGAAATCCGCCAATCGTGTGGCCCGGGCATTGATTCGCTGTGGGGTGAAACTGGATACCCGGGTGGCATTGCTGATGTCGAACTGCTTGGAGTACGTCATCAGTGATATGGGCATCATTCAAGCTGGTGCTGCAAAAGTTCCTTTGAATGATATGTTGGGAGAAAAAGAAATTTCTTATATATTAAAGGACTCGAATGCGGAAGTCGTGATCGTGGGCAGGAACTTTTTCGATGTTTTGAACAAAATCAAGGATGATTTACCGGAACTTAAAACGATCGTGGGGATTGCTCCGGCGGAACAGTGCCCGGATGGCTTTATTTCGTGGGAAGACTTTCAAGCCAATGAACCAGAAACAGACGTGGATGTTAAAGTTTCCTCGAATAACCTAGCCTTGATCATCTATACCGGGGGGACAACCGGTTTGCCCAAGGGGGTTGTACACACCCAAGAGAACATTGTGATAAATCTGTTTTCACATATCATTGAGCTTGGTTTGCAGGATGATGAAAGAATACTGTTAACATCTCCTTTGCCGCATAGTGCAGGTTTTATTCTATCGGCTGGCTTGATCAAAGGGGCCGTCAATTTCATTGAACGCAAATTCGATCCGCAAGGGGTCCTCGATCATCTGGAAAAGAACAAGATTACCTTAACATTTATGGTGCCAACCATGATTTATCGCATCATGGACCAAATCCAGGGGCGGGAATACGATTTCAGTTCGCTTCGAACCATTCTCTACGGTGCAGCGCCGATTACCGTGGAACGGCTGAAACAAGGGCTTGAAATCTTTGGGCCCGTTTTTACGCAGCTGTTTGGACAATCCGAAGCGCCGAATTTCATTACCCGCTTGAAAAAATCGGATCACACGATAGATCCCTCTTATGAAAGACGGTTAAGAAGCTGTGGACAACCGGTTGCGATGTCCGAGGTCAAAATTGTGGATGAAGAAGGCAATGAAGTTCCGCGTGGAGAGAAGGGCGAAATTATCGCGTGGACTCCTTATAACATGATCGGGTATCACAAGCAGCCGGATAAGACTGCTGAAACATTGACAGACGGTTGGCTGCATACGGGGGATGTCGGAATGATGGATGAAGACGGGTATGTCTACTTGCTGGACCGCAAGAAAGATATGATCATTACCGGCGGAATGAACGTGTATACGACCGAAGTCGAGAATGCCATTCAAAAGCATCCCGGAGTAAGCCAAGTTGCCGTAATTGGAGTTCCCCACCCGGACTGGGGGGAAGCGGTAATGGCCATCATTGTGCCAAAAGAAGGTTATTCCTTGACGGAGGAAAACATTCGGGAACTGTGCGCCAAGGAACTATCCAAATACAAGCGGCCTAAGGAAATTCGATTTGTCGATGCACTGCCTCTGACCCCGTACGGAAAAATCGACAAAAAAGCGCTGCGCAAGCCTTATTGGGATTTGGCAAGCCGGAATATCAATTAGACAGGGGGGATCAACGGTGTTGGAAACGACAATCAGCGAATTGTTCGATAAAGCGGTGAAACAATATCCGGACAAAATCGCGGTAAAAGACCAACGCCGTCGCATCACGTACGCGGAAATCGGGGAAGAAGTCAACCGTTGTGCAAACGCCCTTTTTCAAAAGGGGACACAGCCCGGAGACCGTGTAGCCTTATGGATGCAAAACTGCATTGAATACATTGTTTGCGATTTTGCCATTGCCAAACTTGGGGCTGTCCGCGTGCCGCTGAATACCTTTTTAAGTGATGCGGAAGTGGCTTACCGGCTCGAGGATGCCGGGGCTAAAGCGGTGATATGCGGCAGTGAATACATGGAACGTGTGCAAAATATCCTACAACAAACCTCCACCGAGCCGATGGTAATCACGGTGGGAAACGAAGGGGAACACAGCCTAAAGTCTTTGATCGAGAAGGCCTCTCCTGAGCCTCCGAAGATTGCGGTTGGATACGAAGATTTGGCAGCAATCATGTACACGGGGGGCACGACCGGCCGTTCTAAAGGGGTCATGCATACGCACAAATCAACGATTTCCCTCATGTATAGCGAAATCGTTGAGTTTGAGCTGGAACGCGGGGTGGTGATGTTGCACGTGGCGCCGCTACCCCATGCGGCTGGTTTCATGATTCTGCCAGGTCTGCTGCGCGGAGGGACACATATTCTTCAGCAAGGTTTTGATCCGCAGAAGTTCTGCGAGACTGTGGAAAAGGAAAAAGTGACATTTGCATTTCTCGTTCCGACCATGATTTATGCACTGCTCGATTTTCCGGGTCTTCAATCATATGATTTATCCAGCCTTCGTACCTTGATTTACGGTGCTGCGCCGATGGCTCCGTCCCGGATCAAACAGGCGTTAGAAGCTTGGGGTCCCGTTTTGGTCCAAGTATATTCACAAATGGAAGTGGCCAACCAAACGACGATCTTAACTAAATCAGATCATCTAATTTGTTCTGTAGAGGAGGAGAAGCGGCTGTCTTCCTGTGGCCGTCCAATCATCATGTCCCAGGTGAAAATTGTCGACGAGGAAGGCAGGGAGGTTCCGACGGGAACGGTCGGGGAAATTGTCACCCGGGGTCCGCATATGATGAAAGGCTATTGGAAGATGGAAGAAGAAACCGAAAAAACGATCCGCAATGGCTGGCTGCATACCGGAGACATGGCATATCAGGATGAGGCAGGTTACATTTACTTAGTGGACCGCAAGAAGGATATGATTATCAGCGGTGGATTCAACGTCTACACCACGGCGGTAGAGAAAGCCCTGTTTGAACATCCAAGCGTTCGCCAGGCGACGGTAATCGGGGTTCCGGACGAAAAATGGGGGGAAGCGGTAAAAGCGTTTGTGGTGGCAGATCCAGCCAGCCGACTCAGTGAAGAAGAGCTGATTCAATTTTGCAAACAACGCTTAGCCAAATATGAAGTGCCAAAATCGATTGAATTTGTCGACTCGCTTCCTTTGACCGCCTATGGAAAAATTGACAAAAAGGCCTTGCGGGCGCCTTTCTGGGCGAATAAGGAGCGGCAAATAAACTAATTGTGGGAGGGAGCAAAATGCAAAAAGTCGTTGTGCTTGGAGTTGGCATGACCCGGTTCGGCAAGTATCCAGAACGGAGTTTGAAAGAATTGGCACGGGAAGCGCTTCATGGGGCGTTAACGGACGCAGGAATCAGCCTTTCGCAGATTGAAGCGGCTTATGTAGGAAATGCGATGGCCGGCATCATTACAGGGCAAGAATGCATCCGCGGGCAAGTGATGTTGTCAGGAACAGGCTTGGAAGGGATTCCTATTTTCAATGTCGAAAATGCTTGTGCCAGCGGCTCTTCCGCTTTCCATATGGCGTGGCTGGCTGTTGCTTCAGGGATGTATGATGTGGTACTTGCCTTGGGGGCTGAAAAAATGATTCATCCCGAGCGTACGAGAGCCTTTCAGGCCTTGAAAGGGGCCGCGGATGTGGAAGAGCTCGACAAGTTCCCGGGAGGCGGCAAGGACAGGGACAACCAAAGTTTGTTTATGGATTACTATGCGATGGAAGCCCGCGAACATATGGAACTATATGGAACGAGCATTGAAACCTTCGCCAAAATCGCGGTGAAAAACAGCCGTAACGGAAGCTTGAATCCCAACGCCCAGTATCAAAAACAACAAACGCTCGAGGATGTCCTAGGGTCGCGGATCATTAGCGATCCTTTGCGCCTTCTCATGTGTTCGCCGTTAAGCGATGGGGCGGCCGCCGCCATCCTTTGCAGTGAGAAAGTTTCCAGACAGCTGACGAACCATCCGGTGTTTGTCGCAAGCTCCGTGGTTTATTCGAGTAACCGAAGCGGTGATGTAGGTCCGTCCAACACCGAAAGGGCAGCGGCTAAAGCTTATGCGTTGGCTGGAATCGAGCCATCGGATGTGCAGGTGGCGGAAGTTCACGATGCTGCAGCTCCCGGGGAGCTTTGGGCGTATGAACATTTAGGATTTTGCGCACCGGGGGATGCGGCACAGCTGGTGGAATCCGGAGCCACCGAAATCGGAGGACGGATTCCTGTCAATCCTAGCGGCGGGTTGATTGCCAAGGGTCATCCAGTAGGAGCTACTGGGATTGCCCAGATTGCTGAAATAGTCTGGCAGCTTCGGGGCCAGGCGGGAAAAAGGCAAATTCCGGGGCAAGCGAAGGTTGGATTGACACACAATGTGGGCGGTTTTCTGAATGGCGGAAACGCTGCCGTAGCCATTCATATTCTGACTCGTTAACGTATTCACCTCGGAAAACTCGACATGGAAAATTCCATTTTTGCATGATTTTTTGTTTCATCTTGCTCGCTTTCCACTTTGTTTCTTCCGGATAATGAACTCTTGTCCACATATAACAAACACCTCCTGAATCGAATGGAATTATACATTCGATTTAGGAGGTGTTATTTTATTGGGCTATTTCACTATAGCAGCAGGGATGGTTTTATATGTTTCTCTATGATACGGTAATGTCTTTGGATCATTTGTTCTGGAAGCTGGTTAATTGGAAAGAATCTCACATCTAATGATTCCTCGGGATTGATGCGGATTTCCCCAGAAAATTCATTCGTTTCATATACGATCGTAACGGCATAAAATTCATCTCCATTAGGAACTTTCACGTACGTGTCCGGTCCGGAAAGGACATCGAGAAGCCGGCAACTTCCGATGGTGAGTCCTGTTTCTTCCCATACTTCCCGTCTTGCTGTTTCTTCAGCCGATTCTCCAAGCTCCATTAATCCGCCGGGAAGCCCCCAATATCCATGCGGTTGTTTGCGCTTCTGCAGCAATACTTCATTTTTTTCGTTTTTAATGATTGCTAACGCGCCAACCAAAATGACGGGGCGATGGCCGACAAGGGCGCGCAGTTCTTCAATGTAACCCATATCGTTCTTCCTTTCTGTTGCTTCAAAAAATAAAAAAAGAGCCCTTACCATCTAGTGTAAGGGGTGAATCTCTATGATTCAATGAGTAGCCCTGCTTTTTTGAGAGCGTGGCAAGCGGCATCAAGCTTGGCGATGGAGTCTGCTTCAATCGTATGAAGATGAGTGCCGTCTGTCAGCTGCAGCAAATACGATGCCTTCGTTTCTTCAATTTTTTGAATAAATTGATCGACTTCAAGCCGATTGCTGACCATGACAGAAGCGGTTAAATCTCCGTATACGGGATGCTCGATTTTCACATCTTTGACAGTGACGCCATGGTCGACGAGAATATATAATTCTTCTTTTGTCTGTTCGGGCGTATGGAAGCAGGCAATCGTGCGCGTATATGTTTGTTCCGGAATGTTTGGTGTCAAGTATAAATAGCCTTGGCTTGTGGCGATAATCGGTTCATTGCGCGCTTTTAAGAGCGAAATATCCTGCACGATTACCTGGCGACTGACATTCGTTTTTGCTGCGAGTTCAGCGCCGGTGATCGGCCTTTTGTTTTCTTTCAGCCATTGCAAAATGAATTGGCGCCGCTGTTCCCCGAGAATTTTTTTCTCTTCTTTCAACTCACTTCAAACTCCTTTCTGTGCTGACTGATTCGCTCAAGGGAAGATACGAGTTGGTCAATGTCTTTTTCCGTCGTCCATTTCCCAAATGAAACACGTATAAACTGTTTTGCTTCCTCTGCGGATTTTCCAACTGCCAACATCGTCCGCGACGGAGCCTGTTTTCCAACTTGACACGCACTTCCAGTGGAAATGGCGATGTTATCGCGGTTGCATTCGAGCATGACATATTGCCCTTCGATTCCGTGAACGGAAAGCCCGATAATATGTGGCAGGCAAACATTAGGATGCCCTTCTACCGTAACAGGCAAGCCTTTTTCGCGAATAAGTGCCAGCAAGTAACGACGCAGCTGCTCGAAACGCGTTTGTTCGGCATCTATATTTTCACAAATGTGCTGTGCCGCGGTGATGAAAGAAGCGATTCCAGGCACATTGACTGTCCCAGGACGAAATCCATATTCATGGGTGGCGTTAGGAAAACATGGTTGCCAGTTGATGCGCGGGTCAATGTATACTGCCCCGACCCCTTTTGGTCCGTAAATTTTATGAGCAGAAATGGAAAGGCTGTCGATAAACATCTTTTTCACATCTATTCGTATTTTACCAAAAGTTTGGACACAATCGCTATGAAAGATTACTCCGTGACGCCGCAGTAGCTGTCCAATTTCGGCAATTGGCAGCATTGTTCCGATTTCTGAATTAGCGTGTTGAATCGAAGCGAGAATCGTTTTTGTGGTAATTGCTCGTTGTAAATCGCCGATATCAATTTGTCCAAAACGGTTAACCGGCAAATAAGTGACCTCGAATCCTTCTTTTTCTAATTGTTGGAATAGATGATAAAGAGAAGCATGTTCCATCTCGGTTGTGATGAGATGGTTACCGCGGTGGCGATGTGCGTTAATGAGCGAACGAACAGCAAGAATATTGGATTCTGTTCCCCCGCTGGTAAAATAAATCCCCCGTTCCTCGCCGCCAATAAGCGCGGCAAGTTCTTTTCGGCAAATGGTTAAAAGCCGTTCGGCATTGCTTCCGATATCGTGTAAACTGCTAGCATTTCCAAAGTAAGTGGTAGCCGCTTCTGTGTAGGTATTTAGCGCTTCTTTGCTCATCGGCGTTGTAGCGGCATAGTCGAGATAAATCATCAAAATCATCCCTTTTGTTCACAAAATGTTAACAAAACTCTTGTTATTAGTTTAAATATATGTCAATATAGGTGTCAAGACACAATAAAATCAGGAGGCAATTTTATGCCAGAAAATGGAGTTATTATTGTCGGAAGTGGCATCGCAGCATTAACCACTGCTTATTATTTGCATGAGCATAAAAATGTGATGATTTTCACAAAGGCAAAAAAAGAAGAAAGCAATTCATGGTTGGCACAAGGTGGAGTGGCTGCGGTCATTTCCGCGGAAGATCATTGGCAATGCCATTTTCATGATACGATTGCGGCTGGCTGCTACCATAATGATGAAAAAATGGTGGAACTGCTTGTTCGCGAAGGGCCAAAACGAATTCGCGAATGGATAGAGGCGGGACTACGGTTTGATACACAGGAAGATGGAAGCATTCAATTCGGGCGCGAAGGGGGGCATGGAAAGCGGCGCATCTTGCATGCGGGAGGCGACCAAACAGGGAGAATGATCGTTGCGTTTTTGTTCGAAAAGCTAGCGGGACGAGTGCCAATCATTGAGGATGAATATGTAATGGAACTGCTTGTTGAACAGGGACGGTGCGTCGGGATAAAAACGAAAAACCGTTCAGGGCGAATCGCGTTCCATTACGCGAGCGCTGTCGTGCTTGCGGCTGGCGGATGTGCAGGCATCTATGCTTTTTCTTCTAATTCCCAGGCGGTGATGGGCGATGGAATTGCGTTGGCGTACCGGGCAGGCGCGAAAATTGCCGATATGGAATTCATCCAGTTTCATCCAACGATGTTATTGGCTGATGGAAAAGCGGTCGGTTTAATTTCGGAAGCGGTGCGTGGCGAAGGGGCGGTGTTAGTGACGGAAGACGGGCGAAAGGTGATGGAGTCCGTTCATCCATTACGGGATCTAGCGCCGCGCGACATTGTCGCGCGCGCGATTTACGCTGAAATCCAGCGCGGTCATCGCGTTTATTTAGATGTTTCGATGATTGCTCGTTTTCACGAACGATTCCCAACGATTGCGAAACTATGCCAATCATACGGGATAGACATCGATAAAGGGAGGATTCCGGTCGTTCCAGGCGCCCATTTCTTAATGGGCGGCATCCATGTGAATGACCGCGGACAGACATCGATCGAAGGGCTATATGCCGTCGGGGAAGTGGCATGCACTGGCGTCCACGGCGCCAACCGGCTGGCGAGCAATTCGCTCCTTGAAGGAATAGTATTCGGAGAGCGAGCAGCAAAGGCGATTCAAAACGAAACTGCATCTTTCATGCCGTTTTGGCAAAAAGAGCGTCACGCACCGTCCGATGAAAAAAGGAATGCAAGCGGCTTGCCAGATATATCGGAGATTCAAACGATCATGTCAACATATGTCGGCATCGTTCGTGATGAACAAGGATTGCAATATGCAAAAAAATGGTTTGAACAATTTCCATTGTCATATTTGGCGAACAGCTCTCTTGATCATTTTTCCATTCATGAAATTGCAATTATTCATATGTTGCTAGCGGGTTGGCTGATCACGACGTCAGCGCTGCAACGTACAGAAAGCCGGGGAGGGCATTACCGTTCCGACTATCCATTTGAGCGGAAGCAATGGAAGCAGCGGCGGATTTGGCGGACAAAGAGCGAGCTAAATGTAATAGAAAGTATCCACACCGGAAGAACGGGGGAAAGACGATGAACCAACTCAAATTACAACAGCTGTTGCAGCAATTTTTCATTGAAGATATTGGTGAACGCGATATTACGAGTGAAACGATTTTTCCAGACAATGAACGGGCGACAGGAACATTCACGGCGAAGGAAGATGGGGTGTTAGCAGGTACAGATATTATTGTGATAGGATATCGTCTATTGCATCCAGACATTGATGTAACGCTTTATAAACGTGATGGCGAACAAGTAAAAAAAGGGGAAGCGATTGGCATTGCGTCCGGACCGGTCGCTCCGCTGCTGACCGGCGAGCGCGTGATTTTAAACCTCCTCCAGCGCATGAGCGGCATCGCTACTTTAACACATCGGGCGGTTACGATTTTAAACAGCAGCCATACGCGCATCTGTGACACACGCAAAACGACGCCAGGGCTGCGGATGTTAGAAAAGCATGCCGTTGTATGTGGAGGAGGCTATAATCATCGTTTTGGTTTATATGATGGCGTCATGATCAAAGATAACCATATCGCGTTTTGCGGCTCGATTACGAAAGCGGTGCAGGCGGTGCGCGAGAAGCTTGGGCATATGGTCAAAGTTGAAGTGGAAACGGAGACGAAAGAGCAAGTGTTGGAAGCGGTTGCGGCTGGTGCTGATGTCATTATGTTTGACAACCGTACCCCAGAAGAAGTGCGCGAGTTTGTTTCACTCGTACCAAAGTCGATCGTAACGGAAGCGTCCGGCGGAATTACGCTTGAAAATCTGGCCGAGTACGGTGCAACGGGAGTTGATTATATTTCGCTTGGCATGCTGACGCATTCGGCCGCCGCGCTAGATATTAGCTTCAATTTACAATAACGGAAACGGGGGAAAAGCACATGAACATTTTAGAACAAATGAAACGGCTTGATGATATGCCAGAAAGTTATAAAACAATGAGCATGGAAGAGATGGAAGCGCGCGTGCGCGCCATCAAAGAACGATTTGGAAAAAGATTGTTTATCCCGGGGCACCATTATCAAAAAGACGAAGTGATTCAATTTGCCGACGCGACAGGCGATTCGCTGCAGCTTGCGCAAGTAGCGGCGCAAAACAGTGAAGCAGAATACATTGTCTTTTGCGGTGTACATTTTATGGCAGAAACAGCAGACATTTTAACGAGCAATGATCAAAAAGTCATTTTGCCGGATATGCGGGCGGGGTGCTCGATGGCTGATATGGCGGACATTACACAAGTGGAGCGAGCGTGGCCGATATTACAAGATTTGTTTGGCGACACGATTTTGCCGTTAACATACGTGAATTCGACGGCGGCGATTAAAGCGTTCGTTGGACGCCACGGCGGCGCGACCGTTACTTCCTCGAACGCGAAAAAGATGGTCGAATGGGCGTTTACACAAAAAGAGCGAATTTTCTTTTTGCCAGATCAGCATTTAGGCAGAAATACAGCCTATGAGCTTGGAATTTCGTTAGACGAGATGGCGGTATGGGATCCGCATGCCGATCATTTGGAATACAAAGGCGATATAAAGAAAGTAAAAGTGATTCTTTGGAAAGGGCATTGTTCCGTTCACGAAAATTTTACTGTCCGCCATATTGAACATATCCGCCGGACAAAGCCAGATATGAATATTATTGTGCACCCAGAGTGCAGTTGGGACGTTGTGCAAAAGGCTGATTATGCCGGTTCGACGAAATATATCGTTGAAACGATTCGCAATGCCCCTTCCGGCAGCAAATGGGCGATCGGTACGGAAATGAATTTGGTGAACCGCTTGATGCGCGAACATCCAGATAAAGAAATTATTTCGCTAAATCCGTATATGTGTCCATGTCTCACGATGAACCGCATCGATTTGCCGCATTTATTATGGACGCTTGAAGCGCTCGAAAAAGGAATCGTCGTCAATCAAATTACCGTTCCTGAAATGATTGCCAAAGAGGCAAAACAGGCGCTTGACCGCATGCTGGCGCTCGCCTGAAACACTCATCCTGTCAAGCAGCATTGGGCTGCAGGACAGGATGATTTTTTTATCATAAAACAAGGGGATGAATCATAGATTGTGTTGAAGGATGATAGCGACAACAAGCAGGGGCTGAAATACAATGCGAACAGTTTCGGTTTAGGAGGGGAACGGAGTGAAAATCCATATTGTTCAAAAGGGCGATACACTTTGGAAAATTGCCCAAAAATACGGAGTGGATTTTGAACAATTGAAAAAAATAAACGGACATTTAAGCAATCCGGATATGATTATGCCGGGAATGAAAATTAAAGTGCCGACAGCAGGGGTTCCGGTAAAGAAAGAAGCACCGAAAAAAGAGACAAAAATTAATTTGGCTCCGAAAAAAGAAGAAAACATAGAGCACCCATATGCCAATACAAAGCCGTTTGTATCGGTGAACATTGAGGCGGAGTTTAACGAAGCACCGAAAGCGCCGGTCAATGAAGCGCCAAACGTGCCAATCAATGAGGCGCCGAAAGCGCCGATCAAGGAAGCGCCGAAAGCGCCGGCGAAAGAAGCGCCAAAGGCGCCGATCCAAGAAGCGCCGAAAGCACCGGCGAAAGAAGCACCAAAAGCGCCGATCCAGGAAGCGCCAAAAGCACCAATCAATGAGAAATCAAACGTGCCGATCAATGAGGCGCCGAAATCAATGGGGAACAAACCGTCCGGAACATCTAATGAAGGATTGGGTTCTGGGGAAAAACAGCTCAACATGCCACCATTATCACATACGATTCCACCGGTAACGCCAAATGTCAATATTAACTTTTCGAATGTTATTCCTAACGTTCCGCCGATTCCGCCAAAACCGAAAAATATTTTGCCGGGGATTATGGAACAAGAGTTAGAAAGTCCTGCCGAAGCAGAAACAGAAAAAGAAAAAGCGTTCAAGGATGACGATAATACACCGCCGGAGCTGCCACAAGTTCCGTACGTTCCGATGATGCAGCAGCCGTATTTGCCTGGGGCGTTTCCAACTGCGCCAATATCCCAGCAGCACTGCATGCCAGTAACGCCGATGTTTCCAGGTTATGGATATTATTTTCCGTCTATGCCAGCTGTTCCGGTTCCTTATCCGTCTTACACCCAGCCGTTCGCTAGCATGGGTATGGAAAGCAATTCCCATGCTTTTCCGGGAATCGAGGAAAGCGGCAGTGAATTAGATGAAGCACCGCCAATGCCGGGATATCACGAAGAAAATCCGACAATGGGATATCACGAAGAAAATCCGACAGCGGCCCATATTCCACCTGCTGGATATTCGCCTACTCCAACATATGCACCTGCCTTCTATCCGGAACCATATGCGCCGCTGCCAATGGTACAAGGGTACGGATGGTGTCCGCCGGTCTATCCATCGATGCCTCCGGTTGCGCATCATTATTATGCACCAGCTCCAACCGCTTTTTATCCGTATCCACCGCAACCGTATATGCCAGTATCAGCATACCCGTTCACGCCAACGGCCGCCACATTCCCGTATGCAGAAGGACGGGTGTTTACCGAACCGCAAGACGAGGAGAGCAATGACTATGGCGAACTATAAACGAAAAAGAGACGATGTTGCAAGTCGTCTCTTTTTTCTTCTGAAAGAGGTATACGGGTTGGGTGTGAAAAGGATCAACATGCTGAAACATAACGTATGGATGGTTGCGGCGCATGAAGGACGCTGGGTGGTAAAAAAATACCGCACTTTTTTCGAAGCGATGAAACAAGCAATGCTTATGCAATCGTTAAGGCAAATGGGCTTTCGTCATGTTCCTGCGGTATATACGGCCATCGGACAACATGGTGTATTTTTCTTTGCCGGTCATTTTTGGCTTATGCAATTCTATATTTCCGGCGCGAAAGTGCTGTCCTTTACGGAAAGACAGGATATTGCGGCAGGACTGCAATTACTGCAGACGTATCATTCCATTACGGACATGCTTCTTTGCCGCCCGTTATGGCGAACAATGCTCCCGGATTATCATTTATATGGAAAATGGCAGCGCTGCTATTATGATTTTTATATCCATTTGCCGTTTATTGAGCAAATTATGGAGAAAGAAGATATCGCCTTTACGATGCAATGTGCCGAATATTGTCTTTCCACTTGCGCTAGCTATATATCATCGTTGGCAAAGGAAAGGATTGTGATCATTCACGGTGATGTTGCCGCCCATAATTTTTTACGCACGAAAAAGGGAAAAGTATACTTAATCGACTATGATGCGGCTGCCATTGCTTCTCCAGGCATCGACTATTTGCAGTATGCGAGCCGGATTTTACCGCATTTGCAATGGTCTGTTTCCGCGTTGTTTCGTTTTTCTCCCTTTTCCGATTGGCTTGCCAAACCTTGGTTTCTACACGCGCTTTTATTTCCAGCCGATATTTTTCGCGAATGGCGCTTTGCATTAAAATATAACAAACCGCTCGCGATTGCCCGCAAGGAACGGGAATCCTTTGTTCATAAGATTGTAAGTATGTTAAAATAAACATATGCGATTTTTAGAGAAAGGGAGTCGAAAA
The DNA here is from genome assembly GCF_059115485.1 of Parageobacillus sp. NEAU-HV-2. Taxonomy (NCBI): domain Bacteria; kingdom Bacillati; phylum Bacillota; class Bacilli; order Caryophanales; family Anoxybacillaceae; genus Parageobacillus; species Parageobacillus sp. NEAU-HV-2. The sequence continues at coordinate 312,228 of NZ_JBXUJJ010000002.1, forward strand.
ACAATGGAAGAAAAGATTGAAAAGCTGATTCAATGGCTGCGCGAACAAGTAGCGAATGCCGGATTGAACGGAGCGATTGTCGGAGTTAGCGGCGGCATTGATTCTGCGGTCGTTGCCCATTTAATTAAACGCGCGTTTCCTGATAACTCGCTCGGGCTGATTATGCCTTGCAAAAGCAATCCGAAAGATATGGAAGACGCATTAAAAGTAGTGGAAAGCTGCGGCATTAAACATTTTATTATTGATTTAACGGAAACACACAATACGTTATTTGGAGCAGTGGAAAAACAGCTGAAAGAAAAAGGGGAATGGAATGAAGAAGCGGCGCGGTTAGGAGATGCCAACACGAGAGCGCGCTTGCGCATGACAACGTTGTATGCCGTCGCCAATAATTACGGATATATCGTAGTCGGAACGGATAATGCCGCAGAGTGGCATACTGGGTACTTTACTAAATATGGGGACGGCGGAGTCGATTTAGTGCCGCTCATTCATTTCACCAAAGGCGAAGTACGCGAAATGGCGCGTATTCTTGGCGTTCCTGAAGAAATTATTACAAAAGCGCCAAGCGCGGGATTATGGGAAGGACAGACAGATGAAAATGAGATGGGAACAACATACGAAATGATCGATAAGTATCTAAAGGGAGAAGAAATTCCAGAAAAAGACCGGCAAATTATTGAACGGCTACATAAACGTTCGCAGCATAAACGGCAATTGGCGATTGCGCCGCCCAAATTTTAATTTTGCCGCTAACTGACAGCCATAAAACCCCCATTCCTTCGCCAAGCTAATAATAAGGCCGAAAATTTTTTGGCCTGGTGCGAAGGAAAATAAGGGGGTTTTTCCATTGAGAAATGCAATAAAAATTATCGGAGCTGTTTCTGTCTTAAGCGTGATGGCTGCATGCGCCAATTATGCGGACAACGATGATAGACGCTACAATGATGCGACGCGTCCGATCGGCTATTATTCCACGGAACGTTTTGACAATGACTTCCGTTACGGCCGCTACGGAACAAATACGACTAATTATGATAACAACTATATATTAAGCCGCCGCGGACCAGCGACCGATTTTTTCGATACAGATAATAACCGTGCACGTATACCGGGAATTACTCGTTTTGATACGGATACGCCTGCGCTTCCACGCGGTGCGGATTTCGGGGATGCGGACCGCAACTACCATGGACATTTAAATTCGATGGAAAGTAAACCAAATCCTTCTTACTATAGAAGTTATAGCGGAAACTTAGCAGAAACAATCTCCCGCCGCGCTGATGCAGTAAGAGGAGTCAACGATGCGCGGACGCTTGTTTACCGTGATCATGTGCTTGTTGCGATTTCGACCAACTCCAAATACGCAGATCACGTGGAGCGCCTTGTCGCCCAAGCGGTCGCGCCGTATACGAAAGGCAAACATGTGCGCGTCGTTTCCAACCCGAGCATGTACAACCGCGTCCGTACGATCGATAACGATATCCGCCGCGGCCGGCCAATGGAAGAAATCGAACGGGATTTAAAAACGATTTTTATTGATGGAAAAATTAACGAACGTCCAGCCAACACCCGTTAATGGTGAAAAAGTGGGGACACCTTTTTAGGTGTTCCCATTTTTAGCGAAACATAGTCTTTAACGAGCAAAGCTGGCTAAGTGGAAGAGGAATCGGCATATTTTTTTGTTATATGACATTTTCCTCTTTTTTTGGTATAGTAATATCGGAAATTTCGTTGCGATGAGAGGAGAAATTTCGATGGCTGGACATTCCAAGTGGAAGAATATTCAACGCCGGAAAAACGCGCAAGACGCAAAGCGCGGCAAATTGTTTATGAAATTGGCGAAAGAAATTTATGTAGCGGCAAAAACAGGCGGAGGCGACCCAGCGTCGAATTCATCCTTGCGCCTGGTGATCGAAAAAGCAAAAGCCGCTAACATGCCAAGCGAAAATATTGAGCGCGCGATTAAAAAAGCAACGGGGAACCAAGAACATACAAACTATGAAGAAATTCGCTACGAAGGATATGGGCCTGGCGGCGTTGCCGTGATGGTCGTTTGTTTAACCGATAATAAAAACCGTACCGCTTCGAACGTACGCGTGGCCTTTTCGAAAAACGGCGGCAATTTAGGCGAAACCGGCTGCGTTTCTTATTTGTTTGAGCGCAAAGGGCTGCTGGTGATTGCCCGCGAAGGACTGGACATCGACGAAGATGAGATGCTTCTGCAAGCGATCGAAGCAGGAGCGGAAGAAATGGAAACGACCGAAGATTCGTTTGAAATTTATACAACGCCGGAAACATTCGAAGAAGTAAAGCAACAATTAGAGCAACAAGGCTTTACGTTTGCCAGCGCGGAAATTACGATGATTCCGCAAACGTATACGACGCTTGCCGGCGACGATTTAAAGAAAATGTTAAAACTAATCGATACCCTTGAAGATGACGACGACGTCCAAGAGGTGTACCATAATCTGGACGAATCGGTATTGGAAGAGTAGTAAGCGAAATGCCCGATGCCTTGAGGCGTCGGGTATTATTTTTTACTTAATTTGAAACAGATTGCATCGAATGGCGATTCGCAAAAATAAGGCAGAACAGAGGAAGATAAAACGTTAACAAGTGCGGAAATCGAAAGAAAATGGATAAAACTTCTCACGTTGGTGAGAATAGAAATAAGCATATTGTTTATTTTACCTTGAAAGTGAGGAAAAGGAGATGCGAATTCTTGCCACTTTCTTCATTATGATTGCTTCCTATGTATTGCTCATACAAACTGCTATTGCTGCGCCATCTTCCGTAAAAATGACGATTATTTTAGAACGGCAATACTTAGACGGAGAAGTGAGCCAAGAAACAAAGGAAGAAACCGTTGTTTCCATGAAAGAGATATGGAAAAAATATAAAGACTGGCAGCTTGTGGATATGGATGATCAAACGATTGTATTTCGCAAAACAGTGAATGATATTTCTCCATTATTAAAGGCGAATGGTTATTTTGGAATTACGGAAGACGGAACATTATCTATTTTTGAGGGCAAACCTGCACATTCCACACGGATTATTCAATCATTTTTTCAAATTGATGTAAAAAAACTGGAGAGCCGTCAGCATGAGCAACTGAAAAAAGGAATTCGCGTCCTCTCGAAATCGCAATATAAAGATGTGATCGAAACATATCGCCATTTTGCCGTGATCCGATAGAAAGACTTATCATTTTGGTAAGTCTTTTTTTATGTTCCAAACAGGAATATACATTCGCTTTTTGTTATAATGTAATGGTATGATACAATGGAAAGGCAGAAAGAAAAGGAGAGGAGTTCAGCGTTGATCGAATTTGTCCGCGGGTATGTCGATTACGTCTGCCCGGAATATATTGTCATCGACAATAATGGCGTCGGGTACCAAATCTTTACCCCGAATCCGTTTTCCTTTCAAGAAAGCCGCGATACGATCGTAACCGTTTATACATATCAGTACGTCCGTGAAGATATCGTTGCTTTGTACGGGTTTCGCACCCGCGAGGAACGAATGCTGTTTGCCAAACTATTGCAAGTATCGGGAATTGGCCCCAAAGGCGGATTGGCGATTTTAGCCGCGGGGCAGCCGGAGCAGCTGGTTGAAGCGATTGAACAAGAAAATGAAGCGTTTTTATGCAAATTTCCAGGGGTCGGGAAAAAAACAGCCCGGCAAATGATCCTTGATTTAAAAGGAAAGCTGGCTTCGGTTATGGCAACTCCGCATACCCGCTTTGTTTTCCATCAGGAAGAGACAGCGCCGCTTCACGCCGCCGCACTGGAGGAGGCCATCGCAGCATTAAAAGCGCTTGGCTACGGGGAACGGGAAATTCAAAAAGTCATACCAGCGCTTAGCAAAGAAAACTTATCTACTGAGCAATATGTGAAGCGCGCGCTGCAGCAACTGTTAAAATAAAGGGAGGGGTGGATGATGGAAGAACGCCTTGTCTCCGGTGACGTCCACCGTGAAGACGTTTCACTTGAATACAGTCTCCGCCCGAAATTTTTGCACGAATATATTGGACAAGATAAAGTGAAGGGAAATTTAAAAATATTTATTGAAGCGGCAAAAATGCGTGAGGAAACGCTCGATCATGTCCTATTATACGGTCCGCCGGGGCTGGGAAAAACGACGTTGGCGGCGATTATTGCCAATGAAATGGGCGTCCATTTGCGCACCACTTCCGGTCCGGCGATTGAGCGGCCTGGCGACTTGGCGGCCATTTTAACGTCATTAGAACCAGGGGATGTATTATTTATTGATGAGATTCACCGGCTGCACCGTACGGTGGAAGAAGTGCTGTATCCGGCGATGGAAGATTATTGTTTGGATATTGTCATCGGCAAAGGACAGACAGCCCGGTCCATTCGCATTGATTTGCCGCCGTTTACCCTCGTTGGTGCCACGACAAGGGCGGGTGCTTTATCTGCCCCGCTGCGCGACCGGTTTGGCGTCATCAGCCGTTTAGAGTATTATAGTGTAGAACACCTTAGCCAAATTGTGATACGGACAGCGGAAATTTTGCAGGTCGAAATCGCACCGGAAGCAGCGACAGAAATCGCGCGGCGCTCGCGCGGAACGCCGCGCATCGCCAACCGACTGCTGCGGCGTGTCCGCGATTTCGCGCAAGTGCGGGGAAACGGGACGATTACTTTTCCGTTGGCGGAAGAAGCGCTCGAGTTGCTGCAAGTCGACCGATTGGGCCTTGATCATATCGATCATAAGCTCTTGAAAGCGATTATCGAAAAATTCGCCGGCGGGCCGGTCGGTCTGGAGACCATTGCCGCGACGATTGGCGAAGAGACGCAGACGATCGAAGATGTGTATGAACCGTATTTGCTCCAGATCGGCTTTTTGCAGCGGACGCCGCGCGGCCGCGTTGTAACGCCGATGGCGTACGAACATTTTGGAATGGAGGTTCCAAAGCGATGAACAGCCTGCCTAAACTCATTATGACGATTGGCGTGGTGCTCATTATCATCGGATTTTTGATGCAGTTTATAAAACTCGGCCGGCTCCCTGGGGATATTATTATCCGCAAAGGAAATACGACATTTTATTTTCCGGTTGTCACATCGATTTTGCTAAGCGTGGTGCTGTCGCTTATTTTTTATGTGCTAGGAAGGTTTCGCTAAAGAAAGGAGAACAGCATGAAAATTGACTTGTTTGACTTTGAACTGCCAGAAGAGTTAATTGCGCAGACGCCGCTATCAAACCGCGACGCTTCGCGGCTGATGGTGTTAAATAAAAAAACCGGGGAAATCCGCCATGAAGCTTTTCGCAATATTATCTCGTATTTGCACAAAGGAGACTGTCTAGTGCTGAATGATACGCGTGTCATGCCGGCGCGGCTTTATGGCGAAAAAACGGATACGGGCGCCAATATTGAAGTATTGCTTTTGAAACAGTTGGAAGGGGACCGCTGGGAAACGTTAGTGAAGCCGGCGAAACGCGTGAAAGTCGGCACGGAAATTACGTTTGGCGATGGCCGGCTGAAAGCGGTATGTATCGATACATTAGAGCATGGCGGCCGCATCTTGGAATTTTCCTATCAAGGCATTTTTTATGAAGTGCTCGAACAGCTTGGCGAAATGCCGCTGCCTCCGTATATTAAAGAAAAATTAGAGGACCCGGAACGCTATCAAACCGTCTATGCCCGTGAGGTGGGTTCAGCGGCGGCGCCGACAGCGGGTTTGCATTTTACCGCGCAGCTGTTGGACGACATCCGCGCCAAAGGGGTGCATATCGCGTTTATTACCCTTCATGTCGGGCTTGGCACGTTCCGTCCTGTGAGCGTCGAAAACATTGAGGAGCATGATATGCATGCGGAATTTTATCAAATGTCTGAGGAAACCGCGCAGCTGTTAAATGAGGTGAGACAGCAAGGCGGCCGCATTATCGCTGTCGGCACCACTTCGACACGTACGCTAGAGACGATTGCCACGAGACATAACGGCAAATTTGTCGCGGAAAGCGGCTGGACCGATATTTTTATTTATCCAGGCTATGAATTTAAAGGAATTGATGGGCTGGTGACCAACTTCCATTTGCCGAAATCTACGCTCATTATGCTTGTCAGTGCGCTCGCCGGCCGTGAAAATATTTTACATGCCTACCATGTGGCGGTAAAAGAGCGCTATCGCTTCTTTAGCTTTGGCGATGCGATGCTGATTATTTAAGAAAGGGGAACGTTCGATTGACATCACCGATTCGTTTTGAGCTCATCAAAACATGCAGACAAACAGGAGCGCGTCTCGGTATTCTTCACACGCCGCACGGCTCGTTTGAAACGCCGATGTTTATGCCGGTCGGGACGCTGGCGACCGTAAAAACGTTATCGCCGGAAGAATTGAAGGAAATGGGCGCCGGCGTGATTTTAAGCAACACGTATCATCTCTGGCTGCGCCCAGGGCCTGATATCGTGAAAGAAGCGGGCGGCCTCCATTCGTTTATGAACTGGGACCGCGGCATTCTTACCGATTCCGGTGGTTTCCAAGTGTTTAGTTTAAGCGAATTTCGCCGCATCGAGGAGGAAGGGGTATACTTCCGCAATCATTTAAACGGCGATAAACTGTTTTTATCTCCGGAGAAGGCGATCGAAATCCAAAACGCGCTTGGCTCGGACATTATGATGGCGTTTGACGAATGCCCGCCGTATCCGGCCACGCACGAATATATGAAGAAATCCGTAGCGCGGACAAGCCGCTGGGCGGAGCGCTGTTTAAAAGCGCACCAGCGTCCGAATGAACAAGGATTATTCGGTATTGTGCAGGGCGGGGAATTTGAAGATCTTCGCAGACAAAGCGCGCAAGACTTAGTGTCGTTAGATTTTCCAGGCTATGCGGTCGGCGGTTTATCTGTCGGCGAGCCGAAAGAAGTAATGAACCGGGTGCTCGAGTTTACGACGCCGCTGTTGCCGGCGAATAAGCCGCGCTATTTAATGGGAGTCGGCTCGCCTGATTCGCTGATCGACGGGGCGATTCGCGGCATTGATATGTTCGACTGCGTGCTGCCGACGCGGATCGGCCGCAACGGAACAGTAATGACAAGCGAAGGAAGGGTCGTCATTAAAAACGCGCAATATGCCCGCGATTTTTCGCCGCTTGATCCGAACTGCGACTGCTATACTTGCCGCAATTATACGCGCGCGTACATTCGCCATCTCATCAAATGTGAAGAAACATTTGGCATTCGTTTAACTTCTTACCATAACGTCTATTTTTTGATAAAATTAATGGAGCAAGTGAGACAAGCGATTCGCGAAGATCGTCTCGGCGATTTCCGCGAGGAATTTTTCGAGCGTTACGGTTTCAATAAACCAAATGCGAAAAACTTTTAACGATCAAGAAAGGAGGGAAAGGAATGAACGCAGCGATTGTAAATTTATTGCCAATTGTCCTGTTTTTTGTCATTTTTTACTTCCTGCTGCTTCGGCCGCAGCAAAAACGGCAGCGCGCGGTGCAGCAAATGCAGGCGAACTTGAAAAAAGGGGATAAAATCGTCACGATTGGCGGCTTGCACGGGATTATCGATTCCGTTGATGAAGATAAAGTGGTGATTCGTGCAGGCGACGGCACCCGTCTTACATATGACCGCTCGGCGGTGCGCGAAGTAGTAGCGGAAAGTAATAATAAATAAAAGAAAAGCGGCTACCAAAAAGGTAGCCGCTTTTCTTTTAGCTGCGCGATGCTTTCAAATTGACGCCGACGATGCCGCCAAGTGCCGCCGCTACGAAAAAGATGAGGTGATAGATCCATTGTTCCATGGTAAAGGATTTTTCCAATCCTAAAAATTGAAAGAAAAATACGATGGCAGTAAATGATAAACTGGTAATCCCGCCGGTCAGCCATCCTTTTTCTTTCCCTTTTCCACCGGCGACCAGCCCGCCGATGAACATGGAAAGAAGCGACCCGGCAAAAATAACCCATGTTAATGAAGCTTCCTGCACATCTGTCCACTTGAGGATAAGAGATAGAAAGAAACTGATCACTGCCGCCAGCAAGAAAATAGTAACAACCCCGTAAACAATCGCTGTTCCCCATCTTGACATCTCTCTTCCCCCTGTCGCTGATAATACGTTTCACCAAAGTATATTCCGCTTTGGACATGTTTAGAAGTTTATTAGCGCTTTTTTTTCGCGATGAAGGCGCCGATTCCAGGAATATAGGCAAGCTCTTCCCGCTTGATTAATTCAAAGATGATTAATAGAAGCAAGTAAACGATAGTAGTAACGATGATAGATGCCATTGTCTGCAGCGAAAGAGGGAGGGCAGCGAAAGAGTAGTGAAAGGATACATATCCGACAATCCCTGCTGCAATCATAGTTAGAAACGCTTTCATATATTCCATGACATAAATGGAGTAGGACACCACCTTCATCATCGTTGCTAAATGGAGCAAGGTGACAAGCACCGTATTGATGGCGATCGCCAGCGCCGCCCCCATAATTCCTAAACTAGGCCGTGTGGCAAGTGCAAAAATGCAGGCCAGCTTTACCGCGGTGCCAATCAGGCTGTTGATCATCGCCGCATTTGCTAAATCAAGGGCTTGCAGTACGGCTTGAAGCGGACCTTGAAAATAGTAGAAAAGGAAAAATGGAGCCATCACTTTCACAAAAATCGTTGCTTCGCTTGTTCCGTACATCCATTGCATGAGCGGTTCGGCAAATACGTATAAAACAACGACGGAAAGACCGCCGGTCACAAGCGAAAGGCGCATAGCCTGCTGGATGCGGTGCTCCACAAGCACCATCTGTTTTTGCGCCATCGCTTCGCTGATTGCCGGGACAAGTGAGACCGACAACGAATACGTAATAAAGGAAGGCAGCATTAATAACGGAAGCGCGTAACCGGTGAGTTGGCCGTATTGTTTTGTCGCTAGGGAAGTGGCAACTCCGGTGATAGCCAAGCTGTTGGCGACGACGATCGGCTCTAAAAACCAGGAAAGCGACCCGATGAGACGGCTTCCTGCCGTTGGCAGCGCGATGCGCATTAAGCTGGTAAACGTCTCTCTTCCCGTTTTGACATAGTGGAAAAACTTTGTCCGCAGTTTGATCGATTTTTTCCATCGAAACATGCAAAGCAAATAGATTAGCGATATCAATTCGCCGATGACGGAAGATAACATGGCGCCGGCGGCGGCGTATTCGATGCCGTACGGCAATAACGCTTTTGTGCACACGGCGATCAAGCTAATGCGGACGATTTGTTCTAAAAGCTGGGAATAGGCGTACGGTTTCATTTGCTGTTTCCCTTGGAAATACCCGCGCAGCACGGAAGAAATGGCGATGATTGGGACGACCGGAGCGATAGCAATTAATGGATAATAAGTACGCGGGTCAGTGAATAACGTTCGCGATAACAATGGGGCGAGCAAAATCATCGCAGGGAAGAAGACTATACTAAGCGCACCGGTGATCGTTAACGAGACGACAAGAATTTTTTTCACCTTTTTTCGGTCGCCGACGGCTTCCGCTTCCGCGACAAGTTTGGAAATGGCAACAGGGAGTCCCATTTGCGTAATGGTAATGGCAAGCATTAATGTCGGCACCGCCATCATATATAAGCCGACACCTTCACTGCCGATGACACGTGCGACAACAATGCGATTAATAAATCCAAGTATTCTTGTAATGAAGCCAGCAACGATTAAAATTATCGTTCCTTGTAAAAATTTAGACATCGCCTCTCCCTACCTTCTCAAATGCCATAATCTTTTATACAATTAACTATATGCAGTACATATAAACAAGCATGACAAGTATTATGGGCGAGTGTGCAGGGGGAGAAGAGGAGAAAATGGAAAAACAAAAGGAATTGCGTGAACTGCTGATGCCGGCGCTGCAATGCAAATATGACGAATTTCGCCTTCTTGGCTATAAGCAAGTGACCATGGAACAAATATGGGAGTGTTTGGTGCAAAAGAAGTGGAAAAATGGGGAAGAAAGAAAAGTATATGAGCTTGTCAATGATATTTTATCACTGCAAATTGGCGAATATATGTCATTTATTACGATGCGATCCTATAAAGAACAGCGTTTGGCGGGGGATGATGATTTAGAGGCGGTGTTGAAAGAATTATTATAGTGATGTAGGAAATTGACAGTTTTCGTTTGCTGTTTCATAATTGGGATATTGAGAGATATCTTGATGCCGGCGGATGCAAAACTAGTTGTCGAGATAATCTGCAAAAATCCGTTAATGGAGCAGAAAGAGCCCTTAGCGGGAAGATGAGCTGAAGGAGGATTTTTTTACGATGGTGAAACGCAGTCGCATTGTCGCGTTTTTCCTGTTGCTTTTGCTTTTGGCAGGAGTGATGGGGCCGACGATTCAAGGTATTGTACATAACATGAAATTAGGCCTTGATTTGCAAGGCGGTTTTGAAGTGCTTTATGAAGTAAAGCCGGCAAAAAAAGGCGATAAAATCGATCAAGAAACGTTAAAAAGCACGGTCAGCGCGTTAAACAAACGGATTAACGTACTTGGCGTGAGCGAACCGAACATTCAAATCGAAGGAAAAAACCGCATTCGCGTCCAGCTCGCTGGGGTTAAGGACCAAAATCAAGCGCGCGAAATTTTATCGACGCAAGCCAAATTAACGTTCCGCGACGTCAATGACAACGTGTTAATGGATGGAAGCGATCTTGTTCAAGGCGGAGCAAAGCTGTCTTTCGATGAAAACGGGAAACCAAGTGTCGCCATTAAATTAAAAGATGCGAACAAATTTAAACAAGTAACAGAAAAAGTATATAAAATGGGACCGCCAAATAACTTATTGGTCATTTGGCTGGATTTTAAAGAAGGAGTGGACTCTTACAAAAAAGAAGCAGGAAAAGCGCATCCAAAATTTATTTCCGCGGCAGCGGTAAACCAAGTATTTAACCAAACTGATGTCTCCATTGTGGGCAATTTCACGGTGAAGGAAGCGCAGCAGTTGGCTGATTTACTCAATGCCGGGGCGCTTCCAGTCGAGTTAAAAGAAATTTACTCGACATCGGTCGGAGCACAGTTTGGCCAAAACGCTCTGCAAAAAACGATTTTTGCCGGCATTGTAGGGGTAGCTGCGATTTTCCTCTTTATGATTTTGTTTTATCGCTTGCCAGGGGTTATCGCAGTCATTACATTGTTGGTATATATTTACTTGATTCTTCTTATTTTTGATTTGATGAACGGCGTCTTGACGCTGCCAGGAATCGCCGCGCTTATTTTAGGTGTCGGGATGGCGGTAGACGCCAACATCATTACGTATGAACGGATTAAAGAGGAGATTAAGCTCGGCAAGTCGATTATGTCGGCGTTCCGTTCTGGGAATAGAGGGTCGTTTGCGACGATTTTGGATGCGAACATTACGACGATTATCGCCGGTGTCGTTCTCTTCATTTACGGGACGAGCTCGGTCAAAGGGTTTGCGACGATGCTCATCATCAGCATTTTAGCCAGCTTCATCACGGCGGTGTACGGCACGCGCCTGCTCCTTGGCCTGCTTGTTCATAGCCGCTGGCTAAACAATAAACCAGGCTATTTTGGCGTAAAAAAATCGGAAATCTTAAATATCGCGGAAACAACGGATGATACGGAAGTGCCGACTAAGTTTGACCGTTGGGATTTCGTTAAACATAGTAAAAAGTTTTTCGTTTTTTCCGGTTTGTTAACGGTGATCGGGATTATTGCCTTATTAACGATGAAGCTTAATCTTGGCATCGATTTTACGAGTGGGACGCGCGTCGAAGTGATGAGCGACAAGCCGATAAACGCGGAACAGCTAAAAGATGAATTCGGGCAGCTTGGGCTGAAACCGGAGGATGTTGTGTTGTCCGGCGACCGCAATAACGTTGGCGTGGCTCGTTTTATCGGCGTATTAAACAAAAAGGAGATTGCCGAGCTGAAATCGCATTTTAAACAAAAGTACGGCTCCGAGCCGAACGTAAGCACGGTGTCGCCGGTCGTTGGAAAAGAATTGGCGCGCAACGCGTTTATTGCCGTGCTGATTTCCTCACTTGGAATCATTCTTTACGTGACGATCCGCTTTGAGCTGTATATGGCGCTGGCGGCGATTGTCGCGCTGCTTCACGATGCGTTTTTCATTATCACCTTTTTCAGTCTGACGCGGTTGGAGGTGGATTTAACGTTTATCGCCGCGGTGTTGACGATCATCGGTTATTCGATCAACGATACGATCGTTACGTTTGACCGTATCCGCGATTTGATGAAGAAGCGGAAAGTAAAAACGGTAGACGACTTGAAACATATCGTCAACAGAGCGCTGCAACAAACGTTGACCCGCTCGATTAATACGGTATTAACGGTGATCTTTACCGTTGTCGCTCTTTTAATCTTTGGCAGCGAAGCGATTTTTACCTTTAATATCGCCTTGCTCGCTGGGCTTGTTTGCGGCGTTTACTCTTCATTATGCATTGCGTCGCAATTATGGGTAGTTTGGAAAGGAAACCAGCTGAAAAAAGGAAAAGGAAAAAAGAGTTCTGCGAAAGAGCTGGAACCGCAAGCATAATCTCAACATTATTGGTGGGATTCATCAAAAAGTGCTCCGTAAAGAAGCGGAGCACTTTTTCGTTTATACAGGCATGTATCATCCGGAAAAAAACCCGTAACTTCATTGCCCATCCTTTTTTTCTTTTTGTATAATAGGAAGAGTTGAGGTGGGATACATGTTAACAGCAAAAACGCGTTGGGATGTGAAACATCCTGACGAACATATCGTTAAACATTTAGCGGAACAGCTGCACATCGACCCGCTGATTGCCAAGCTTCTTGTGCATCGCGGCGTTTGTACGGCGAAAGAGGCAGAAGCCTTTTTGCATCCGCTCAAGCAGCCGTTTCATGATCCGTTTTTGCTTGATGGAATGGAACGTGCGGTTGCGAGACTAGAGCAGGCGATACGGCAAGGCGAGTCTATTTTAGTATACGGTGACTATGATGCCGATGGTGTATGCAGTACGACGGTCATGGTTAGCGCTTTAAAGGAAGCGGGAGCTGTCGTTGATTTTTATATTCCGAATCGCTTTACTGAAGGATACGGTCCGAATGAAGCGGCTTTTCGCCGCGCAAAAGAGCAGGGAGTTTCTCTTATTGTTACGGTGGATAATGGCATCGCGGCGGTGAAGGAAGTGGCCCTTGCCAATGAGCTTGGTATGGACGTTATTATTACCGACCATCATGAGCCGGGACCGGTGTTGCCGGAAGCGTATGAAATCATTCATCCCAAAAAACCCGGAAGTACATATCCGTTTCGCGAACTAGCCGGCGTCGGGGTAGCGTTTAAAGTTGCCCATGCATTGCTTGGGGAGGTTCCACGCCATTTATTGGATGTCGTCTCGATTGGGACGATCGCTGATTTGGTGCCTTTAACGGGGGAAAACCGCCTGCTGGCTGCGCAAGGACTTGACGAACTGCGCCGCACGAAGCGCATCGGCTTGCGCGCCTTATGGCAGCAGTGCAGGATAGAAGCGAAGGAAATCAACGAACAGACGGTTGGCTTTGTGATCGCGCCGCGGATGAACGCGGTTGGACGTTTAGGTGGAGCGGACCCGGCTGTAAGGCTGCTCATGACTGAGGATGAGACGGAAGCGAAAAGGCTGGCGAAAGAAATGGATGACCTTAATCGCGAACGCCAGCAGTTAGTAGCTGAAATAGCGGAAGAAGCGGCGCAAATCGTCCGTGAACAGTTTCCGCCGGCTAGGAATAAAGTGCTCGTCGTGGCGAAAGAAGGATGGAATCCGGGGGTCATTGGCATCGTTGCTTCCCGGTTAGTCGAACAATTTTACCGGCCAACGATCGTTTTAAGCATTGATGCTGAAAAAGGAATAGCCAAAGGTTCGGCGCGAAGCATCCATGGTTTTGACCTCTTTGCCAGCCTATCGACATGCCGTGATATCTTGCCGCATTTTGGTGGCCACCCAATGGCAGCCGGAATGACGTTATCAATCGATCATATTGACGAATTGCGGCAGCGTCTGAACGCACTTGCTGATGAAACGTTGTCAGACGATGATTTCACTCCGATTACGGTCGTCGATGCGGTTTGTTCCGTCTCCGATTTAACGCTGTCGGCAGCAGAACAGCTGGAAAAATTCGCCCCGTTTGGCGTTGGCAATGCGAAACCGCTGTTTTTAATCGAAAATGTTTCCGTGGAAATGATGCGCCGCATCGGTGCCGATCAATCGCATTTAAAGGTGGTTTTTGCCGAAAATGGCGCCACTGTGGATGGCGTTGGGTTTGGCTTTGGCTATCTATATGATGAAATCGCCCGAGATGCAAAAGTATCTGTTGTCGGTGAATTAGCCGTGAATGAATGGAATGGATTGCGCAAGCCGCAGTTGATGATTTATGACGTCGCTGTAAGTGAATGCCAATTATTTGACGTTCGCGGCCAAAGGGATATTTATTCACTGATTGCATCGCTTCCGAAAGAAAAACGGCTGCTCATTATGTTTCGCAAAGAAACGGAACAGATTTCAGATATGGCATCATTTAAGGACGAATTGCACTATGTTCATTCCGGCGAAGAAGCGGCAACGCTTTGCTTGGACGGGCGCTATGTAGTGCTATTGGATCTGCCTCCGTCATTGCAAATTTTAAAAATGTTACTGCGTTCTAGTTTACCTGCGCGCATTTATGCGTTATTCTATCAAAGGGAGACTCATTTTTTCCGCACGCTGCCGACGCGCGACCATTTTAAATGGTTTTATGCATTTTTACGAAAGCAAGGCGTGTTTCATATCGCCGAACATGGCGGCCAACTGGCGCGTGCGCGCGGATGGACGGAAGAAACCGTCCACTTTATGGCAAAAGTATTTTTAGAGCTCGAATTTATTACCGAACGCAATGGAGTGATATCGCTTGTTCCGCAGCCGGCAAAGCGTGACTTAAACGAATCACCGACCTATCGTCTGAAACAAGCTCAGCTGGAGCTGGAAAATCTGCTTTTGTACTCAACTTACGAACAATTGAAGCGCTGTCTTTTCGAAATGAAAGGTTCGCAAACATACGAGGAGGCAAATGTGTAATGGACTTAAAACAATATATTACGATTGTTCCTGACTTTCCAAAACCGGGGATTATGTTTAAAGATATTACAACGTTAATGGATAAAGGCGAAGCGTATAAATATGCGACAGACCAAATTGTTGAGTATGCGCGCGAAAAGAAAATCGATATCGTTGTCGGTCCGGAAGCGCGCGGGTTTATTATTGGCTGTCCGGTTGCGTACGCGCTTGGAGTCGGGTTTGCTCCAGTGCGCAAGGAAGGAAAATTACCGCGCGAGGTAGTTCGTGTCGAATACGGCCTAGAATATGGAACAGATGTGCTGACTATGCATAAAGACGCGATTAAGCCGGGGCAGCGAGTGTTGATTACCGATGACCTATTGGCGACAGGCGGGACGATTCACGCTACGATTCAGCTTGTTGAACAGCTTGGCGGCATTGTAGCCGGCATTGCCTTTTTAATCGAGCTTACCGAACTAGGCGGACGCAAAAAGCTAGAAGGTTATGATATTTTAACGTTGATGCAATTCTAACCATCGACATGACTGGCTTCTTTCGCTATAATGAATAAAAAGGGCACTCTCATGAGTGCTCTTTCTTATTAGCCGTTGTTGTCTATATATGGAAACGGCCGGCATTGCATACCTCTTTACATAAAAAAATTTTTTCATGATAATAGTATCAATACATGATTTTATTATACGTAAAGGTGATAGGATCCTATGGCCAATGAACAAGTATTGACAGCGGAGCAAGTCATTGAACAAGCGAGCTGTTATTTATCGGAAAAAGATGTCGAATTTATTAAAAAGGCGTATGAGTTTGCGAAACATGCGCATCGCGATCAATATCGCAAATCGGGAGAGCCGTATATTATTCACCCGATTCAAGTCGCGGGGATTTTAGTAGATTTAAAAATGGATCCTGCCACGATCGCTGCCGGATTTCTCCATGATGTCGTCGAGGATACAGAGGCGTCAAAAGAAGATTTGGAACGGGAATTCGGTGCTGAAGTGGCGATGCTTGTCGATGGGGTGACGAAGCTAGGAAAGATTAAATATAAATCACAGGAAGAACAGCAAGCGGAAAACCATCGCAAAATGTTTTTAGCAATGGCGCAAGATATCCGCGTCATTTTAATTAAATTAGCGGACCGTCTTCACAATATGCGGACGTTGAAACATTTGCCGGCGGAAAAACAGCGGCGTATCGCCAATGAAACATTGGAAATTTTCGCGCCGTTAGCCCATCGTCTTGGAATTTCCAAGATCAAATGGGAACTGGAAGATACCGCTCTTCGCTACTTAAATCCGCAGCAATATTACCGCATCGTGAACTTAATGAAGAAAAAACGGGCCGAACGCGAGCAATATTTGGAAGAAGTGATTCAGGAAGTGCGTGAACGGCTGAACGAGGTTCAGATTCCGTGCGAAATTTCCGGTCGACCGAAACATATTTACAGCATCTACCGCAAAATGGTCATGCAAAACAAACAGTTTAACGAAATTTACGATTTGCTCGCCGTCCGCATTATTGTCAACAGCATTAAAGACTGCTACGCCGTGTTAGGCATTATCCATACTTGCTGGAAGCCGATGCCGGGGCGTTTCAAAGATTACATTGCGATGCCAAAGCCGAATATGTACCAATCGCTTCATACGACTGTGATCGGTCCAAAAGGCGAGCCGCTTGAAGTGCAAATTCGCACGTTTGAGATGCATCAAATCGCGGAGTTTGGGATTGCCGCTCACTGGGCGTATAAAGAAGGGAAGACGATTAAGCCGAATTCGTTTGAAGAAAAGCTTTCCTGGTTCCGGGAAATTTTGGAATGGCAAAATGATGCAAGCAACGCCGAAGAATTTATGGAATCGCTGAAAATGGATTTATTCTCCGATATGGTGTTTGTGTTTACGCCAAAAGGCGATGTCATCGAATTGCCGGCTGGTTCGGTGCCGATTGATTTCGCCTATCGCATCCATTCGGAAATTGGCAACAAAACGATCGGCGCCAAAGTCAACGGTAAAATGGTGCCGCTTGATTACAAGTTGCAGACAGGCGACATTGTCGAGATTTTGACTTCAAAGCACTCATATGGGCCAAGTCAAGATTGGCTGAAGCTGGCGCAAACGTCCCATGCCAAAAATAAAATCCGTCAGTTTTTCAAAAAGCAAAGACGAGAAGAAAATATTGAAAAAGGACGAGAGCTTGTCGAAAAAGAAGTCCGCAGCCTCGGGTTTGATGTAAAAGAAATTTTAACGGCGGAAAACATCAAGCGCGTTGCCGAGAAATTTAATTTTTCCAACGAAGAGGATATGTATGCCGCGGTCGGTTATCATGGGATTACCGCAGCGCAAATTGCTCACCGTTTAACAGATAAATGGCGGAAGCAGCGCGATTTAGAAGAACAGCAGAAAAAATTGGCGGAGACGATATCGGAAACAAAAGTGCCGGCCGGAAAAAAACGCGATTGCGGCATCCGCGTTCAAGGGATAGACAATTTGCTGATCCGCCTGTCGCGTTGCTGCAACCCGGTTCCCGGCGACGAAATTATCGGTTTTATTACGAGAGGCCGAGGCATTTCCGTCCATCGCGTCGACTGTCCTAACGTGCAGACGGAAGAAGCGGCCGATCGCTTAATTTCGGTCGAATGGGAAAGCGACGCAAAAACAAGCCGCGAATATAACGTAGACATTGAAATTACCGGTTTTGACCGCCGCGGCTTGCTCAATGAAGTGCTGCAGGCGGTGAATGAAACAAAAACAGATATTTCGGCTGTTTCCGGCAGGTCCGATCACCGCAATAAAATCGCCACCATTAATATGACGATTGCGATTCGCAATGTCAGCCATTTGCAAAAGGTGGTCGACCGCATTAAACAAATACCAGATATTTACTCGGTACAACGAATCATGAATAACTAGAAAGGAAACGGTTTATGAAAGTAGTCGTACAGCGAGCGAAAAAAGCAAAAGTAACGGTGAATGGAGAAGTGGTCGGGGCGATTGGGCACGGACTGGTCTTGCTTGTCGGCGTCACCCATAGCGATACGATCGAAGATGCCGCCTTTGTCGCCGATAAAATCGCCCATTTGCGTATTTTTGAAGATGAAGCGGGGAAAATGAATCTTTCTGTGTTGGATGTTGGCGGCGATATTTTATCTGTTTCGCAATTTACGTTATACGGCGATTGCCGAAAAGGACGGCGGCCGAATTTTATGGAAGCCGCAAAACCGGATCATGCGCTGCCGCTGTATGAGGCATTGAACGAGGCGCTGCGGCAGAAAGGGATTCGCGTGGAAACGGGAAAGTTTGGTGCAATGATGGAAGTGGAGCTCATTAATGACGGTCCGGTGACACTCATTGTCGAAAGTAAGGAAAAAACGGGGAACTAATGGCGTTCACCCGTTTTTTTATTTTATTTTTTGCCGAAATAGGAAAGAATAAAACAAGCGGACGCGGCGAATTTCCAATGAGGAAGGATGAGGAAAATGCGGCATAACGCGAAAGGAGAGTTTGCCCATCGCAAGGCAAGCGAATTATTTCATGTCGATTTTCACGAATTTATGAGAAAGGAGGCGGAATATACCGCCTTTGAATTAGCGTCTGAGTTTGGCTTGACGTTAAGAGACGTACAAAAACTTAAAAAACAAATTTTTCGTTCCTAAAAACAATGATTTTCTCCTTGACAAAATGCGGTTTCATTCGTAACATAAGTTATAAAAATTATACATATGCACAACCAATGACGGAGAAAAGTAGTTAAGAATACACATGGCCAGAGAGGAAATGCCTGAGGCTGGAAGCATTTCTCCATGATGACTTAACGAAAGACACTCCGTAGGTTTCCCTTTGAACGTGCATGGCGCCAGTAAAAGGGAACGCGAGTCTCGCGTTATCGGCAACAAGTGGAAGCTTTTTTGCTTCAATTAGGGTGGCACCACGGGAACAGCGCTCTCGTCCCTATCGTTTATAGGGAACAAGGGCGTTTTTATTTTGGCAAAGGAGGGTTTTGCAATGGCTTTTCAAATTCCGAGAGGAACGCAAGATATTTTGCCAGGTGAAGCCGAAAAGTGGCAGTATATTGAAAAGATCGCGCACAATATTTGCGAGCGTTACAATTATCATGAAATTCGCACGCCGATTTTTGAACATACGGAGCTGTTTTTGCGCGGCGTCGGCGATACGACCGATATTGTACAAAAAGAAATGTATACGTTTGAAGACAAAGGCGGAAGAAGCTTGACGCTTCGTCCGGAAGGCACGGCGCCGGTCGTTCGTTCGTTTGTGGAACATAAAATGTACGGCGATCCGAATCAGCCGGTGAAGCTGTATTACATAGGGCCGATGTTCCGCTACGAACGCCCGCAGGCCGGACGATTCCGCCAGTTTGTGCAATTTGGCGTCGAGGCGCTTGGCAGCAGCGATCCGGCGATGGACGCGGAAGTGATTGCGCTGGCGATGGAACTGTATCAAACATTAGGGTTAAAACAATTAAAATTAGTGATTAACAGCCTGGGGGATGCGGAAAGCCGCAAAGCGCACCGCCAAGCGTTGATCGATCATTTCCAAGGCCGGATTCATGAGCTTTGCGAAGACTGTCAAATGCGCCTCGAAAAAAATCCGCTTCGCATCCTTGACTGCAAAAAAGACCGCGATCATGAGTTAATGGCGACAGCGCCATCGATCCTTGATTATTTGAATGAGGAATCGCGTCAGTATTTTGAAAAAGTCAAATCGTACTTGACGAAGTTGGGCATTCCGTTCGAAGTGGACGCTCGCCTTGTTCGCGGGTTGGATTATTATAACCATACGACATTTGAAATTATGAGCGATGCCGAAGGGTTCGGCGCAATTACGACATTATGCGGCGGCGGCCGTTACAATGGACTCGTGCAGGAAATCGGCGGACCAGAAACGCCGGGCATCGGCTTTGCCCTTAGCATTGAGCGGCTTTTGGCCGCATTGGAGGCAGAAGGCATTACATTGCCGGTTCGCGCAGGCATCGATTGTTATGTAGTTGCTGTCGGCGAAAAAGCGCAAGAGGAATCCGTGCTGCTGGTAAATCGGCTGCGCAAAGCAGGGATCGTCGCCGATAAAGACTACCAGGACCGCAAAGTAAAAGCACAGCTGAAAGCAGCGGACCGGTTAAACGCGAAATTTGTGGCGATTCTTGGCGACGACGAGCTCGCCAAAAACGTCATCAATATAAAAGAAATGAGTACAGGGGAGCAAACGGAAGTACCGTTGCCGTCATTTATCGATTTCTTAAAAGAACGATTAGCATAGGAGGAGCATGATCATGTTTGGCAGGACCTATTATTGTGGGGAAATTACGGAAAAAGCGATTGGCGAGAAAGTCGTGCTCAAAGGCTGGGTGCAAAAGCGCCGCGACCTTGGTGGACTCATTTTCATTGATCTTCGTGACCGAACGGGCATCGTGCAAGTTGTCTTCAGCCCGGAAGTATCGCAGGAAGCGCTGCATGTTGCTGAGAAAGTGCGGAATGAATATGTGTTAAGCGTCGAGGGGACGGTTGTTGCCCGAGAAGAAGGAACGATCAATCCAAATCTTCCAACAGGAAAAATTGAAATTCAAGCCGAACAGGTCACCATCATTAATGAAGCGAAAACACCACCGTTTATTATTTCTGACCAAACAGATGTTGCTGAAGAAGTGCGTTTGAAGTATCGTTATTTAGATTTGCGCCGCCCGGTGATGTTCCGCACGCTGCAGCTGCGTCACCGTGTGGCGAAAGCGATTCGCGACTTTTTAGACGGCGAAGGTTTTTTGGAGGTGGAAACGCCGATTTTAACGAAAAGCACGCCGGAAGGTGCGCGCGACTATTTAGTGCCAAGCCGCGTGCATCCAGGCGAATTTTATGCGTTGCCGCAGTCGCCGCAAATATTTAAGCAGCTGTTAATGGTTGCGGGGGTTGAGCGGTATTATCAAATTGCCCGCTGTTTCCGCGATGAAGATTTGCGCGCTGACCGGCAGCCGGAGTTTACACAGATCGATATCGAAACATCGTTTATGAGCCAAGAAGAGATTATGGACTTAACGGAACGAATGATGGCCCACGTTGTAAAAGCAGCAAAAGGAATCGATGTTTCCCTTCCGTTCCCGCGCATGTCGTATGATGAGGCGATGAGCCGCTACGGTTCGGACAAACCGGATACGCGTTTCGGTTTAGAGCTTGTCGATGTATCGGAAATTGTGAAGCATTCTTCATTTAAAGTGTTTGCCGGTGCTGTCGCTAACGGCGGCCAAGTAAAAGCGATTAATGTAAAAGGAAAAGCGGCGCAATTTTCCCGCAAAGATATCGATGCGTTGGCCGAATTTGTCGCCCGCTACGGCGCAAAAGGACTGGCATGGTTGAAAGTGGAAGCAGACGGATTGAAAGGGCCGATCGCGAAATTTTTCACCGAAGAAGAGCAAGCGGGACTCGTTAAAACGCTTGAGGCGGAAGAAGGAGATTTATTGCTGTTTGTCGCCGACCAAAAAGCGGTGGTTGCGGATGCGCTTGGCGCCCTGCGGCTGAAGCTTGGCAAAGATTTAAATTTAATTGATGAAACAAAGCTCCATTTCCTTTGGATTACGGACTGGCCGCTTCTTGAGTATGACGAGGAAGAAGGACGTTACTACGCGGCGCATCATCCATTTACGATGCCGGTGCGGGAAGACTTGCCGGCGTTGGAAACAAACCCGGAAAAAGTAAGAGCGCAGGCATATGATCTTGTTCTCAACGGTTATGAGCTTGGCGGCGGTTCGATGCGGATTTTTGAGCGCGATGTGCAAGAAAAGATGTTCCGTACCCTAGGATTTACTGAAGAGGAAGCGCGCGCGCAGTTTGGCTTTCTGCTTGAAGCGTTTGAATACGGAACCCCGCCGCATGGCGGCATTGCGCTTGGCTTAGATCGGCTTGTCATGCTGCTTGCGGGACGTTCCAACTTGCGCGATACGATCGCGTTTCCAAAAACGGCGAGCGCCAGCTGTCTGCTTACCGAAGCGCCGAGCCCAGTCAGCAAGCAGCAGCTTGAAGAATTGCATTTAGCAGTCCAATCGGAAAAAGAAGAGTAAGCAGGTTCTCATCGTCTTCACCTTTTCCATCGATTACACAAAAGTATGTGGTCGGAGCGGTTCACAAGTGATTGAATCTATGGTACAATAAATACAAATAGAAATAGTCCTGATGTGTTCGTCGTATAACCTATTGTTTTGACCGAACAATATGTTATACGGGAGCCCGGAGTTTCCAAGCAGCGTACATGCCTCCCCGTATGAGGAAGTGCAAACCTTGGGACAGGGCACCCACCTGCTTGGGAGCGGGTTCAAAACGAAGGCATCGACGGCACGATTGGGACTGACAGTTGAAGCTTCGCTACATATGCCAGGCTACTTCCCTATGTAAAGGCCGCCCTTTACATAGGGTTTTGTTTTGCTGGTATAAAAATGTGATTGAAAATAAAGCGCCGATTATTGTAGGATAAAAAACGGTATGGAAATTACAATAAAGCAACGGAGAGGATATTGATGCTACACCAATTTTCCCGCAACGAATTGGCAATCGGCAAAGAAGGACTGGAAAAGTTAAAACGAGCAACGGTGGCTGTTCTCGGCGTCGGCGGGGTTGGCTCTTTTGCGGTAGAAGCGCTCGCTCGTTCCGGCATTGGACGTCTCGTTCTTGTCGATCGGGACAATGTCGATATCACGAATATCAACCGGCAGATTCATGCGCTTCTTTCGACGATCGGTCGTCCGAAAGTCGAATTGATGAAAGAACGAATCGCCGATATTAATCCGGAATGTGAAGTGATTGCGCTGCAAATGTTTTATACAGAAGAGACATATGAGCAATTTTTCAGCTATGATCTTGATTTTGTCATCGATGCTTCTGATACGATTATTTATAAAGTGCATTTAATGAAGGAGTGCTTAAAGCGCAATATTCCGATTATTTCTAGTATGGGTGCCGCTAACAAAATGGATCCGACGCGTTTTCGCATCGCCGATATTTCGAAAACGCACACGGATCCGATCGCGAAAGTCATCCGCGCCAAATTACGCAAAGAAGGCATTCGCCGCGGCATTCCTGTCGTATTTTCTGATGAAAAGCCGATTATTATTCGCGAAGATGTCCGCAAAGTCGTAGGCAATGACCAGTCCCCGATCCGCAAAGCGAAAATGCCGCCGTCTTCCAACGCGTTTGTGCCGTCGGTGGCAGGGCTGATCATGGCGTCATACGTCGTGCGAGAACTCTTAAAAGACATCAAAATTTACCGGGTTGGAGAAGATTAAAAAACGTCGCAGCCATTTCGTCTGCGACGTTTTTCTTAAGACCGGACAATATGTTCTAAATTTCCGTTTTTATCCATACGGAAAATATGGGCTGGCGGTACTCCGTACTCTTCTTCCAATACGAGTTTTCGGGCACGTTCCATAATTTTTACTAATACCTCATAATCTTCTTGAATAGTGGATTGCTGTGCTTCAAGACGTTCCAATTTTTGTTGCAATTCTTCCCGCTGTTTTTGCAGCTGCACTTGTTCTTGTTTTAATCGTTCATTTTCTTTTTTTATTGCTTCGACCTGTTCGTAGTCGTGTTTTAACGTTTGCAGAAAAGCGATGCACTGTTCAAGGGTGAGCGGTGAAGCAGGGAGAAATGGCGACGATCCTTGATAAGAAATGTTTTCTGATGTTGGAAGAATATTTTCTTTCTGTAGTTTTTTGGCCATTTCCAGCGCGCGCTTCCGCTCTTTGCGCTCTTTTTTTGCCAGTTCAATCGCTTCAACATACCGTTTCCGAACTTCAGCGTTCCAGCGGAACCCGCATGCGGCCGCCGTCCGGTTCAAGCGGTTGCCGACTTCTTCAAATGCGGCAAGCTGGGTTCCTCCTTCACGAATATATCGCAGCACCGTTTCCGCCAACACGACATCTTCCTCGTGAGACCAGGCATCTTGTCTTGTTTTCATGTTTGTTACACCCCGCAAATAAATTTAGATAGATAATAGTTTTCCCCTTATTAGCAAATTTAAACTTTATATTTTGAAAGTTTGCCGATCACTTTTTATAATGAATCTATATGATCTACTATGTATATAGGGATGAGAAGAAAGAGGGGGAAAGATGAATTTTTTAACAAAATTTAGCCTGAAAAATGCAGTTGCCGTATTCATTATTTCTTTTTTGCTGATTATTTTAGGAGCATACTCGTTTTCATCGCTGAAAGTCGATTTGCTTCCAAACATTGAATTTCCGCAATTATCGATTGAAATCGTTTATCCGGGGGCATCACCGCAAGATATAAACGATCAAGTAACGGCGAAGCTGGAGGAAAAATTCAAGTCGCTTGAAGGGCTAAAGAGAATGCAAAGTTCTTCGTACGAAAGCATGGCCGTTATTAATCTCGAGTTTCCGTTTCATACCGATATGGATGAAGTAGAACGCCAAGTTGACACATTAATAAAGAGCACGGACCTTCCGGAAAATGCAGAGACAAAAGTCAACCGGTTTTCATTTGGAACGATTCCTATTTTTAATATCTCTTTATTCGCCAAGAAAGACGTGGATTTGCAAAACATATTAGAGACAGAAGTCATTCCTGAATTAAATAAAATTGATGGAATTAATTCCATCTCTGTCGGCGGTGAGAAGGAAGAAATTGTTAAAATTACCGTCGATAAGCAAAAAGCGCTGCAGGCAGGATTGACGCTGTCACAGATTAAAGATCAAATCAATGAAAAATACATGTCTTTCCCAGCTGGCAATGTTCATACCGATACGCTGCAAATTCCTGTTCGTGTGCAAGAAAAGCTAGAAACGGTGAAAGAGCTGGAAAATGTGACGCTGACATCGCCGGTGCTGCAATCCATGCCGGCTGTGGCGCAAACAAAGCCAGCGATTAAGTTAAAAGACATCGCCCGTATCGAAACGGTCACCGATCAGGCCGAGTTTACGCGCTTTAACTTGAAAGAAGCGCTATCGATGGCAGTGACGAAAAAGCAAGACGCAAACACGGTAGAAGTGGCGGACAAAGTGATCAAAGTATTGGATTCATATAAGGACAAATTCGATTACACGATCGGTTTTGATTCCGCGGAAGGAATTAAAAAATCGGTCGAATCGCTCGTCCGTGAAGGATTGCTCGGGGCGCTGTTCGCTTCGGTTGCGGTGCTTCTCTTTTTGCGCAACGTGCGCGCGACGGTCATCGCGATCGTTTCCATTCCGCTTTCGCTATTAGTCGCTTCCATTTTTCTCAATCGAATGGATATTTCTTTAAATGTCATGACACTTGGCGGGATGGCCGTAGCGGTAGGGCGGGTCGTCGATGACAGCATTGTCGTCATTGAAAATATTTTCCGCCGTGTGCGCAAGGCGAGAACGGGAATAACGGATGAACTTATTCAAGATTCGACGAGAGAGATACTAAAAGCGATTACCTCTTCGACGATTACGACAGTGGTTGTTTTTTTGCCGCTCGGCTTTGTCGGCGGAATTACCGGCGAATTTTTCCTGCCGTTTGCTTTAACGATTGTGTTCGCGCTGTTGGTTTCTTTGGTTGTTGCCGTTACGGTTGTGCCGATTTTGGCGAAATTCTCCTTTAAAAAAGTTCCGCCGGAAGAAAAAGAAGGCGCGCTGCAGCGTGTTTACGGACACGTCATTGCCTGGGCGCTTCGCCATAAAGCGCTTGTTTTGCTGCTATCGGTTGTATTGCTTGTCGGTTCATTTGCACTCGCTCCGGCGCTAGGGTTTACTTTTTTGCCAAATGAAGAGCAAAAAACGCTGGTCGCCAGCATCGAACTGCCGTCTTCAACGTCGCTGGAAAAAACAAATGATGTATCACTGGCATTAGAAAAAATGCTTGCCAAACAGAAAGAAATCAAAAACGTCACCGCAGCCATTGGCAGCCGTGATTATCGCAGCGGGCTAAAACGTCAAAACCAGGCAAACTATTTTATCAATTTACAAGAAGATGTTGCTGTTGCGCCATTAATCAAAAAGCTAGAGAAAAGGATGGAACAAATCGTCAACGAAAAAGCGCCTGGGACAAAGTTCGGCGTGAGCGAGCTGGAGAGCGGCGGTCCGCCGACAAATAACAACGTCGATATTGATTTGTATTCCAACAATTTATCTTCCTTGCAAAAAGCAGCAAAACAAGTAGAAATCTATTTAAATAAACGTCATGATTTGAAAAATGTAACGAACAACTTTGCCGATAAGCAAAAACAAATCGTCGTCGATATCGATCCGGAAAAAGCGGCCGCTTATGGCGTCTCTGGATTTCAAATTTTAGGGACGATTGCTGATGCCACGAAGCCGGTAGAGGTCGGAACATTGACGCTAAACGGAAAAGAGCGGACCGTTCAATTATCGTACAATCAACATCTGCAATCGGTAGATGAGCTGAAAAATACGATGATTTTTACAAAGAGAGGTCTTGTTCCTGTCTCCGAGCTGGCATCTGTCAACGAGGTAGATACGTATATGTCAATTCAAAAACTGAATGGAAAAGTGTTTGCCCGTGTATCCGCGCAAATCGTTGGCGATAACATCCAAAAAGTCACCAATGATGTCATCCGCCATGTGAAAAATGATCTGAACCTTCCTGATGATGTGTCATTAGAGGGAGGAGGCGGTAGCGATGAGACGGTGCAAACGTTCCAGGAGCTTGGCATCGCGATGCTTATTGCCATTGGCCTTGTCTATATTACGATGCTCGTCACATTTGGAAAAGCGCGCATTCCGTTTGTCATTCTGTCTTCACTCATTTTCGTGCCGATCGGCTCGCTCCTCGGTTTATACATCGCAAAAGAGCCGCTATCCATCAGCGTCATGATCGGACTATTAATGCTAATTGGAATTGTCACGACCAACGCTATCGTTCTTGTCGACCGCATTGGACAAAACCGTGAACAAAAGGGAATGGCGATTCGCGCCGCGATTATGGAAGCAGGAAAAACACGGCTGCGGCCGATTTTAATGACGGCGTTTGCGACGGTGACAGCGCTGATTCCATTGGCGCTAACGAGCGAGTCAGGAACATTGATTTCCAAAGGATTGGCGATTACCGTGATCGGCGGTCTTACCTCTTCCACTTTGTTAACGCTTATTCTTATTCCAGTTATGTATGAGTTATTCTTTATTCGGCAGGCGAAGGCAGAACGGATGAAACAGTAAATGAAAGGATGGCCCATGTTGCAATGGGCCATCCATCGTTTTTGTTTCATTTTTTTCGCCCAAAGAATCTATTATAATTAATCATAAACAGGGAATAAGGAAGGAGAAATTTCAGACGGCTCTGCAGCTGTTTGCGCTATGCTACATCGATGCAAGAAATTGCCGAACAGAGCGGGATGGCGAAAGGTTCGGTTTATAATTGGAGAAGAGCACGGCCGTTTATGGTGAATGCGCTGCTGCTTTATGAAAAATAGCCAATGAATTAATGGCGGCAATAGAGCGCTATTTCGATGGGTAGAAGCTCTCTGTCGGCTGTAGAGGACTTTTGTTGCATGGGCAGCTAAAGAACAACGATATTTTTCATAAGCGAGGGATCGTTTCATGCTTTTTACGGCGGAACCGCTTGCTGTCCGCATGAGACCGCGAAACATTGACGAGATTGTCGGACAAAAACATATTATTGGGCCGCATACCGCTTTGTACAAAATGATTCAAAAAGGGTATGTGCCTTCGTTATTGCTGTACGGAGAGCCGGGGACGGGAAAAACGTCGCTTGCCTATGCGATTGCTGGCACGGCTGGGCGCGAGTTTTTTGCCATTAACGCGACGACGTCGGGAAAAAAGGATATCGAAGAAGTGGTGGAGACGGCGAAGCTTACCGGCAACGTCATTTTATTTATCGATGAAATCCACCGTTTTAATAAGGCGCAGCAAGACTATTTGCTTCCCCATGTGGAAAATGGTTTGATTACGCTGATCGGCGCTACGACGGAAAATCCGTTTCATGAAGTAAATCCGGCGATCCGCAGCCGCTGCGGACAAATTCAACAATTGAAGCGCCTTTTGCCTGATGATATCGTTATCCTCTTGCAGCGCGCGCTGCAAGATCCGGACAGGGGGTTGGGAAATTTTCGCATCGTGATCGAAGAACAGTCGCTTTTTCGCATTGCCCGCGCGTCCGGCGGGGATGCGCGCGTCGCGCTAAATTTGTTAGAAGCGGCTGTCTATGCTTCTCGAGAAGTGGATGGGCAGATTTATGTCGAAGAGGAGACGATAGCGGAGTGTGCAGCAAACCGGGGATTTACCCATGATAAAAACGGGGATGCGTATTATTCGCTTCTATCGGCGTTTCAAAAAAGCGTGCGCGGCAGCGATGTCGATGCGGCGCTTCATTATTTAGCGCGCCTGCTTGAGGGTGGGGATTTAGCAGCCGTTTGCCGGAGATTGCTTGTCATCGCCTATGAAGATATCGGGCTGGCCAATCCGATGATGGGAGTGAAAGTGCAAGCAGCGGTCAACGCAGTAGAACGGTTAGGGCTTCCGGAGGCAAGAATTCCGCTTTCGGTTGTCACGATCGAGCTGTGTTTAAGCGCGAAATCAAACTCTGCCTATAAAGCACTCGATGCGGCAATTGCCGATGTGCGTGCCGGAAAGATCGGCGATATTCCTGATCATTTAAAAGATGCGCATTATCATGGAGCAAGCGTGCTTGGACACGGAAAAGGATATCGGTATCCCCATGATTACCCAAACGGCTGGGTAGCGCAGCAATATTTGCCGGAGAAGTTGGCAGGTATAAAATATTATGTGCCGAAAGAGCACGGAGAGGAGAAATATTATGCGAAAGTATATGAGCGGCTGGAACAATTAAAACGGCAAAACGATGTTCAAAAATGAAGGAAACAAAATTTTATGATATAATGACAATCGATTTGTTTACTTTGTTTAATATGGAGGGAGCTTATGTCCCATTCTCACCATAAATTCGTGTCTTTGTTTCGTTGGGCGATTTATTTTATTGGTCTTTTAGTGATGTCATTTGGGATTGTGCTGACGATTAAAGCGGATGTTGGCTGTGCGCCGTGGGATGTGTTGCATATCGGATTGTACCGGAAATTCGGGCTGACGATTGGGACATGGTCGATTATTGTCGGCATTGTGATTTTGGCATTGTCTTCCCTGCTTGTCAAACAGCTGCCGAAACTCGGCGCTTTTTTGAATATGCTTTTTGTCGGTATATTTATCGACATGTATATGATGATTCCGTATTTGCAAACTCCTGCTACAATAGCAGGAAGATTTGCGATGCTGCTGATTGGCATTGTTATTGCCGGTTATGGAATGGGACTATATATTTCGGCCAAAGTCGGCGCTGGCCCTCGCGATAGCTTGATGCTTGCCCTGATGGATTTAACCGGCTGGAAAGTGCAATATATTCGCATCGGAATGGAAGGGGTTGTTTTATTGGCCGGTTGGCTGCTAGGCGGACCGGTATCGATAGGGACGCTCATTTTTTGCGTGACGATCGGATCGGTGGCTGGCATAGCCCTTCCGCAATGTCGAAAAATCACCGAACGTATCATAGAACCAATTCATGTAGAAACACAAGGTTTAAGCCGATAGGAGGAGTAATATGAAGATTTCGACAAAGGGTAGGTATGGATTGACGATTATGATTGAGTTGGCAAAAAAATATGGCGACCGCCCGATTTCGCTGCGTTCGATCGCCAAAGCAAATAATTTGTCCGAACATTATTTGGAGCAGCTTGTCACACCGCTTAGGAATGCCGGACTTGTCAAAAGCATCCGCGGGGCCTACGGCGGCTACGTGCTAGCGGATCACCCGGCGAAAATTACCGCCGGGGATGTGATCCGTGTGTTGGAAGGGCCGATCACGCCTGTCGAAGAACTTGAGGAAGAAGAACCGGCCAAACGGGAATTATGGATTCGCATTCGCGACGCGGTCGAGGAAGTGTTAGACAGCACGACGCTGGAAGATTTGGCGAAGTATAGTGAAGATGGCAATGAGGCATATATGTTTTATATTTGATGGAAAGGAGAATGATCATTGGACCGGATTTATTTGGATCATGCCGCTACGTCACCGGTTCATCCGGATGTGGTCGAGCGCATGATTCCGTTTATGACCGAAGTGTTTGGAAACCCGTCCAGCATTCATTATTTTGGCAGACAAAGCCGTCATGCGGTTGATGAAGCAAGGGCTTTGATAGCAAAAAGCATTGGCGCGAAAGAGACGGAAGTCATTTTCACCAGCGGCGGGACGGAAGCGGATAATATGGCGCTCATCGGCACAGCGGTAGCAAACCGTGATCGCGGGCGCCATATTATAACGACGGCGATTGAGCATCACGCCGTATTGCGTGCATGTCAATATTTAGAAAAACAAGGATTTTATGTCACCTATCTTCCGGTAGATGAACAAGGAAAAGTTTCTCCGGCCGATGTCAAAGCGGCGCTTCGCGATGACACTATTCTTGTTTCGATCATGTTTGCGAATAACGAAGTAGGCGTGCTACAGCCGATTCGCGAAATCGGGGAATTACTAAAAGAGCACCAAGCTTATTTTCATACGGATGCGGTGCAGGCTTATGGACTTGTACCGATTGACGTCAATGAGAACCATATTGATCTGCTGTCTGTTTCAAGCCATAAAATAAACGGCCCAAAAGGGATTGGAGCTTTATATGCCCGAGAAACGGTCAAGCTGTCTCCGCTTTTTTACGGCGGGGAGCAAGAGCGGAAGCGCCGCGCCGGAACGGAAAATGTCGCCGGCATTGCCGGGTTTGCCAAAGCGGTGGAAATTTCCCAAAAAAAGATGAAGCAGAAACAGGAAGAGTATCGCCTGCTGCGGAATACGATGCTGTCTATTTTTGCTGAATCCGGCATCGATTTTGCAGTAAACGGAAGCGAAGACGGATTGCCGCATATCGTCAATGTGGCGTTTCCAGGCACAAACGTCGAGTCGATGCTGGTCAATCTCGATTTGGCAGGAATCGCTGCTTCCAGTGGTTCGGCATGCACGGCCGGTTCGATTGATCCGTCCCATGTGCTCGTCGCCATGTTCGGAAAAGAGTCGGAACGAATTCGCTCGTCGATTCGCTTTAGTTTTGGACTTGGAAATACAAAAGAACAAATTGAGCGGGCAGCGACGGAAACGGTAAAAATTGTGAAAAGATTAACAAATAAATAAGGTGGTGAAACAACATGAACAAAGCGCCAAAAGATACACGTGTCGTTGTCGGCATGTCTGGCGGTGTCGATTCTTCCGTGGCGGCGTTGCTTTTAAAACAACAAGGCTACGACGTTATCGGGATTTTTATGAAAAACTGGGATGACACAGATGAAAACGGCGTCTGCACGGCGACCGAAGATTACGAAGATGTAGTGCGCGTCTGCAATCAAATCGGCATCCCGTATTATGCCGTCAATTTTGAAAAACAGTATTGGGATAAAGTGTTTACGTATTTTTTGGACGAGTATAAAGCTGGACGCACTCCAAACCCGGATGTGATGTGCAACAAAGAAATTAAGTTCAAAGCATTTTTAGAGCATGCGCTATCGATCGGAGCCGACTATGTAGCGACTGGGCACTATGCGCGCGTGGCGTATCGCGACGGCGAATATAAAATGCTGCGGGGCGTTGATCAAAATAAAGACCAAACGTACTTTTTGAACCAGCTAGGACAAGCGCAGCTGTCAAAAGTAATGTTTCCGATCGGGCATCTTGAAAAAGCGCAAGTGCGGCAAATTGCGAAAGAGGCGGGGCTTGCCACCGCTGGAAAAAAAGACAGCACGGGAATTTGCTTTATCGGGGAACGCGATTTTAAAGAGTTTTTAAGCAATTATTTGCCGGCGCAGCCAGGCGTGATGAAAACGCTGGATGGTGAAGTAAAAGGAACGCATGACGGAGTGATGTACTATACGATCGGGCAGCGCCACGGCCTCGGTATTGGCGGAAGCGGCGAGCCGTGGTTTGTCGTCGGCAAAAATGTTAAAGAAAATATTTTGTACGTAGCGCAAGGATTCAACAATGAATATTTGTACTCTACTTCGCTCATTGCCACCAATGTCAATTGGGTGTCGGATCGCAAACCGACGCAGTCATTCCGTTGCACGGCAAAATTCCGCTACCGTCAGCCGGATACTGGCGTTACCGTTCATCCGATCGATGACGAAAGAGTCGAAGTGGTGTTTGATGAGCCGGTTCGTGCCGTTACGCCGGGACAAGCGGTTGTCTTTTATAACGGTGAGGAGTGCCTTGGCGGCGGCACCATTGATGAAGTGTTCCGCGATGGCGAAAAACTCTGGTACGTCGGTTAAAGGATAGCACGATAGCCTTGGAAAGCGAAAAAAGCGGCTACAGACTGAAAACACCTCAACTCTTGCCTGGGTTGAGGTGTTTTTGTAAATGATAGAAAATTACGAACATATGTGCTAAAATTGGTGTAAGGAGTGACAAAACAGTGAGGGATAAAAATCAACAAGGAATTGCCTATATGCAACAAGGAAATTACGAGAAAGCGATCCAATGTTTCCATGATGCGATTGAAGAAAATCCGAAAGATCCAGTCGGCTACATTAATTTCGGCACGGTGTTAGCCGCGGCGGGAGAAGAGGAAAAGGCGCTGCAGTTTTTCCAAAAAGCGCTCGAGCTTGATGACAATGCAGCCGCCGCTTATTACGGAATAGGCTCCGTTTATTACAAACGCGGGCAATTCGCCCAGGCAAAGAATATGTTTGAACAGGCGATTCAAAAAGGTTTGCATGATGCCGACGCCTTTTTTATGCTTGGCATGTCGCTAATCAACTTGGAGATGCCGCGGCTGGCGCTTCCGTATTTACAAAGGGCGGTGGAATTGAAGGAAGACGACGTGGAGGCTGTGTTTCAACTAGGATTATGCCTTGCCCATCTCGAATTGGTCGACGA
This sequence comes from Parageobacillus sp. NEAU-HV-2, assembly GCF_059115485.1. NCBI lineage: Bacteria > Bacillati > Bacillota > Bacilli > Caryophanales > Anoxybacillaceae > Parageobacillus > Parageobacillus sp. NEAU-HV-2. The sequence continues at coordinate 345,143 of NZ_JBXUJJ010000002.1, forward strand.
AGCGATGAACTATTTCCAAAAAACGATTCAGCTAGATCCTCGTCATGCGGATGCCTATTATAATTTAGGCGTCATCTATTCCTACAAAGAGGATATCCAAACCGCCCACGACATGTTTGCAACCGCTTTGGAAATCCAGCCGGATCATCTATTAGCAGGATATGGGAAAAAAATGATGGAAAAAAAGCTACAACGATAAAAAGGCAGGGGATTCCCATTGCACCAACAGGAATCGTTTGCATTAGACGAAGCGTCGTTTATTAAAGGAACATGTGTTGCCACGATTTTTCATAACGAGGAAAATTTTTATTCCGTCATCCGCGTCCGCGTAGAAGAAACGAATGAAGCCTGTGAAGAACAAGAAGTAGTAGTGACCGGATATTTTCCGAAAATGAACGAACAGGATACGTATATTTTTTATGGGAAATTTCATAACCATCCGCGGTTCGGCCGGCAGTACGTAGTGGAACATTTTCGCAAACAGTTCCCGAATACAAAAGAGGGTCTCATTCATTATTTATCGAGCGATTTATTTAAAGGAATCGGAAAAAAAACGGCAACGGCCATCGTCGAAACGCTTGGGGAAAATGCCATTTCTAAAATTTTGGAGGATCCAAGCGTATTAGATGGCGTTCCGAAATTAACGAAACAAAAGGCAAAAGAATTGTACGAAACGCTGCGCACCCACGAGGGATTAGAGCAAACGATGATCGCCCTTTCGCAATTTGGGTTTGGGCCTCAGTTAGCGATGAAAATTTATCAAGTGTATCATGAAGAAACGCTTTCCATTATTCAGCAAAACCCGTACCAGCTTGTTGAAGATGTTGAAGGAATTGGCTTTGGCCGCGCCGATGAATTAGGATACCAGCTTGGCATTTCCGGAAGCCACCCGGCGCGGATTCGCGCCGCCTGTTTATTTGTGCTAGAACAGGATTGCCTGCAAGAGGGACATGTGTATGTGACAAAAGATCAGCTGATAGCACATGTGAAGCAGCTTTTAGAAGCAAAACGCAGTGAAACGATCCGCGTCGAAACGATTGAGCAAATGTTGGTTATGCTTGCCGAGGAAGGCAAACTCATTGAGGAGGAGGAAAGGTTTTATATTCCGTCGCTTTATTTTGCCGAAAAAGGTATTGTAACAAACGTAAAACGTTTGCTGCAGCAAACGGAAGTGGTCATGACGTTTCCGGAATCGGAATTTTTACTGGCGCTCGGCAGATTGGAGGAGCGTTTGTCCGTACAATACGCTCCGCTGCAAAAAGAAGCGATTCGCCAGGCGCTTTCCTCTTCGCTTTTTATTTTAACCGGCGGTCCCGGTACAGGGAAAACGACGGTCATTAAAGGGATCGTGGAAATATTTGCTGATTTGCATGGTCTTTCCCTTGATCCGAAAGACTATACGAAAGACCAGCCGTTTCCGATTTTGCTAGCCGCACCGACGGGAAGAGCAGCAAAGCGAATGAGCGAGGCGACGGGGCTTCCGGCCGTGACGATTCACCGGCTGCTTGGCTGGAACGGAGCGGAAGGTTTTACGCATGACGAGGATGAGCCGATTAGCGGCAAGCTTTTAATTGTCGATGAAATGTCGATGGTCGATACATGGCTGGCGAATCAACTGTTTAAATCAATCCCTGACGGTATGCAAGTGATTCTTGTTGGTGATGAAGATCAACTTCCATCGGTTGGACCGGGACAAGTGTTAAAGGACTTGCTAAGAGCAGGGGTGGTGCCGACCGTGCGCCTAACTGAAGTATACCGGCAGGCGGAAGGATCATCGATTATTGAATTGGCCCACCAGATGAAAAACGGCCTTGTTCCTTCCGATTTAACGGTCCAAAAAGCGGATCGCTCCTTTATTCGTTGCCAGACAGGACAAGTGGCCGAAGTAGTGCGGCAAATTGCCGATAACGCGCGCAAAAAAGGTTTTGCTGTAAAAGATATTCAAGTGCTTGCGCCAATGTACCGCGGACCTGCCGGAATTGACCGGATGAACCAAGTGCTGCAAGAATTATTTAATCCAAAGTCTGAAAAAAAACGGGAGCTTTCTGTCGGCGATGTCGTGTACAGGGTCGGCGACAAAGTGTTGCAGCTTGTCAATCAGCCGGATGATAACGTGTTTAACGGAGATATTGGTGAAATTGTCGCCATTTTTTACGCGAAAGAAAATACGGAAAAGCAGGATTTAGTCGTTGTTTCGTTTGATGGCATCGAGGTCACGTATTCGCGGCAAGACTTGTCGCAAATTACCCATGCCTATTGCTGCTCGATTCATAAAGCACAAGGAAGCGAATTTCCAATTGTTATTTTGCCCGTTGTCAAAAGTTATTACCGCATGTTGAAGCGGAATTTGCTATATACCGCCGTGACAAGAAGCAAACAGTTTTTAATTTTATGTGGAGAGGAAGAGGCGTTTCGGCTCGGAGTCGCCCGCAGCGATGACGGGACGCGGCAGACAACGCTGACGGAGAAATTGCAACGGTTTCTCGCGCCATTTGCCGAAGGAGAACTGCCGATGGAAGATGCGAACATAGGGATGGAAAACGTTTCACCGTATGATTTTATGAGCAGCTAGCCAAGCTAAGCATGGCTGGAAAGGTGGGGAGATCTTTGCGAACATTTTCTCATATGAAAGGTCTTCCCGTATATGAACAAAAAACGGGAAAGACAGTTGGAAAAATCAGCGATATTTGTTTTACGAATAATGGAACAGTGCAAGGATTTGCAGTAGAAAGCAAAGGGTGGCTTGCCCGCCATCGCTATCTCCCGTTTTCCGCCGTGCAAGCAGTTGGGACGGATGGGGTTATCATAAAGGATGCTGCATGTTTACAACCATTTTCCTCGTTCCAAACCGGCTACTCTCTTTACAGTGAACGCGGAATCGCCGGCAAACCGGTGATTACGGCCGATGGGAAAAAACTTGGATTATTAGAGGATGTATATTTTCACGGGCAATTGGGCATAATCGGAGGATATGAGATTACAGACGGTTTTTTTGCCGATTTAACGGAAGGAAAAAAGCGAATTGACGCTGCCCCTTTTACCGCGGGGGAAGAAGCGATTATTGTAAACACAACGATGTAAGGAGAGTGGCTGTTCGTGCTCATTTGCCCGAATTGTAAAAGCAAAAATTTAGGGAAAATTGGTGTGAACCAGTACTATTGCTGGGATTGCTTTATTGAATTGTCCGTGTCAAAAGGGATTATTCATACCCATCAAGTCGAGGAAGACGGGACGTTAAGCTCGTTAGATGATCTATTTGATGAACATGAGCGCACGATCCAATTTTAGGAGGGAACGAGCATGAATCGGACAATGACTTCGCTGTTGGCATTAGGATTAGGCATTGCTGCCTATCAAGCAGCGCAACGCAATGGCTGGATGGACAACCGCACAATGAAAAGAATGCGCCGCCGTTTAGCCCGCGCCATTCGCTGAAAGTTGGTGTCAATTCCCGTGAACATAGCGGGGATTGGCACTTTTTTGTATAATTCTGCCCCCTTCTCCTACACTAACGATAGGGGGTGTTACGATGGGGGAACAGCAGTGGTTATCGATTGTCCGGATTGGCAAATGGTTGCTAATTACGGTGATTATCTATTTAGTGGTTCGCATGAAAGAAGTATGGCTGCCTGCCATTGATTTATTGATTACTGCGTTGATTCCATTTATCATTGCCGCTTTTATTACTTATTTATTGCATCCGTTGGTGGAATACATTTATGAAAAGGGGATCCCACGCTGGCTAGCCATTTTATTGATCTATTTTCTTTTTTTCGGCGGCATTGGCTACGGACTTTATAAAGGCATTCCGCTGTTTATTCAACAGCTGAAACAGTTGAGCGAAAGCTTGCCAACGTTAATCGAAACATACCGGAATTGGGCGAAGGACATTCATAATCACACATCGACATGGCCAATGGAAATTCATACGCGAATTGAAACGATGCTGACCCAAATGGAACGAACTGCTGCCGATATGGTAACGATGGTGATGAATGGTGTAAAAGGGTTGGTCAATTCGGCGGTGTTGTTTCTGCTTATTCCATTTATTGTATTTTACATGTTGAAGGATATTGAACTGTTGAAAAAAGCGGTATGGTATATGACGCCGAAACGGTGGCGGGAGCCGGGAATTGCCTTTTTGAAAGATGTCGACGAATCGCTTGGCAACTATATCCGCGGGCAATTGTTTGTAGGAGCTGTGATCGGCACGGTGGCCGCGTTAGCTTTATGGCTTGTCGGAATGGATTATCCGCTGTTGCTTGGCTGCATCATCGGCATCACCAATATCATCCCTTATTTCGGCCCAGTTATCGGCGCCATTCCCGCCGTCATTTTAGCGGCAACCGTTTCCGTGAAAATGGTGCTCATCGTCGCTGCTATTATTTTTCTCCTTCAATTTTTGGAAGGAAATATTTTATCGCCGCTCATCGTCGGGAAAAGTTTGCATATGCATCCGCTCGTGATTATGTTTGCTTTGCTTTTTGGCGGCGAATTTGCCGGAGTGATCGGCCTTATTATTGCTGTTCCGCTTCTTGCAGTATTGAAGGTGGCTCTTCTTCATTGGAAAGAACATTACCAGTCGCGTTGACAAATCGATACAGCTTGTCTATAATCATACAATGAAAAAGTGAATACATAATGCGATGACGGATCGAGTATGTTACAGTCCATCTTAAAGCGCGAATTCGCGCACAGAGAGGAATTTCCGCGGCTGAAAGAAATTCCAGATGAAGGGTAACAGAACGCTAATCCGGAGCGCAGGCAAAACCTGACGTCTAGGCCACGTTACGGCCAATGAGGTGATGAACGCTTTTGTCGTTCATAAACAGGGTGGTACCGCGAGCATAACTCTCGTCCCTGAAGGGGGATGAGAGTTTTTTATATTCAAGTTCAATATGGCGAAGAAAGGGAGGATCATGATGAAAAAGCTTACTTCAGCACAAGTAAGGAAAATGTTTTTAGATTTTTTCAAGGAAAAAGGTCATGCCGTTGAACCAAGCGCGTCACTCATTCCTGTCGATGATCCATCATTGTTGTGGATTAACAGCGGTGTTGCTACATTAAAGAAATATTTTGATGGCCGTGTAGTTCCGGATAACCCGCGCATTTGTAACGCACAAAAATCGATCCGTACCAATGATATTGAAAATGTCGGCAAAACGGCACGCCATCATACCTTTTTTGAAATGCTCGGAAACTTTTCCATCGGCGACTATTTTAAACGGGAAGCGATTCATTGGGCATGGGAATTTTTAACGAGCGAAAAATGGATTGGTTTTGACCCTGACCGATTGTCTGTCACGGTTCATCCGGAAGATGAGGAAGCGTTTGAAATTTGGCATAAAGAAATCGGCATTCCGGAAGAACGAATCATTCGGTTGGAAGGAAACTTTTGGGATATTGGCGAAGGACCGAGCGGACCAAATACGGAAATTTTCTATGACCGCGGCGAAGAATTCGGAAACGATCCGGACGATCCGGAATTGTATCCGGGCGGGGAAAACGACCGCTATTTAGAAGTGTGGAACTTGGTATTTTCGCAATTCAACCATAATCCAGACGGCACGTACACGCCGCTTCCAAAGAAAAACATTGATACAGGCATGGGACTAGAGCGGATGTGCTCGATTTTGCAAGAAGTGCCGACAAACTTTGAAACCGATTTATTTATGCCGATCATTCGCGCAACCGAACAAATTTCCGGACAAAAATATGGCGTGGACAAGGAGAAAGACGTGGCGTTTAAAGTGATCGCTGACCATATTCGCGCGGTTACGTTCGCGATTGGCGACGGCGCGCTGCCTTCGAACGAAGGGCGCGGATATGTATTGCGCCGGTTGTTGCGCCGAGCGGTTCGCTATGCTAAGCAGCTCGGTATCGAGCGACCGTTTATGTACGAATTGGTGCCGGTTGTTGGTGAAATCATGAACGATTTCTATCCGGAAGTAAAAGAAAAAGCCGAGTTCATTCAGAAAGTGATCAAAAATGAAGAAGAGCGCTTCCACGAAACGCTTCATGAAGGGTTAGCGATTTTAGCAAGCGTCATTCAAAAAGAAAAAGAACGGGGAAGCGATGTCATTTCCGGAGAAGATGTGTTCCGCCTTTATGATACGTACGGTTTTCCAATTGAACTAACGGAAGAATACGCGCAAGAAGAAGGAATGAAAGTCGACCACGACGGGTTTGAACGGGAAATGGAACGGCAACGTGAGCGCGCTCGTGCCGCTAGACAGGACGTCGACTCGATGCAAGTACAAGGCGGTGTGCTCGGCGATATTAAAGTAGAAAGCAAGTTTGTCGGTTACGATCAGCTTCATACGCAATCTACGGTCGCCGTTATTGTCAAAGACGGGCAGCTTGTCGATGAAGTAAAAGAAGGAGACGAAGCGCAAATCATATTGAATGTAACCCCGTTCTATGCGGAAAGCGGCGGGCAGATCGCCGACCAAGGCTGGATTGAAAGCGAAACAACAAAAGCGTTTGTGAAAGATGTCCAAAAAGCGCCAAACGGGCAGCACCTGCATCACGTCGTTGTCGAAAAAGGAACATTGAGAAAAGGAGAAACATATACAGCGCAAATTAATGAGGCAAAACGGGCCAATATTATTAAAAACCATACAGCGACCCATCTGTTGCATCAGGCGTTAAAGGATGTGCTCGGGCCTCATGTCAACCAGGCAGGATCGTTAGTCGCTCCTGACCGCTTGCGCTTTGATTTTACCCACTTTGGTCAAGTGAAACCAGAGGAGTTAGAGCAAATCGAAGCCATTGTCAATGAAAAAATTTGGCGCAGCATCCCGGTCGACATTTTCTATAAGCCGCTTGAAGAAGCGAAAGCGATGGGGGCGATGGCGCTATTTGGCGAAAAATACGGCGAGATTGTCCGTGTCGTGCAAGTAGGCGATTACAGTTTAGAGCTTTGCGGAGGCTGCCATGTGCCGAACACTTCGGCGATCGGCTTGTTTAAAATCGTCTCTGAGACCGGAATCGGCGCCGGCACTCGCCGGATTGAAGCCGTTACAGGCGAAGCAGCGTACCGCTTTATGAATGAGCAAATCGCTCTGTTGCAAGAAGTGGCGCAAAAATTAAAAACGAACCCGAGAGAAATAGTAAGTCGTCTGGATGCATTAATGAACGAAATTCGTCAATTGCAGCGCGAAAATGAATCGCTCGCGGCCCGTCTTGGCAATTTAGAAGCGGCTAATTTGGTCCATAAAGTCAAAGAAGTAAACGGCATTCCGGTATTGGCTAGCAAAGTCAATGCGACAGATATGAATCATTTGCGGACGATGGTGGACGATTTGAAACAAAAACTAGGATCCGCTATTATCGTGCTAGCCGCTGTACAAGAGGAAAAAGTAAACTTGATTGCCGGTGTGACGGATGATTTAGTGGAAAAAGGATACCATGCCGGAAAATTAATTAAAGAAGTGGCCGCTCGCTGCGGCGGCGGTGGCGGCGGTCGCCCTGACATGGCGCAGGCCGGCGGAAAAGACCCAAGCAAAGTTGGAGAAGCCTTGCAATATGTCGAAAAATGGATAAAATCCGTTTGATAATTGATGAAGATAGTGTACAATGGATGTAAGATAGGGAGATGCCAGAACGGAGAGCGAGGTGGAGACGGTGAGCTCGTTTGACCAAACGATGCGGTTTCATTTTTCGGAAGAGCCAGCCGAGACAAATATTCGCGAAGTATTGCTGACAGTCTATGACGCTCTGCAAGAAAAAGGATACAATCCGATTAATCAAATTGTCGGGTACTTATTATCTGGCGACCCTGCTTACATCCCCCGCCATAAAGATGCCCGGACGTTAATTCGAAAAGTGGAGCGTGATGAATTAATTGAGGAATTGGTGAAATTCTATCTACAGGGGCAGCGAAAGGATTAAACGATGCGTACATTAGGACTTGATTTGGGTACAAAGACGCTTGGAGTAGCAGTCAGCGATGAACTGGGCTGGACGGCGCAAGGACTGGAAACGATCGCGATTGACGAGGAACGTGGAGAGTACGGGCTGAAGCGGCTTCGCGAAATTATTGACGAATATCAGGTTGGAACGATTGTCGTCGGATTTCCGAAAAATATGAACGGAACGATCGGTCCGCGTGCCGAAGCGAGCCAGCGCTTCGCAGAATTGCTCAAACGGGAATTTTCCCTGCCGGTCATATTGTGGGACGAGCGTTTATCCACCATGGCAGCGGAGCGGATGTTAATCGCCGCTGATCTCAGCCGCAAAAAGCGCAGGCAGGTCATTGATAAAATGGCGGCTGTCGTCATTTTGCAGTCGTATTTGGATAGTAAACAGTAAATTGGAGGAGAAAAATATGGAACATGGCGATCGACATATTACTGTTGTCGATGAAAACGGCAATGAGCAATTATGTGAAATATTGTTTACGTTTGAATCGGAAGACTTTGGAAAATCGTATGTGTTTTATTATCCGGTAGGCGCGGAATTTGAAGACGATGACGAAGAAACGGAAATTCATGTGTCGGCATTTATTCCTGGTGAAGGAGAGCAGGAAGGGGAACTGCTGCCAATTGAGTCCGAAGAAGAATGGGAAATGATTGAAGAAGTATGGAATACGTTCTGTGCCGAACAAGAGGAGCAGGAGGAGTAAGAAGAAAAAGATGGCCGGTATAGCGGGCCATCTTTTTTTATGGAAAAAGACAAACAAATAGCGAAAAATGCAAAAATTTGTAGTATAATATCACGAGTGAAAGGAGGTTTTCGATGGATAATAACCAGTTTTTCCAAAAAGATACACAAATTGTTCGAAAAATCGTTTTGATGGTTTGCGCTGCGATATTAGTTGCTTGTATAGCGATAGGGGCAGGCAGCTATTTCTATATCAAGTCGGCATTGCAACCAGTCGATCCACAGGATAAAACGCCTGTTCATATATCGATTCCTATCGGCTCTTCCGTGAATGAAATTGCCAATCTGTTAGAAAAAAAGAGGCTAATTAAAAGTGCGACCGTTTTTCGCTATTATGTAAAATTTAAAAATCATGTCAATTTTCAGGCGGGAGAATATGATTTGAATCGGTCCATGTCGATGGAAAACATCATTGCGGTTCTAAAAACAGGGAAAGTAACGGAAAAAAGCGGGCTAAAGCTGACGATTCCGGAAGGGACGCAAATAACGCAAATCGCGGCCATCATTGCCGAAAAAACGGGATACAAGAAGGAAGAGATACTAAAACAGTTAAATGACCGTGCTTATATTGAGCATTTGATGAAAAAATATCCGACCGTTTTGTCGAAGGATATTTTCAATAAAAACATCCGCTATCCGCTCGAAGGCTATTTGTTTCCGGCTACGTATTCGTTTGCGGACAAAAAGCCTCCTATTTCCGATATTATTGAGGAGATGCTGAAAAAAACGGAAGAAGTATTAGCGAAGTACGAACAGAATAGGAAGGCGGTCAACATGCCTGTGCATCAGCTGTTAACAATGTCTTCCTTAATCGAGGAGGAAGCAACAGAAAAAGCGGACCGCAAAAAAATTGCGAGCGTGTTTTACAACCGCCTCCGCAAGGACATGCCGTTGCAGACAGACCCGACCGTTTTGTATGCGCTTGGTAAACATAAAGATCGCGTTTTGTACAAAGACTTGGAAGTACAATCTCCTTATAATACGTATATTCATAAAGGGCTTCCACCGGGACCGATTGCCAACAGCAGCGAAATGTCTATTAAGGCGGCGCTCGAACCGGAGCAAACCGATTATTTCTATTTTCTTGCCACTCCGGCAGGGGATGTCATTTTTACAAAAACATTAGAGGAACATAACCAGCAAAAGGAGAAATATATTGGAAAACAATAGAATCGAATGTGAATTGCTGGACGATAGACAAAAATATTTCGCATTTGGCGTGTTTTGTGGTAGTATATATAAAGTTATCAATCGCTATCCTGCAATAAGAGTCCTTCAGTGACTCTTATTTTTTCGAGGAGGAGCTCTTTTGATATCGAAAGAAATAATCGAATATATTAAGCAGTTTATTCCCGAGCGGGATGAGCAAATAAAAGAGATGGAACGTTACGCGCAAAAATATGATATTCCGATTATGGAAATGACGGGAATAGAAGTGATGCTGCACATATTGAAAATCGCCCAGCCAAAACGGATTTTGGAAATCGGCACGGCGATAGGATATTCGGCGATCCGCATGGCAAAAGCGCTTCCCGCCGCCGAAATTATTACGATTGAAAGAGACAAGGAGCGATATGAGCGCGCCCTTTTTTATATCAACCAAACAGGGACAAGCGGGCAAATTCGCGTGATTTTCGGCGATGCGCTTCACGTCTATAGCGATGTCGCGAAAGCTGCCCCATTTGATGTTTTGTTTATTGATGCGGCGAAAGGACAATATCAGCGCTTTTTTGAACTGTATGAACCGCTGCTTGCAGAAAACGGTTTGATCATTACCGATAATGTATTGTTCAAGGGGCTTGTTGCCACAGAGGAGCCAATTGAAAACAAGCGCATTCGTCAGTTAGCGGCGAAAATTCGCCGTTATAACGAATGGCTTGCCAGCCGTAACGATTACGAAACGATCATTCTCCCGGTTGGAGATGGGGTGGCAATATCAAGAAAACGAGGTGAGAGGCAATGAAAAAACCAGAATTGTTAGTGACGCCAACGAGCGTTTCCCATATACATGATTTAGCCAATGCCGGTGCCGATGCGGTGATGATCGGCGAGCAGCGCTACGGTCTGCGCCTCGCCGGGGAGTTTTCCCGCGCGGATGTTGCAGAAGCGGTGAAAGCAGCACACCAATATGGCATGAAAGTGTATGTCGCGATGAATGCCATTTTTCATAACGATAAAGTCGACGAACTTGGTGATTACGTTCGCTTTCTTGCCGAAGTCGGGGCCGATGCGATCGTCTTTGGCGATCCGGCTGTATTAATGACCGTGCGTGAAGTCGCCCCGCAGATGAAGCTGCACTGGAATACGGAAACGACGGCGACAAACTGGTATACGTGCAACTACTGGGGAAGAAAGGGAGCAAAGCGCGCTGTTCTTGCCCGTGAATTAAATATGGAGGCGATTTTGGATATTAAAAAGCATGCTGAAGTGGAAATCGAAGTACAAGTGCACGGGATGACGTGCATGTACCAGTCGAAACGTTCATTGATCGGCAACTATTTTGAATATCAAGGAAAAGTGATGGAGATCGAACGGAAAAAATATGAAAAAGGCATGTTTTTATATGATAAAGAACGCGACAATAAATATCCGATTTTCGAGGATGAAAACGGCACACATATTATGAGTCCAAACGATATTTGCATCATTGACGAATTGAGCGAGATGGTAGACGCGGGGATTGACAGCTTTAAAATCGATGGAGTGCTGCATGAACAAAGCTATATTACCGAAGTGACAAAACTATATCGTCGCGCCATTGATTTATGTGCGGAAAACCGTGCGCAATACGAAAAAGAAAAAGACGAGCTGTTGGCGCAAATCGAAGCGATTCAGCCGAAACACCGTCCATTGGATACGGGATTTTTCTTTAAAGAAACGGTTTACTAACAGAGAATGCGTTGCATGGCGCTAGACAATAAGAAAAGGAGGAATGAGCGGATGCTGCTAAAAAATGATAAAATTTCCAAAATTATTGACGGCAAACGCGTGATCGTAAAAAAACCCGAGCTGCTTGCTCCGGCCGGCAACTTGGAAAAGCTAAAAATCGCCGTGCACTACGGTGCGGATGCGGTGTTTATCGGCGGTCAAGAATACAGCTTGCGCGCGAACGCTGATAACTTTACCATCGAGGAAATTAAAGAAGGCGTTCAGTTTGCAAACCAATATGGCGCCAAAGTGTATGTAACGGCCAACATTTATGCCCATAACGAAAACATTCCAGGCCTTGAGGAATATTTACAGGCATTAGAGCAAGCTGGCGTTCACGGCATTATCGTCGCTGACCCGCTTATTATCGAAACGGCGCGCCGTGTGGCGCCGAAATTGGAAGTGCATTTAAGCACGCAGCAGTCGCTCGCCAACTGGAAAGCGGTGCAGTTTTGGAAAGAGGAAGGGTTGGAGCGCGTCGTGCTTGCGCGTGAAACGAGTGCGCAAGAAATCCGCGAAATTAAAGAAAAAGTCGATATTGAGATTGAAGCGTTTATTCACGGAGCGATGTGCTCGGCGTACTCTGGCCGCTGCGTATTAAGCAACCATATGACGGCGCGCGATTCGAACCGCGGAGGCTGCTGCCAATCGTGCCGATGGGATTATGATTTATATAAATTAGAAGGAGACAAAGAGATCCCACTCTTTGATGAAAACGACGCTCCGTTTGCGATGAGCGCCAAAGATTTGAATTTGCTTCGCGCTATTCCAGCCATGATTGAATTAGGGATTGACAGTTTAAAAATTGAAGGACGGATGAAATCGATCCATTACGTGGCGACGGTCGTGAGCGTATACCGCAAAGTGATTGACGCGTATTGCGCAGATCCGGACCATTTTGTCATTCGCGAGGAATGGATAAAAGAGCTTGATAAATGTGCCAACCGTGATACAGCTCCGTCTTTCTTTAACGGAATGCCAGGGTACAACGATCATATGTACGGTTCGCACGGTCGCCAAACGACCCATGAATTTGCCGGCCTTGTCCTCGATTATGATAAAGAAACGCAAATGGTGACATTGCAGCAGCGCAACTTCTTTAAACCAGGCGATGAAGTGGAATTTTTTGGTCCGGAAATTGAAAACTTCACACAAGTAGTAGAAAAAATTTGGGACGAGGATGGAAACGAATTAGATGCGGCGCGCCATCCACTGCAAATTGTCAAATTTAAAGTAGAGCGCGAAGTCTTCCCGTACAACATGATGAGAAAGGAGAACTAACATGGGGAAGAAGCCTATTGTCATCGGTGTGGCCGGCGGGTCCGGCTCGGGGAAAACGAGCGTGGCAAGGGCAATTTATGAGCATTTTGGCGATCGCTCGATTTTAGTGCTCGAGCAAGATTTTTACTATAAGGACCAAAGCCATCTCCCGTTTGAAGAACGGCTGAAAACGAATTACGATCATCCGCTTGCGTTTGATAATGATTTGTTAATTGAGCATATTCATAAATTATTGCGGTATGAACCGATTGAAAAGCCGGTGTATGATTACAAACTTCACACGCGATCGAATAAAGTCATTTACGTCGAGCCAAAAGATGTTATTATTTTAGAAGGGATTCTTGTCTTAGAGGATGAGCGTTTGCGCAACTTAATGGATATTAAAGTATACGTTGATACCGATGCGGACATCCGCATTATCCGCCGCTTGCTTCGCGACATTAAGGAACGAGGTCGCACGCTTGAGTCGGTGATCGAACAGTATGTTTCCGTCGTCCGCCCAATGCATAATCAATTCGTCGAACCGACGAAACGCTATGCCGATATCATTATCCCGGAAGGCGGACAAAATCATGTCGCCATTGATTTAATGGTCACAAAAATTCACACAATTCTTGAACAAAAATCGTTTTTATAATAACATGGCATAGATAAAAACAATATAAATATTATAACCAAGTAAGCGTACGAGCAACTTTTCTTGTTGTTCGTACGTTTTACATACACACAATAAAAAAAGAAAATATATAGAGGAGTGAAAGATGATGGCAAATGAAAAGCAATATCCGATGACAAAAGAGGGAAAAGAGAAACTGGAACAAGAGCTTGAGTATTTAAAAACGGTAAAGCGGAAGGAAGTAGTTGAACGCATTAAAATTGCCCGCGGTTTTGGGGATTTGTCGGAAAACTCGGAATACGATGCTGCTAAAGATGAACAAGCATTTGTCGAGTCGCGCATTCAAATGCTGGAAAATATGATTCGCAATGCGGTGATCATTGAGGAAGACAAGGAAAATCCTGATGTCGTTTCACTGGGAAAATCAGTGACATTTATTGAACTTCCAGATGGGGAAGAAGAAACGTATACGATTGTCGGCAGCGCCGAAGCCGATCCGTTTGAAGGAAAAATTTCCAATGATTCCCCAATCGCGAAATCGCTGCTTGGCAGAAAAGTTGGCGAAGAAGTCACCGTGCAAACGCCAGGCGGAGAAATGGTTGTAAAAATTGTTGCCGTTAAATAGGTTTCAAAATAAAACACCTCGTCGAAAATGAAGATGAGGTGTTTTATTTATGTGGAAAAAACGAGTAATAGTGGTGCTCGCTCTTATCCAAATCGGCATTTTTCTTCTGATAGGCAGGCTTGTTCAAATTCAGTTAATAAGCACAGAGTCGTTTTCCGAGAAAAACGTCAATTTGATTGAAGAAAGCGTCAAACAACGGACACAGGAGTTAATGATTGACGACGGAAGGGGAACGTTTATTGATCGAAATGAAAAACCGCTTACGAAACAGTATATTCCATCGCTTGTGTTATTCCCGTTTTTAAAAACGATGAAGTGGCCAGTAGAACAAGTGGCAAACATTCTTCATATTTCACCGCAAGTCATCATCGAGCAACTGCAAAAAGCAAAAGAACCGTTTGCGTTGACTATGGATGGCCGTCCATTGGTGCTGAGCGAAGAACAAATGGAAGAGATCAATCAATTGCATCTTCCCGGCGTGTTTGCGGTAAACAAGCAGTATCCGCTTGAAAAGGTATATGCACCCCATTTAATTGGATTTACCCGCGCGGACAGCCGGCTTTTGCGTACCCGCTACCCAAAACGGCATCTTCCCCCGCATACGGAAGTGGGCATTCATGGGTTGCAAAAGGCATTTGACGAATTTTTAATTCCGGAAGGAGAAACAAAGTTGCTGTATCATGTTGATGCGGCAGGCGGTCCTTTATTTGGTCTTGATGTCAAGTATAGTGACCCTAGCAATCCGTTTTATCCTGTTTCTGTAAAAACGACGATAGACCGCGATTTGCAAAAAATTGCCGAAACGGTGGTTGATGAGCATCATTTAAAAAAAGGCGGCATTGTACTATTGGATATCCCAACAAACAGCGTTCTTGCAATGGTGAGCCGCCCTGATATGGACCCGCACAATCCGTATAAAGACCACGGCGCGGAAAATCAGATGGTGCTGCCGCAAATCCCAGGCTCCATCTTTAAGACAGTGGTTGCCGCCGCTGCGCTCGACAAAGGGATCGCATCGCCAACGACAATGTTTGATTGCGGCAAAAAAATTGATGGAGTGACGCCGGACCGAGATCATGATTACGGAACGCTAGGGTTTGAGGAAAGTTTTGCTGTCAGCTGCAACAACGCGTTTGCGACGCTTGGCAAAAAGCTTGTCGAACAAGAGCCGGACATTTTGGAAACGTATGCGAAAAAATTGGGCTTATATCCGCTCGCCGGATGGCGAGGCGATGTCTATCATGAAACAGATTTTAAACAATTTCCAGAAGAGCGGAAAGGAACGATATGGCATGATGAGCGCGATAAACGTGTTCCCCTTGCCGTTGCGCAAACGTCGATCGGGCAAAAAGACGTGCGCGTATCACCGCTGGCGGTCGCCAACATGATGGCGACGATTGCCCGCAATGGCGAGGCAAGGCAAGTGAAGGCGGTAGACAAAATTTTATATAAAAACGGTACGACCTTGTTTACGTTTCCGCAGCAATCGTTTTCCGATGAGCCGCCGCTTTCCCCGGTTACCGCCAATCAATTGCAGCGGTTGTTGCGAAAAGTGGTAACAGACGAACAGGGGACGGGACGGCGCTTTCAATCGCTTCCGTATGCGGTTGCGGGAAAATCGGGGACGGCAGAAACAGGAAAAAGACTTGCCAATGAAGAACTGGTGAATAAATGGTTTGCCGGCTATTTTCCTGCCGATGCTCCGAAATACGCGCTCGTCGTCGTCGAACTGGACTGCCTCAATTCAGAGGCGGTAACGAACGATATCTTTTACGATCTCGTGCAAAAAATATATGAGTTGGACAAACAGGACAGAAATTCATAACAGCGACGAAACAGTTTATTAGGAGGGGACACCGTGATACAATAAAAGCAGCTATATGAGGGAGGTATAAGCAGTTTGATAAACATCTATGAAAATGTAAATATCTAATGTTATTGGACGTGGAGAGGTGGATGTTCTCCATCTTTTCCATCGTCACCTGTCTGATGATAAAAAATCATCTCCCCCTTCCTCATGTAAAAAGGAAATGAAGAATATTTGGCGAATATATGTTCTTAAGGATTCAAACAAGGGGGAAGGTAAGGGGATGAAAACGGTTCGGGGGATGAAAATCGTTTCTCATGATGAATCGCAACTTCGTTCATTAGATGAGTTGATGCGCGTCTTTGGTTCCGCGAAGCGATACGCGTTCAACCGTTTGTTGGAGGGAAGGAACGCAAAAGACATCATCCAGCACCTTCCACACCCATTTCGGCTCAACAAACGGTTTGCCGAAGACGCGGTCCTGCTTGTTCAATCGCTGATTTCTTCTCAACTTGAGTTGCTTCCCATGCGCTTAGAGGATGTGCAGGCGAAAATCGAAAAAACCGAAAAGAAAATCGATGAGTACCAACATGGAAGAAAACCACCAAAAAAAGTCGATCTTCCAACATGTCTAGGTGGATTGCACCAACGGTTAGAAAAGCTCAAAGCGAAAGAAGCCGAGCTAAAGCACCATCTCGACCAAGGAACGATTCCACGTGTGATTTTTGGTGGAAAAGAGAACTTTTATAAGCGCTTAAAAGGAAACATCACGAACGAAGAATGGAAAGATTTGCGTTCCAATCAGTTGTACGCCAGAGGCGATAAAAGCAAAAAAGGAAATTTAAATATTCGCCTCGTGTATGACGATCACACTGATGAATGTTATGTAGAAATTGCGAATCCACTTGGACAACAGGAAAGTAAAACCGCTCCCCGTTTACGATTCCCTGTGTCTGTTCCTGAAAAATATGAAGAGGAAATCATCGATCTCGTTATGGGAGAACCAGTCGGAGTGAATGCAAAAGGAAAGCCCATTATCGAATATCAACCATATACTGTTGAAATCAAACGCAAAAACGGGGAATATTATGTCCATCTCATCTATGAAGAAGAGGTATATGACAGAGAACTTTCCTACGATGAACCGATTCAAGCGGAACGAATCGCAGGAATGGATATCAATATTGACCGCATCGCCGTAAGCATCGTTTCGAAACAAGGAAACTTCATCAAATCGAAAGTGTTTTACTGCCATGAACTCGAATATGTGCGGGCGAATAAACGAAACAACATCGTTGGAGAAACCGTAAGAGATGTATATGACTGGCTGCTTCAAGAGAATGTTGGGGCAGTGATCATCGAAAACATCCAACTAAGACAGCGGCACGATACGGACAGACGATTCAATCGCTTGACCCATCATTTCAAAAAGAAAAAGCTAACTGACACCATCATTCGCCGTGGGATGCGGCTTGGGTTTCGCATCAAAAAAGTGAATCCGGCGTACACCAGCGTCATTGGACGTTTCAAGTATAGGAAAAAGTATGGGTTGTCCGTTCATGAAAGCGCCGCTTTGGTGATTGGCAGGCGGGGATTAGGGTATCATGAACGATTGCCAAAAGAACTCATTCACCTCATAAAAACGAAAGTGAAACGCCATTTGATTGCGGTGTTAGGGTCGATGGAAGAATCCTACAAGCAATCAAAAAGCGGAACAAAACAACGACAATATCTCGGCATGATGTTACGCAAAATCGAGAGCTTCAAACAAGAGCATGAATGGTCATTATGGAATATCTTGCACAAATTCTGCTGGCTGAACCAGGACCAAATTCAACTGAAGGAGGTGTAGACCTGGTTGCTAAAATCGTTGTCGTGTACTGACCGAGGGAAGGAATGGTGCACGACAGGCGCCGTCGCTGACAGCGAGCCACGGGGTGTCTTTCACAGCAGGTGAATGACAAGGGGACTCCCTTCCTGATGGAACTCGGTGAGAATCCGAGCGGCAAGCAGTTTGGCTGGTTCCATCGCGATGAGTCGATTTTTATAGATTTTAGTAACCAGGTTGGAAACGGTTGGCAAAAGAAATAGGACCGCGTTTTGCCAAGCAGGCAAAGCGCCGGAAAATCAATCGTATTCTCAATACCGCCATTGCCGTGGTCGTTTTGTTGATAGTGGCAGTGGCGTGGAATTTATTTGCTGGTGACGACGAGCCGCATAAGCAAGCGGCGAACACATCTGCAAAAATGGAAAAAACGAAAAAAAATGATGATAAAAAAGTAGAGGTAGAGATGGGGGATGAGCAGCAAATAAGTGAAGAAAGTGAGCCATCCGACGAGGTGGAAGAGACGAGCGAGGAAAAAGAACAAGAAGTGATAGAAACGCCAGGAGCTCCGGGCTCTAACATCGAGAAAGAAATCGTTAATCCGGCATGGCAGCCGATTGGCACGACGCAGTCAGAGCCGCATGTCACCCAATTTGAAAAAGATTCGGTAGATTGGAAGGAAATGCTCGACTCGGTTAGTTACGCGACGGGAATTTCCCAATCGGATATGATCGTGTGGTTTATTGGCAATAACGGGCCGAATAAAGCGGTGGCTACGATTTCTACGAAAGATCAAACACAGCACTACAAGGTATATATCGAATGGGTCGAAAATCAAGGCTGGAAACCGACGAAAGTGCAAAAGCTGAAAGAAAGGGGATAGGAAAGTAGCGGATTTCCTATGTTTAAGGAAATCCGCTATTTTTTTGCTTTGAAATGGACGACAGCGCTGTAAAACCGTTTGCCGTTTTCCGCTACATGCATTTGGTGGGAAACGTGGTGGACATGAAGCAAAAGCGCCTTATTATGTTCGATTTGTTCATTAATTTTTTTCTCGAGCGTCTGCAAATCATCAGCTTCAAAAAATTCAATTTTATCTTCGATGAGATCAAGCGAAATCTTCATCGCTCCAGCCTCCTTTCACCGCCAAGTGTAACAGATTTTGACGTGATAATCTATTGGGAGCGCGGAAAACATTTGCGGTTTTTGTCGCAAGCTAGGCTTCTTGCCTGGGAAAATAACGAATAGGTAAGAAATATTTTATCATTGAAGAAAATAAAAACTTATGATACATTGAGAACAGATTTGAGGCAAAAACATAGTATATTCATAGGAATTATAAAAATTATGGAGTGTGACACTATGGGTAGAGAGTTTCTTGATTTGTTTGAAGAATGGGCAGAATCATATGATCAATCTGTGGAAGGATATGATGAAGAATACCGCGAAGTGTTTGCAAATTATGATGGTATTTTAAATACAGTCGCTGATAAGGCAGGGAGTGTCGTGCTTGAATTCGGCGTCGGCACGGGAAATTTAACGAAAAAGCTGCTCGAACGAGGAAAAACAGTGTACGGTGTAGAACCGTCTGCACCGATGCGAAAAAAAGCACTTGAAAAGCTGGGGGCGCATGTGTCGATTGTGGACGGGGATTTTTTGCAGTTTCCACTCCCTCCAGAACCGGTCGATACGATTGTCAGCACATATGCTTTTCACCATCTTACCGATGAGGAAAAAGGAGAAGCAATTGCTAAGTATGGCGAGTTATTAAAGAAAGGTGATAAAATAGTGTTTGCTGACACGGCATTCCGTGATAAACAGTCGTTTCAGCGAACCGTACAGGAGGCAAGAGCGCGCGGTTTCCATAACTTGGCCGACGACCTCGAACGCGAATATTATACGACATTGGACGTATTGACGAAACTATTTGCAGAACACGGCTTCTCTGTCACATTTACGCAAAAAAATGCATTTGTATGGGTGATGGAGGCGGTAAAACAAGAATAAGAAAGAGGGAGAGACAGAAACATGAAAGTTGCAATTATCGGGGCAATGGAAGAAGAAGTAACGATTTTGCGTGACCAAATGGAAGGACGGGAAGAAACGGTCATCGCCAATTGCGAATTTTCAACGGGCCGGATCAACGGCGTCGATGTCATTTTGTTGAAATCGGGCATTGGCAAAGTAAACGCGGCGATGGCAACGGCCATTTTGCTGGAGCGGTTCCGTCCGAATTACGTCATTAATACCGGCTCAGCGGGAGGATTTTTAGCGACGTTAAACGTCGGTGATATCGTCATTTCCAGCGAAGTGGTGCATCATGATGTCGATGTGACGGCTTTTGGTTATGAGTATGGGCAAGTGCCAGGAATGCCGGCGCGCTATCAGGCGAACAAAACATTAATAGACATTGCCAAACGCGGCGCCCAAGAAAT
Organism: Parageobacillus sp. NEAU-HV-2; assembly: GCF_059115485.1. NCBI lineage: Bacteria > Bacillati > Bacillota > Bacilli > Caryophanales > Anoxybacillaceae > Parageobacillus > Parageobacillus sp. NEAU-HV-2. The sequence continues at coordinate 365,324 of NZ_JBXUJJ010000002.1, forward strand.
TAGCGATGTGCAGGTAGTGACAGGCCTTATCGCCACCGGTGACTCGTTTATGAACGACCCAGAGCGCGTCGAGTTTGTCCGCGGCAAGTTTCCGGAGCTTTGCGCTGTCGAAATGGAAGCAGCGGCGATTGCCCAAGTATGTACACAATTTGCCGTGCCGTTCGTCATTATTCGTGCACTCTCGGATATTGCCGGCAAGGAATCGGATATATCATTTGAACAATTTTTAGATACGGCGGCGAAACATTCCGCCCGTTTAGTCGTATCGATGCTGTCATTATTGCAAAAATAAACCGAGGAAGGCGTTCCTTCCTCTTTCTATGTTTGTAAAGAAATGGAGTGACAAGCGTGCGAGTGGCCAAAAATGTGCACGAGCTGATTGGACATACCCCGGTTATGGAAATTACGCAATTTCCGCTGCCCGAAGGCGTCCGCGTATTTGCGAAATTGGAATATTTCAACCCGGGAGGAAGCATTAAAGACCGTCTCGGCCAAGAGTTATTGCGCGACGCATTAGAAACGGGAAAATTAAAGGAAGGCGGAACGATCATTGAGCCGACGGCGGGAAACACCGGCATTGGGCTGGCGCTGGCGGCGATTGGCAAAAACATCAACGTGATTTTTTGTGTTCCAGAGAAATTTAGCATCGAAAAGCAGCAAATCATGAAAGCGCTCGGCGCGACGATTGTTCATACGCCGACGAGCGAAGGAATGCAAGGAGCGATCCGCAAGGCGCAAGAACTGGCCCGTGAGATTCCGAACTCCTATTGTCCGCAGCAGTTTGCCAATCCGGCCAATCCAAGAACATATTATAAAACGCTCGGCCCGGAACTATGGGAAGACCTTGACGGACAAATCGACATATTTGTCGCCGGAGCCGGTTCGGGCGGAACGTTTATGGGAACGGCAACGTTTTTAAAAGAAAAAAACCCGAATATCAAAACGGTCATTGTCGAGCCAGAAGGATCGATTTTAAACGGCGGAGAGCCGGGGCCGCATAAAACAGAAGGCATCGGAATGGAATTTTTGCCGGATTATATGGATCCAAGCTATTTTGATGCGATTCATACGATTAGCGATGAAGATGCGTTTAAGCGGGTAAAAGAACTTGCCAAAAAAGAAGGGCTGCTCGTCGGAAGCTCTTCAGGTGCTGCGTTTCACGCTGCATTGCTTGAGGCCAAAAAGGCGCAGCAGGGGACAAATATCGTCGTTATTTTTCCGGACAGCAGCGAGCGCTATTTAAGCAAAAAAATTTATGAAGGTGGGATTTAAATGAGACGAAAAACGAAACTCATTCACGGCGGCATCCCAGGTGATCCGCATACGGGAGCGGTTTCTGTTCCGATTTATCAAGTTAGCACATATAAACAAGAAGGAATTGGTGGTCATAAAGGCTTTGAATATTCCCGTACTGGTAATCCGACCCGCTACGCGTTAGAAGAGCTGATTAAAGATGTAGAAGAAGGATATGCCGGTTTTGCGTTCGCCTCCGGAATGGCGGCGATTACGGCGGTCATGATGCTGTTTAACAGCGGCGACCATGTCATTTTAACCGACGATGTGTATGGCGGCACGTATCGCGTCATGACGAAAGTGCTAAACCGCTTAGGGCTTGAGTCGACTTTTATTGATACAAGCGACCTCTCAAACATCGAAAAACATATCCAGCCGAATACGAAAGCGCTTTACATTGAAACGCCAACCAATCCACTCTTAAAAATTACGGACATTCAAGCTGCTTCCGCCATCGCCAGAAAGCATGGTTTGCTGACGATCGTCGACAACACGTTCAGCACCCCGTATTGGCAAACGCCAATTGCCCTTGGCGCCGACATTGTTGTCCATAGCGCGACGAAATATTTAGGCGGCCATAGCGATGTGGTCGCAGGGCTGGCGGTTGTCAATTCGGAAGAGTTGGCAGAAAAGCTGCATTTTATTCAAAACTCTACCGGAGGAATTCTCGGCCCGCAAGATTCATGGCTTTTGATGCGCGGCATCAAGACGCTTGGCGTGCGCATGGAGGAGCATGAAGAAAACACGAGAAAAATCGTTGAATTTTTAGCGAACCATCCAGCGGTCCAAAAAGTGTATTATCCAGGATTGGAAACACATCCAAACTATGAGGTTGCCAAAAAGCAAATGCGCGGATTTGGCGGTATGGTCTCTTTTGATGTCGGAAGTGCAGAGAAAGCCGACCAAGTGTTAAACCGTGTCCGCTATTTTACGCTCGCAGAAAGCTTGGGAGCAGTCGAAAGCTTAATTTCGCTGCCGGCGAAAATGACGCACGCATCCATTCCGAAAGAACGCCGCGAACAATTAGGCATTACCGATGGGTTGATCCGCATTTCTGTCGGATTGGAAGATGTGGAAGATTTAATCGAAGATTTAGCACAAGCATTGCATGGTTAAAATTACATCCCCACCTTTTCTGTCTTGTATGATACAGTTAAGGATGGAAAGTGGGGGATACAATGGAACGGCAAAAACAACAGTGGAAGGAAAAAGCGGCTGATTATAAAATGTTTGCTGGCGTACTGCTGGCGGTAAGTGTCTTTTTATATATTGGCACGCTTCTTCCTACGGCTGCGCCGGAGAAAAAGGCGTATTTGCTTTATTTCATTGTGATATTGTTAATAGGCGCATTTTCCTTTTTTCAACGAGCGATCAAATATATCCGCTTATTGCGGGAAACGGACGAATAAACCTGCCTTTTCTTGCTGAAGAGGCAGGTTTTTTTGCCATTTTGTCAAAAAATTGTTTACAAACCCATTTCTTTTGGATATAATTACCTCTATAATAATGATAGCAAAAGGAGGTCGAAGACAATGACAGTAATGATGACAATGATGATCACAAAAACAGAAAACAACGAGAAAGAGCTATTCGACCTTCTGGTTGCATTGGCTTAATTATGTTCACGATGAATTAGCAAACAAAGCCGCAGAGGGGGAATAGTTCCTCTTTCTGCGGCTTTTTATGTTTGAAGCCGCAGCGAGGGATTCTCACTGCGGTTTTCTTTATATATGAAGGAGGTGAAATATAATCATGACGATTCATTTATTTTTCGTAACGATAACGATCGAGCGCAGAAGACCAGCTAAGAAAGACAGAGAGCAAGAACGTTTTTTGCGAGAAATTGAAGAAGAAATCTTGGACCGTAAATGTATGATGCATCATCGTCCATTTTAATCAAAGAAGAGAAAGGAGGGAAAAACGATGATTCAAGCATTAATGATGATGTGGATGAAAAGAAAGGGAGATTCCACCTGACTGTGAAGGGGGAGTGTCAATGATGCTTCGGGTTTTGCTGTTGACGATGGAATTTCATAAATTGTTCAAAACCATGCGAAAAAACCGCTTGTTCCTTCGTGTAAAATAAAGAGGAAGAATTACAAGGAGGGGGAACAAGGGATGTTCGCCATGGTGATGGGGATTGTGATTACAGCATCGATCGCTTTAATTATAACAGCGGAAGTAAGCGCGGAAGCGCAAACGCAAAATTAATAAAATAAGAACAAGGAAAGGTGTCCCAACAGTAATCTTGGGACACCTTTTGCATTTATCTCCGTTTTTCTTTTTCGTTTTTATATAAAATTAAAGTATAATTTTAGAAATACGAAATTTTCATAGGTTGAAAATAGCTATTTAAAAAAGGAGGCAGTAACAATGGCAGTTTTAATAAAGCAATTAACAGAATGTTCGTTAAACGACATTCTCAATGCTTGGAACAACGGATTTCAAGGGTATGATGTCAATGTATCCATGAATATGAAACAGCTCCTTTCAAGAATGGATATACAAAACCTGTCTCCAGAACATTCTTTCATAGCTTTTGATGAACAAAAACCGATTGGAATAGTGTTAAACGGTCTTAGGAAAACAAAAACAGGTAAGATCATTGCATGGAATGGGGGAACGGCCGTAGCTCCTGAATACAGACAGCAAGGAATTGGAAGGATGTTGATTGAGGCCTCCATTGCAATGTATAAAAAAGAAAATGTTCATATAGCGACATTAGAAGCGTTAAGCCAAAATAAAAAAGCGATTCAGCTTTATGAAAAAATGGGTTATCAAATTGTAGATGAGCTGCTGTTATTGGAGAAAAAAGAAGTGGAAACATATAGTATTGCTGAGAAGCTTTTATCTACATATAGTGGAGAGGTGAAATTAGCAGAAGAGCTTGCTGCTGTCCATTTTTATCCAGACATTGTGCCTTGGCAAACCGATTTCCGCTCTGTAAAAAATGGAGAAGTATTGTTCATTTATCAAAATCATTCGCTTTTAGGATATGTATTGTTTAAACGCAGTTGCAATGAATTAGGGAAAGTTGAAGATGTTACTATTTTCCAATGTAAGACAGCTGATGTTGAAGATAAACAGGACATCATTGATTTTGCTTTTTATGTTCTCACCAAAAATTATAAAGGAGCCAATTTTAAAATTATTAATCTTCCGAAAAGCAATGATCATTTCGTATCCACACTCGAAAATGCAGGTTTTCATCTTTTTGCTAAACAAGTATTCATGTTAAAAGATATGGATTGCTAGCTACAAAAACAAAGGCTATAAATTTAGCAGGAAATTTCGGAAAATTAAGCGAATTTGTTGTATATCGCAAAAATTAGGGGGAATTAGAAAATGAAAAAGTTGACATTGCAATTTTTTCATTATCATTCGTGGGCAAACAAACAACTTATAGAACATCTTAGCAAGTTACCAAAAGAAATTATTAATAAAGAAGTAAATAGCGTTTTTCCTTCCATTTCACAAACTTTTGCACATATGTATGCCGTGGATGAATTATGGTTTTTAAGGATAAACGGCAAAAGTGTCGATTCCATCGAATCGAAGCAATTTAAGACAATACAAGAAATTAATGATGCATTTACCTATTTACATAATGAGATTTTAGAATTTCTCAATCGCCAAGATGATTTGGAACAAACAGTCGTTTACCATAACACGAAAGGGAAACGCTTTAGCAACAGTATCCGTGAAATTATTTACCATATAGTTAACCATGGAACTTATCATCGTGGTAATATTTCAGCGATGATCAGACAGTTGGGGTATCAGGGAATATCTACAGACTATATTTACTATTTAAGGAACACGAACAAGGAATAATGGCAACGAGAAAACAAATTTAAACTATTTTTGGAGAAAAGCTTTACAGCTATTGCCCGAGTTCGGCAGTTTCTCTTTTCAGGCAAACAAAATAAGAACAAGGAAAGGTGTCCTAACAGCAGTCTTGGGACACCTTTTTGCACATTTATCTCCGCTTTTCCTTTTCATTCCGATAAAACTCATGAAACATTTTCATTAATGCACGCTTTTCGATACGGGATACATAGCTTCTGGAAATGCCGAGCTCTTTCGCGATCTCCCGCTGTGTTTTTTCCTGCTGCATATCAAGGCCGAACCGGCTAATAATCACTTCCTTTTCCCGCTCATCTAACACATCGATGTATTTTTTTATTTGTTCGAGTTCCATGTTAAGGTGAATTTCATCTACAATATCGTTTCCTTCTGATTTTAAAATGTCGATTAAGCTAATTTCATTTCCTTCCTTATCTTGCCCAATCGGTTCGTGTAGTGAGACATCCTTTCGCGATTTTTTTAGCGAGCGTAAATGCATTAAAATTTCGTTTTCAATACAGCGGGCTGCATATGTGGCCAGTTTTGTTCCTTTGCTTGACGAGTAGCTTTCGATCGCCTTAATCAGGCCGATGGTGCCGATGGAAATTAAGTCCTCCACATCTTCACCGGTATTTTCAAATTTTTTTACGATATGGGCAACAAGACGCAAATTATGTTCAATTAAAATATTGCGGGCCTGTTGATCTCCTTTCGCCATCAGCTCTAAGTATTTTTCTTCTTCTTTAGCGCTTAGCGGTTGGGGAAATGCGTTGTTTTTAATGTATGATACTAAAAACATCAATTCCTTCATTAGAAACGCAAACGCTGATAAAATACTGGACATTCTGTCACCCCACCCTATGTCGTTGTAGGCAATGGCCTATTACTTATGTATATGACGGAAGGGGGTTGTACGTGTTTGGACAAAAAGACGTAAATAATAAATATTATTGACGTACGAATGTTGTAATAGTAAAATAATTTTGTCGTTTTTTGTCCAAAAATCTTTAAAGGAGGCGATGAAATGAGGAAGATTGGATTAGCTTGGCAAATTTTTATCGGACTTGTTCTAGGGATTGCTGTTGGGGCTATTTTCTATGGAAATCCAAACGTGGCTACTTATTTGCAGCCGATTGGAGATATTTTCCTTCGCCTTATTAAAATGATTGTGATTCCAATTGTGATTTCAAGCCTTGTTGTTGGCGTTGCCAATGTAGGGGATTTGAAGAAGCTTGGAAAACTAGGCGGAAAAACGATTATTTATTTCGAAATTATCACGACGATCGCCATTGTCGTCGGTTTATTGGCGGCGAATATTTTTCAGCCGGGAGCCGGCGTGAACATGAAATCATTGGAGAAAACAGATATTCAAAGCTATATTGACACAACCAATGAAGTGCAGCACCACTCCATGATTGAAACGGTCGTTAACATTGTCCCAAAAAATGTTTTTGAATCTCTTGCAACTGGAAATATGTTGCCGATTATTTTCTTCTCGGTCATGTTCGGTTTAGGGGTAGCGGCAATTGGCGAGAAAGGAAAGCCAGTGCTGCAATTTTTCCAAGGCACCGCGGAAGCGATGTTTTATGTGACAAACCAAATTATGAAGTTTGCGCCGTTTGGCGTGTTTGCACTGATCGGTGTAACGGTTTCGAAATTTGGGGTTGAGTCGCTCATTCCGCTTAGCAAACTTGTCATTCTCGTTTATGCAACGATGATTTTCTTTATTGTTGTAGTGCTTGGAGGAGTTTCTAAGCTTGTTGGTATAAATATTTTTAATATTATTAAAATTTTGAAGGACGAATTGATTTTGGCGTACAGTACGGCAAGTTCGGAAACGGTTCTTCCAAAAATCATGGAGAAGATGGAGAAATTCGGTTGTCCGAAAGCGATTACATCGTTTGTCATTCCGACAGGCTATTCGTTTAACCTAGACGGCTCTACTTTATATCAGGCGCTGGCTGCCATTTTTATCGCGCAGTTGTACGGCATTGATATGCCGATTTCGCAGCAAATTTCCCTTTTGCTTGTGTTAATGGTAACATCGAAAGGAATCGCCGGAGTACCGGGCGTCTCGTTTGTCGTGTTGCTCGCAACGTTGGGAACGGTAGGAATTCCGGTAGAAGGATTGGCGTTTATTGCTGGAATCGACCGCATTTTAGATATGGCTCGCACGGCTGTCAACGTCGTTGGCAACTCGCTGGCGGCAGTCATTATGTCCAAATGGGAAGGACAATATAACGAAGAAAAAGGAAAACAATATATTTCCGAACTGCAGCAAAGTGCATAATGAGAAAAAGGCTGACATGAAAGGTCAGCTTTTTTCTTTGGATAAATTCAAGCATGTTGCATGCCAATTTAACAGTTCCTGAAGATGTCCGCTAAACCAAAAGTTTAGCAGACTGGCATGCGATTTAGTCAAATTTATTTTTTTCTTCCGAGCAGTATAGTATAATTTGTTGCTGAATAAGGTTGTAATGAACGGCTTGGCTAATATTTATACATAGGAGGAAAACGATGCACGAGTTGGTACAGACGGTTTTTACCTTTTTGGCGGATTTAGGATATTTCGGAGTTGCCTTGGCATTAATGATTGAAATTATTCCAAGCGAAATTGTACTTGCCTATGCCGGCTATTTAGTATCGCGTGGAGAAATATCCTTTATTGGAGCAGTGATAGCGGGAACGATCGGCGGAACGATCGCCCAACTGTTTCTTTATTGGATGGGGTATTATGGCGGCAGACCGCTTCTTGATAAGTACGGAAAATATTTGTTGATTAAAAAGAAACATCTTGATGTAGCGGAACAATGGTTTGAAAAATACGGTCCAGGCGTCATATTTACCGCAAGGTTCGTTCCGGTTGTTCGCCACGCTATTTCGATCCCGGCAGGCATCGCGAAAATGTCATGGAAGAAATTCACTTTCTATACAACGTGCGCGATTATTCCGTGGTCGATTTTCTTTATTTTTTTAGGGGAACGGTTAGGAAGCCACTGGCAGGAGATTGATGAAATTGCCCGCCCGTATTTGCGGCCGATTATCTTTGCTGCAGTTGCCGCTATGGTCGTTTATATCGGCATACAAGTATATCGGCGCAGACGGTGATCTAGCAAAACTCCCACCTCTAAATAAAATGTAGGTGGGAGAGGTTCTAATGGTTGCTTGTTCTTTTGTCATTCGCTATATTTATGATAGATTCCCGCTTATTCAAGAAAAAATTTTAATCGAATGGGGTACGATAGTGAAAAAATTTATTGTTATTGCTCTTATCATTGCAGCAGGGGTGTTTTTGCTGCCATATAGCTTGCCGCTTGTTTTCGCATTAGCGACGGCGTTATTATTGGAACCGGCAGTGAATCGTTTGCAAATCGATTATCGGTTGAAACGGGCGCATGCGGTAACGACGGTTTTTTCGTTATTTCTCGTCATCGTCGGTTTTTCTTTGTACTTCCTGATCGTCATCCTTGTACAGCAAATGATAACTTTTTCGCAAAAACTGCCGCACTTTTTGAGTGAGACAACGCAAGTATTAGATCGCTTAATTCAGATGTGGAAGTCATACTCGAGCTCGATTCCGGAAGAAATGATTGATTCATTAGAAAATAGTGTAAAAACGATTCAACATCTGCTTTTAGAGTTTGCCACTAATTTAACGCAGTCGATTGTTCACTACATCACGCTTATCCCTGGCTTTCTTATTCACTTCTTAGTATATTTAATAGCGTTGTTTCTCATTAGTTTAGATTTGCCGAAGCTAAAAAAAGGAACGAGAAAATATTTGTCCGAACGGACGTATCAGCGGCTGGCGATGGTGGTGGCGCAGTTAAGCAAAGCGGGCGTTGGCTTTATTAAAGCGCAGTTTTTGCTCAGTTTGATCACCTTTTTTATTGCCTTGGCCGGCTTATTGCTGTTAAAAGTGGACTATGCTGTTGTCATGGCATTAATTATTGTGATTGTGGATATTTTGCCAATTTTAGGAACCGGTTCTGTGCTGGTGCCATGGGGAATCATTAGTATTGCCAATGGCAATAGCGGGCTCGGAATTGGTCTTTTTGTATTGTTTGTCATTATTACTGTAGTGCGCCGTATTATTGAACCGAAAGTGTTCTCAACGAACTTAGGCATTTCTCCTTTGGCCGCATTAATCAGCGTTTATTTAGGGTTTCAGCTGCTAGGTTTCATCGGATTGTTTATTGGGCCGGCGTTGGTGATTTTAGTAGAAACGATGGTAAAAGCCGGAGTGATCAAATTTTCTTTTAAGCTTTAAGCAAAAACAGGCTGGCAAACATATGCCAGCCTGTTTTGCTTTAGTGCGCAAACATGGTTATGCAATCTTTCAGTTAAGGGAATGGTTTGCTGTTTTCGTATGCGGCAAAATTAAAATTTCAACGCGCCGATTTTTCATCCGCCCCTCGGGAGTGTCATTCGATGCGACCGGCTTAAATTCCCCGTATCCTTTCGCACTAAATAAGCGCGGATCGAGCTTCGGGTTTTCCAATAACAGTTTCATAAAATTTACGGCCCGCATCACGCTTAGTTCCCAGTTGGAAGCGAACTTGGCATTATGAATCGGCACGTTATCCGTATGTCCGCTAATAATAACATTGCGCGGCGGATTCATAACGAGCAGCTCGGAAATTTCTTTGGCAAGTTTCCGGTCTTTTACCCGCACTTCCGCACTTCCCGAATCAAATAAAATATCGTTTAATATCGTGATCGCTAATCCTTCTTCCGTTAAAGAGGTCTGCAATTTCCCGCTTAACTGATTTTGCACGATGTACCCATCAATTTTTTCTTTAACGTCCTGTAACTCTTCTTGATCTTGTTTATCGAGTGCGTTTTTATTTTCCTCCTGCTGCTTATGGTCTTGCTTTGGCGATAAAGGAGGCTGTTTTGGCGCAATCGGGCTTTCAAAATCAAGGACACCCGTCCCGCCAGTGAACGCAGCGCTAAATGAGCGGGCAATTTCCTGGAATTTTTTTTGGTCGATTTGGCTGCTCGCAAACAAAACGATAAAAAGGGCAAGCAATAGTGTTAATAAGTCAGCGTACGGAATCAGCCATGATTCGCTAATATGCTGTTCCTGCTTCACCTTCTTTTTCTTACTCATTTCCTTTTTCTCCCTGTTCCATCAGTTTCCGACGTTCGCCTTCCGGAAGATACGAAGCAAGCTTTTGTTCAATCGTTCGCGGCGCCTGTCCTTCCAAAATAGAAAGGACTCCCTCTATCATGATTTGCCGTATTTTTGCTTCTTCCTTTGATTTTCTTCTTAATTTATTGGCAAATGGATGCCATAACACATATCCGGTGAAAATTCCGAGCAAAGTGGCGACGAATGCCGCACTAATCGCCTTACCAAGTTCGCTGATATTCTGTATATTGCCCAATGCTGCAATGAGCCCGATGACTGCACCGAGCACTCCAAGTGTCGGCGCATATGTACCTGCTTGTGAAAAAATAGATGCATTTGTCTCATGGCGCTCTTCCATCGCTTCAATTTCTTCAGTCATGACATCGCGAATAAATTCTTGCGTTTGCCCGTCAATCACCATGCTTAAGCCGTTCCGCAAAAATGAATCGTCAATCTCATCTAATTTCGCCTCTAAGGCGAGCAGCCCTTCACGCCGGGCTATGTTCGCCCAGTCGACAAACAGCGGAATCAATTCCTCCACCGTTGGAATATTTTGCTCTTTAAAAATGACGGCTAATAACTTCGGGATTTTTTTTATTTCGCGGGTCGGAAACGCGATGGTAACAGATGCGATCGTTCCGACGATAATAATTAAAATGGCTGCCGGGTTAATTAATACATTAAAATTGACCCCCTTAAAGTACATTCCTAATACAACCGCGATGATGCCAAGAAGAATTCCAATAATCGATGTTTTATCCAATGAAATCCCCCCGTTACATTGAAAGCACGATATTCAATTTGTGCTTTATAATAAGTCCACATTTATCATATAATTAATAACAAGGATTGAAAAGGGAAAATGGTGTGATAAGGAAATAAAAAGGCTGCCCAATCCGTTTATTATTTCACTGTTGGAAAGGACAGCCTTGCTTATGTTTTATATTTTTTTCAGCTTAAATGTTCCGACCATTAAAAACGATAGGGTGATCATTAGGAAAATAAAAAACTGCGGTGGAAAATAATGAATCGTTAAATAGCTTAACGTTAGCAGCACTCCGGCTGCCGTAATGGGAAGCCCGGAAAAGTAGCCGTTATTTTCTGTAATATTGAACCGAGCAAGACGAAAGGCGCCGCAGCCGATATATAAAATAGTGAAAAACGCACCTGGTGCGCCAAATTCGTACAGTAAGGCCTGATACATTAACAGCGCAGGGGCTACTCCAAAGGATATGATGTCACTCATCGAATCCAATTGTTTGCCAAGTTCCGATTCAATGTTTAGTTTTCGCGCAACAGCCCCGTCAAAGCGATCGACTAAAGCCGCTAAAAAGATAAGGAGCAGGCTGACATGAAGCCCTCCTTTTAACGTTGTTAGGACGGAGAAACCGCCTAGCGATAAATTAGTTATGGTTAGAATATTTGCGATGTTTGCTTTTAACTTTTTCAATGTGGAATCTAAATAATCCGATAAAAACATTTCTCCTCACTCCTTTTCGCCATCAAACACGGCCGACAAAATCTACTACCATTATACTCATTTTCCTTGTAATATGAAAGGTAGCAAAAAACACAATCACCGCAAATTGGAGGGAATATGTTTGCTGAAATGGTTGTATCGCCTGATGGTTGAACTGACTAATCATTCGCTTTCATCAAAAATGATTGCCCTTTTTACGAAATCCCGTTTGAGCGCGGTACTTATTCCATCGTATGCAAAAATTTATAATATTAATCAAGAAGAGATGGAAAAAAAATTAAAAAATTATAAAACGTTGCAGCAATTGTTTATTCGTAAGCTAAAAGAAGGAACAAGGCCGATTGACGAAACGGAAAACGGAGTGATCAGCCCAGTAGACGCAATTATTGAAGATATTGGGACGATCCGAGAAAACAGTGAAATCGTTGTGAAAAATAAAACGTATTCAATCGCCGAGATGCTTGGCAGCAGCGAAGCCGCCCAAAAATATGTTAATGGATTATTTATTATTTTATATTTAAGTCCCAGCCATTATCATCGCATCCACAGTCCGATATCTGGAGTGGTGCAAAAACAATGGGTGCTTGGAAAAAAATCGTATCCAGTTAATCGCCTTGGCTTAAAGTACGGCAAACAGCCGTTATCAAAAAACTATCGTATAATTACAGAAGTGGATGCAAACGGAAAGCATATTGCGATCGTAAAAATAGGAGCGATGTTTGTCAACAGTATTGAGCTTACCCATGCAAGTAAACATTTGACAAAAGGACAGGAAATTGCCTATTTTTCTTTTGGTTCTACCGTTGTTTTATTATTTGAAAAAGATAGCATTGAGCTTGATGAACGAATTGTCGTGCCAATGGGAATTAAAGTTGGGGAACGGCTTGGGTATTTAAAATAAAAAAAGCCCTGAGGCGAAAATCAGGATGACAACTTAATTTTATGACTTAACGAACGACGCTGGATTTCTTTTTCAATGAGCGCAATAAATTCAGGACTTAAATTTAATTCTTTTGCTTTATAATACGATTCGATCAACAACTCATCGGATAGATGTTTCATGCTGAAAACCTCCTTCAGCAATGGAATATATTTTGTAATCAATACATATAATGGTAAGTTACTTTAACTGTATCATGATTTTTGGGATAGAACAACCGTTCTGTTATCCACAGCAACTCGTGGATAACATGTGGAAAATGTGTTTATAAAGTTATGGAAGTATGATGGTAAGCTTGTGAATGATGTGGGTAAAATTTATCCACAATTTTGTGGATAACGGATTTTGTCGAAAAAATTTTTTTCTTTGTATACATTTGTCGACGTTTGTTTTGAAAGGTATGAAAAAATTATGTATGATGAGGAAAGGCAAGAAAAGGCCAAAAGGTAAGGTGATTGGTATGCTTCATTATTTTTTACCTAATCAGTTTGTTAAACGCGTATTGGACATCACTCCTAGCGAGTTAAAAGAGAAGGGGATTAAAGGAATCATTACTGATTTGGATAATACGCTTGTCGAATGGGATCGGCCGAGCGCTACTCCAGAGCTAACGGAGTGGTTTGAAAAGATGAAGCGGGAAGGCATTAAGGTGATGATCGTATCGAATAATAACAAAAAGCGGGTACAATCTTTTGCCGAGCCGCTCGGTATTCCTTTTATTTTCGAAGCACGCAAGCCGTTGACGCGCGCTTTTCAAAAGGCGTTAGCGACGATGCAGTTGCGCAAAGAGGAAGTGGTTGTCATTGGCGATCAATTGCTGACAGACGTATTTGGCGGCAATCGCCTAGGGTTAAATACGATTTTAGTCGTTCCTGTTGCACAGACAGATGGGCTGTGGACCCGATTCAACCGCAAGATGGAGCGAAAAATTTTAGATATGATGCGAAAAAAAGGCATGGTTTACTGGGAGGAATGATGGTGGAACAACAAATTCGCTGCATTGGCTGTGGGGCGGTTATCCAATCGGAGGATCAAACAAAGCCTGGATACGCTCCCGAAAGTGCACTAGAGAAAGAAGAAGTCATTTGCCAGCGGTGTTTTCGTCTGAAACATTATAATGAGGTACAGGACATTCCGCTGACCGATGATGATTTTTTAAAAATTTTGCACCGCATCGGGCAATCGGAAGCACTAGTCGTCAAAATTGTCGACATTTTTGACTTTAACGGCAGCTGGCTTCCAGGTTTGCATCGATTTGCGGTTAACAATCCGATTTTGCTCGTTGGCAATAAAGTGGATTTGCTGCCAAAATCGGTGAAATATCCGAAGCTTATTCACTGGATGAAGCAGGCGGCAAACGATCTTGGTTTGAAGCCGGTTGATATTTGTTTAGTGAGCGCGGTAAAAGGAATCGGAATGGCGAAAGTAATGGAAGCGATCGAGAAATACCGGTTCGGCAAAGACGTGTATGTCGTTGGCTGCACGAATGTCGGGAAATCGACATTTATTAACCGGATTATTCAAGAAGTTACAGGCAAAGGAAATGTCATTACTACTTCTTATTTTCCGGGAACAACGTTAGATATGATCGAAATTCCATTAGAGGATGGAGCTACGCTTTACGATACGCCGGGAATTATCAACCATCATCAGATGGCGCACTTTGTGGATAAAAAAGATTTAAAAATCATTACGCCAAAGCGGGAAATCCACCCGCGGGTATATCAACTGAATGAACAGCAAACGTTATTTTTCGGCGGCCTTGCCCGGCTTGACTACGTCAAAGGAGGACGGCGGCCTTTCGTCTGTTATTTTTCCAATGAATTACTCATTCATCGGACAAAATTGGAAAAGGCGGATGCCTTATATGCGAGCCAATTAGGCGAACTTCTTTCGCCGCCAAACAGACATTACGCCGAGCAATTCCCGCCGTTAGAGGCTCACACTTTTACCATCAAAGAAAGAAAAACCGATATCGTATTTTCCGGGCTTGGCTGGGTAACTTGCAATGACCCAGGAGCGCAAGTGACTGCCTACGCTCCAAAAGGGGTCGACATTTTCATCAGAAAATCATTGATTTAGCGGCTGTGTAAGCAGCGTAAACGGGAGGGGAGAAAATGGAAAAACTATACGCGCTGTTTGGTTGTCCGGTTCATCATTCCTTGTCGCCGCTTATGCATAACGATGCGTTTCAGCGCATGAACATCGCTGCTCATTATCACGCCTTCCATGTAGAACCGGAGCACTTACAGGATGCCGTTGCCGGAGTGAGGGCTCTCGGGATTGCCGGATTAAATGTAACGATCCCTCATAAAACAGCAATCATGGCATTGCTTGATGATATCGATGCAGAGGCGCGCCGCATCGGAGCGGTGAACACGATCGTCAATGAAAACGGACGCTTAATCGGTTATAATACAGATGGCCTAGGATATGTCCGAGCGCTTGAGGAAGAAACAAACGTTGATATCCAAGAAAAGCGCATTTTACTCATCGGCGCCGGCGGAGCGGCAAGAGGAATTTATTTTTCGCTTATCGATCGCGGAGCCAAACGGATTGATATTTGCAACCGTACGGTATCCAAAGCAAAACAGCTTATTGAAGAAGGCGATGCCGCGGTTTCGTCGGCTGCTTTCTCGTTAAGCGAAGCGGAACAACGTTTAGGGGAATATGATATTGTCATTAATACGACGTCGGTCGGCATGTATCCGAACGTGGAACAAATGCCGCTATCGCTTGCCAATCTGAAAGAAGGAACGATTGTTTCCGACATTATTTATAACCCGTTAGAAACAAAATGGCTAAAGGAAGCACGAGAACGCAATGCCATTGTACAAAACGGCGTCGGCATGTTTATTTATCAAGGTGCGCTCGCATTCGAAAAGTGGACAGGGGTATTTCCGGATGTGGAGCGGATGAAAAAAATTGTGATGGAACAACTTAGGAGGTAACCTATGTTAACAGGAAAACAAAAACGTTTTTTGCGGGCGAAAGCCCATCATTTAAAGCCGATTTTTCAAGTTGGCAAAGGCGGGGTAAATGAAAATATGATTAAACAAATTGTCGATGCGCTGGAAGCGCGCGAGCTGATTAAAGTGAGCGTGCTGCAAAACTGCGAAGAAGACCGCCATGTTGTCGCCGACCAGCTTGCACAAGAGGCGGGGGCGGAACTTGTACAAGTAATTGGGAATACAATTGTATTGTATAAAGAATCAAAAGAAAACAAGCAAATTGTGTTGCCGCACTGAACGGCAAAGCCGCGTGTAGACACGGCGGAGGGAAAGACGATGAGAAAAATAGGCATTTTCGGAGGGACGTTTGATCCGCCTCACTGTGGGCATTTATTAATGGCGAACGAAGTATTGCACGCCCTTGAGCTATCGGAAATCTGGTTTATGCCAAACCGCATCCCTCCTCATAAACAACACGAACTAGTGACAAGAAGTGAAGATCGTTTACGCATGCTCGAATTAGCCATTGATGGTCATCCGCGTTTTCATATTGAAACGATCGAGCTGGAAAGAGAAGGACCTTCCTATACGTATGATACGGTGCGTCAACTTCTTTCTATGCATCCGGATGATGAATTTTATTTTATTATTGGTGCAGATATGGTTGAATATTTGCCAAACTGGTATAAAATCGATGAACTGATCAAGTTGGTGACATTTGTCGGTGTCAAACGTCCGGGCTTTTCCATGGAAACATCCTACCCGATTATCGAGGTGGAAGCGCCGCAGTTTTCCGTCTCTTCTTCTTTCATTCGCGAACGGGTAAGGAATGGACAAACCATTCGCTACTTAGTGCCGGAAGGCGTAAGACTTTATATTGAGGAGAAGAAGTTATATGGAGCGACAAGAAGCGTTAACTATCGTTAAAAAGCAATTGACCGAACACCGCTACCAGCATACTGTTGGCGTCATGGAAACGGCAATCGAGCTGGCGAAGCGGTATGGAGCCGATGTGAAAAAAGCAGAGTTGGCGGCGATTTTTCATGATTATGCCAAGTTTCGCCCAAAAGAAGAAATGAAACAAATTATTTTGGAGCAAAATATGCCAAAAGACTTGCTTTTCCATAACACTGAACTATGGCATGCGCCCGTTGGCGCCTATTTGGTGAAAACGGAAGTAGGCATTGACGATGAAGAAATATTAAATGCGATTCGTTATCATACATCCGGCCGCGCCAATATGACGGTATTGGAAAAAGTTATTTACCTGGCTGACTATATTGAGCCTGGGCGCATATTCCCAGGGGTGGAGGAAGTCCGCGACCTTGCCAAACAAGATTTGAATAAAGCACTAATCAAAGCACTACAAAACACGATTCAATTTTTGCTGAAAAAAAATCAGCTTATTTACCCGGATACGATTCATACTTATAATTCTTTAATGATGGAAATAAAGGGGGAATGAGAACAATGACGGAGCAGGAAATGTTGCGCTTAGTGGTTCGCGCGGCTGACGATAAAAAAGCAGAAAATATCGTTGTCCTTAATATGAAAGGAATTTCCCTTGTCGCGGATTATTTTGTTATTTGCCATGGCAATTCGGAAAAACAAGTACAGGCAATTGCGCGGGAAATAAAAGAGAAAGCGGAAGAACATCATATCCTAGTGAAACGAATCGAAGGGTTTCATGAGGCAAAATGGGTGTTGGTCGACTTAGGCGATATTGTTGTCCATGTTTTCGATAAGGAAGAGCGCGATTATTATAATTTAGAGCGTTTATGGGGAGATGCGCCGCTCGAAGATGTGGCGAGCGTGTTGCAGCAATGACATATGAGTCATCTGCTTATTGGTATGACACGTTAATGGAAGAAGCGCCGTACGATGCGTGGCAATCATTTGTACAACGTAAACTGCGGCAGTATGGGCATCGCGGTGCAGCACGCATTCTCGATATTGGGTGCGGCACCGGAGAGTTAGCGATTCGACTGGCAAAAGCAGGGTTTTTTGTCACCGGTGTCGATTTATCGGAAAATATGCTCGCGGTTGCACAAGCCAAAGCGGAAGCGCAACAGGTAGCAGTGGAATTTTTTCAGCAAAATATGACGGACCTCCAAGGATTTTCCGACTTTGACTGTGCGACGATTTTTTGCGATTCTCTTAACTATTTATTGGAAGAAAGGGAAGTGCAGCGAACATTTTCTTGTATTTATAAACTGTTGCGCAAAGACGGTTTGCTGTTATTTGACGTTCATTCACCGTATAAAATGGATCACGTTTTTCGCGATGCCGTGTTTACCAGCAATGATGAAGAAATCAGTTATATTTGGTCGTGTTATCCGCTTCCTTTTCCACATGGCGTGGAGCATGAGCTCACATTTTTTGTCCGCGGCGGCGATGGAAAATATGAGCGGTATGATGAGCTGCATCAGCAGCGCACGTATGAAATGATTCAGTATCAACAATGGTTAACGGCAGCGGGATTTACGGTGCTGGAAATAACTGCGGATTTTACCGATGAAGCGCCAACGGAAACGTCTGAGCGTATTTTCTTTGTTGCACAAAAAACAGTATGATGGCAGGTTTTGCAGAGGAATACGCAAGGGAATGCTTTTCCTATCCTTAAAACTATAGCTTTTCTGCCAAAGCCCTGTATAGAAATGGTGCTCGGGCTTTGACAGAAAAGCTTGTTTTCTTTTTCATGAAACATTTTTCGTAGTTAAGCAGGATTTTTTTGTGCCTTGGCGAATTCAATGATTAAATTGCTTTTTTACTTTTTCGACGTCGTCTTTAAATTTTTCATGTGTTTTATCAAATACTCCCTCAAATACCCCTTCCATTTCCTTTTCAAGCACTGCGATTCCTTCTCCGGTAATGCCGCCTTTGACGCAAACTTTTTCCTGGAGCGTTGGAAGTGTGTAAAGATTATGTTTTAGTAACTCCCCTAGTCCGATGATCATGTCCGTTGCCAATGCTGTTGCCTGTTCTTTTGAGATCGCGGTTTTTGCAACGGCGGCATCGATAAAACGCTGCAGCAAATAGCTAAAAAAGGCGGGGCCACAGCTCGCGATATCAGAAGCGACCCGCGTAATTTCGTCGTCAATATAAGCAGGAGTAGAAATGTGACGGAACAGCGTTTCAATATAGTTTCGGTAGTGCAAAGAGCAGCGTTTTCCAACCGTGATCAGCGTGCTGCCGGCGAACGCGCGGTTTGCAATGCTTGGAATGACACGAACAACATGGCAAGGTACGACCGCTTCCAGCTGCTCTACGCTAATCGGGCTAGTGATCGATACAAGACAATGTTGCTTTGTCCAAAAGGAAGATAATTGTTGCAAAAGGGGGTGAATGTCTAACGGTTTTACGCATAAAAATACGATTGTTGCCCGCTGCACGACTTCTTCCGCGCTGGCAACAACGCATATACCGGAATAAACCCGCTTTATGTCTAACGCTTTTTCCAACGTGCGGTTCGTTATAATCAGCTCATTTTCTTTGACGGCACCCGATTCGAGAAATGCCTCAATTAAAATCCTTCCCATATTTCCCGTGCCAATAACACCAATTTTCATTCTTCACTGCCCCCCTTCCCCTAGCATTACCTATATGTCTCTTCAACGATATGTATGAGCGCTTTATTTATTTTATGACTAAATGGAAAGGATGATGCCCGTGTGGGAAACGATCAAAAAATATGATAAAAGATGGTACGGCTTGTTTTTCGCGATGTTAGCGGCCGGCGCCATTATGTTGTTTAGAAATAACGAAATAACGGAAAAAGAACAAGCACCGATATTAGTAGAACAAAACGTTCCTCAGACAGCGCAAGAAAGGAAAGGGGAAGGGGAAAAAAATACGGTTATGGTCGATATAAAAGGGGCGGTTGCACACCCAGGGGTGTATGAAATACGGAATACGGCGCGGGTGAATGATGTGGTCGCTTTAGCTGGAGGATTTACGAAGAAAGCTGACGAGACAAAAGTAAATTTAGCAGCGAAAGTGCATGATGAAATGATGATTTACGTGCCGGTGCGCGGGGAAGCGAATGCTTTCGCTTCCTCATCGCTCCAGGCAGATGATTCGAATAAAATTTATATTAACACCGCATCAGAACAAGAAATATCTCAGCTTCCTGGAATCGGAAAAACGAAAGCACAGGCGATTATTGCGTACCGCGAAGAGCATGGCCCTTTTCAAAAGGCGGAAGACTTATTAAACGTGACGGGGATCGGCGAAAAGACGCTTGAAAAGATAAAAGAGTATATTGTTGTGCCATAACGGGCGTTGACGCCTGGCTAGCTGTGCGATTACACTAAAAGTATGTCTGTATGCCATATAAACATGAAAAAAACGATTTGCAATGGACAAGCGGGGGAGAAAATATGGAGCGGATTACATGGGATCAATATTTTATGGCCCAAAGCCATTTGCTAGCTCTGCGCAGCACATGCACACGGCTGGCGGTGGGGGCGACGATCGTCCGTGATAAGCGGATTATTGCCGGAGGATACAACGGTTCGATCGCTGGCGGCGCCCATTGTATTGATGAGGGATGTTACGTTATTGATGGGCATTGCGTTCGTACCATCCACGCGGAAATGAATGCGATTTTGCAATGTGCCAAGTTTGGCGTCCCGACAGAGGGAGCAGAAATGTATGTCACGCATTTTCCGTGCTTGCATTGCTGCAAGGCGATCATTCAAAGCGGAATTCGCGCCGTATATTATGCGAAAGATTATAAAAACCATCCATATGCGCTTGAGCTGTTTGAACAAGCGAAAGTCCACGTACAACAGGTACCATTCGATCAAAAAATATTGTCGCTTTTACAAAAGTAACGGACGGAATTATGCGTAGAAAGGGGCGCAGACGTGAAGGGAAATGTTGTTTATATAGCTGCAGCCGCTATTTTCGCCATAACGACTGCCTATGCGCGGTCCAATGCTGCTTGGCTGTTTCTCATTCTTTACGTTTTGTTTCTCTTCATCCGTAAAAGGCGCCTTTTTCTTGTTTCTGTCGCTACGATCTGTCTTTTTTACTTGCATTTTGTTTATATCGATCAGCAGAATAACACACATCTCTCGGACGACATGACAGTATTTTTGTTTCGTTTGACGGCCCCTATTACGATAGATGGGGATCGGCTGCAGGCCATCGCCAATGTAGACGGCGAGAAACTTCAGCTTGTGTATTACATAAAGTCTCCAGGGGAAAAACAATTGCTTTCGTCACTTTTGGCTCCAGGAACCATCTGTAAAGTGAAGGGAACGCTTGAGCGTCCGGCGTTGCCGCGCAATCCAAATGCTTTTCATTACCGCCGTTATTTGTGGTTTCACCATATTCATTGGATTTTAACCCCTCAATCCATCCTTTTGCAAGACTGCCACCATTCTTCTCCTACCATATACGAACAGCTTCTTTCTCTTCGTGAAAAAGGAATTCGCCAAATTGAAGACCATTTTCCGGCAGAAACGGCTGGCATTGTGCAGGCACTGATATATGGGGAGCGGAAACAACTGGATGAGATGCTGTTAGAAGGGTATCAGAAGCTCGGCTTAATCCATTTGCTGGCTATTTCTGGGTTGCATGTCACCTTGTTGGTTGGAGCAGTATTTTTTCTATTGATTCGTTTGTTCACAAGGGAAACAGCTACGATTATGCTGCTGATTCTTCTGCCTGTTTATATCGTGCTGACCGGGTCTTCCCCTTCTGTCATTCGCGCCTGTTTGACGGCGATGCTCTTTTTAGCAGCAAATTACCGAAAGATGACATTGCTGCCGCTGGACACGTTAAGCATCGCTTTTCTCCTTATGCTGATTACGGATCCTTATATGTTATGGGATGTCGGATTTCAATTATCGTTTACGGTGACGTTTGCCCTCATTTTATCCTCACAGGTAGTAATGTTCCACGATTCCACGCTGTGGCGCCTGTTCTGGACGGCGTTGATTGCCCAGTTGAGCGCACTGCCGTTTCTTGTTTACTATTTTTTTGAAATTTCGCTATGGAGCATCGTTCTTAATATGATTTTTGTACCTCTTTATTCCTTTATTATTTTGCCGCTTTCTGTTATATCCGTTGCTGCATGTGCAATGACTCCGCTTCTTTCTGTTCCTTTTATGTGGTTGCTGCAAAAGGTGATTGTTTGGTCGGACAAAGTTGTTCTCTTGTTTTCCTCTTCCTATCCGCTATCGCTTACGCTCGGGCGCCCTTCGTTTTTGTTGTTGATTAGCTATGTTGCGGCGGTTTTGGCTGCTTTTGTGTATATAGAGAAGCGGCGTTATTGGGGGATAGGATGGATTGCCGCTGTCATCGCGTTTCATGCGTTGAGCCCGTATATCGACCGTTATGGCGAAGTTGTTTTTTTAGATGTCGGACAGGGGGACTGCATTTATATTGAATTGCCTTATCGCCAAGCGGTGTATCTAATTGACACCGGCGGAACATTGCCACAGCAAAAAGAGCCGTGGCAGCAACGCCATCGAAACTGGGATGTCGGCAAAGACGTTGTCATTCCCTTTTTAAAATCGAATGGAGTTAGGACGATTGAAAAGCTGATTACTACCCACGAAGATGTCGATCATATTGGTGCGGCAGAAGAAATTGTGCGTGGGTTTGACGTCAAGCAGCTGCTAGTCAGTAAAGGAATGAAAAAAAATTCGGTAATATATGAACAACTAATGCAAATCGCCCGGCAAAAGCAGGTCAGCGTGCAGGAAATCAGAAGAGGCAACCGATGGAGCAAAGCAGGAATCTCTTTTTATGTCCTCCATCCATCTACGACGCATCCGGATGATAATAATAATTCTGTTGTATTGTATACGAAAATCGGCGGCTTGTCATGGCTGTTCACTGGGGATTTAGAAGAGGCGGGGGAAAAAGAGCTGATCGGCGCGTTCCCGCAGTTAAAAGCGGACGTGTTAAAAGTCGCGCACCATGGAAGCGCTACTTCGACAACCGAATTATTTTTGGACAAAATACGGCCGAAAATAGCGGTTATTTCGGTAGGCGAACATAACCGTTACCATCATCCTTCTCCGTCCGTGCTCGAACGTTTGCAGAAAAGAAATACGCTTATTTTACGGACGGATCAGCATGGTGCGGTGCGCTATACTTATGCGAAAAATCATGGAACCTTTTCTGTCATGCTGCCATAACATATAGTACGAAAAAGAAAAGAGACTGCTTATGTAAGCAATCTCTTTACGATCCGAAAAATTTAATTAATGTGGCAATGATGAAGATCGTTGCGAAAAAGCCAAATGAAACGGCAAAACCAACAGCAGAGTCAACGGCATCATTGCGTTTGCTTTGTACGTCTTTTTCAAATACGTTCATCCTTTACCCCTCCTCATGCAATCATTTTTAGTATAGACGAAAAAGAAAAAAAAATCTATATCCCCATGTCCATTTCCTTCGTTGACAACAGTTAACACAAATACTTTTTTACGCTCGGGAAAATATAAAAATAACCCGTTGACAAATAAGGTCCTAGGACTTATTTGTCAACGTTTATATAAAGGGGAACCGGTTTTCCCGCTAACCGGTTCCCTTGTAAAAATAAGAAAAACATTGTATCTTTTCAACAGAGAAAAATTGTTCACAGAAATGGAGAAGAGAAATATGGTGGTGGACTTTTGGGGAAAAATCAAAAAAGGACGTCTATCTCCCCTCTATTTATTATATGGGACCGAATCATTTTTATTAACGGAAACATATGAACTTTTGCTTCGCACCGCATTAACCGAAGAGGAACGGGAATGGAATGCATCAGTGTACGATTGCGAAGAGATTCCGGTGCAAACAGCGTTGGAAGACGCAGAAACATTTCCGTTTTTTGGAGAGAAACGTGTCATTCTTATTAAAAACCCTTACTTTTTTACAGCAGAGAAGGAAAAAGAAGTGGAGCATGACTTAAAAAAATTAGAATCGTACATAATGTCTCCTTCTTCTTTTTCGATCGTCATTTTCGCGGGTCCATATGAAAAATTAGATGAGCGTAAAAAAATAACAAAATTAATAAAAGAACATGCCGAGGTTTTAGCGGCATCCCCACTTGCGGAAAAAGAATTGCGCGTCTGGATTGCGGAGAGAGTAAAACAAGGCAATGTAACGATAGAAGAAAATGCGATTGATGCTTTGTTAAAGCTGGCGGGAACGAATTTAACAACGCTTGCCAACGAGTTAGACAAGCTTGCTTTGTTTGTCGGACCGGAAGGAACGATTAAGCAAGAGACGGTGGAAATGCTCGTTTCCCGTACGTTAGAGCAAAACGTGTTCGTATTAGTAGAAAAAGTGACGAAGCGGCAAATCGCCGAGGCGCTGCAGGTGTTTTACGATTTGCTCGAAAATAATGAGGAGCCGCTGAAAATTTTGGCGCTCCTCGCCAGCCAATTCCGCCTTTTATATCAAGTAAAATGGCTGATGTCGAGAGGATATGGCCAGCAACAAATCGCTTCTATTTTAAAAGTGCATCCGTTTCGCATTAAGCTGGCGATGGGACAAGCGGCGCTGTTTTCCGAACAAGAGTTGACGGCGGCTGTAAGGCAAATCGCCGAGGCGGACTATGAGATGAAAAGCGGAGCGATGGACCGGCAGCTGGTAATGGAACTGCTGCTGATGCGCTGGAATGAAGGAATGTTCACTAAAGCCGAATAATCATATATAAAAAACGACCTGCCATCAGGTCGTTTTTTATTACGATGCGATAATGCTGTTTAGCTTTTTCGCTAGACGGGATTTTTGCCGGCTAGCTGTATTTTTATGAATGAGGCCTTTGCTTACCGCTTTGTCTAGCTTTTTGGAAGCAATAACGAATGCTTCTTGGGCTTTTTCTACATCTTTTAATTCAACCAACGCCTCAAATTTTTTGATCGCTGTACGCATTGCCGATTTCATCGAAGCGTTGTGAGCACGGCGCTTTTCACTTGTTTTTGCACGTTTAATGGCCGATTTAATATTTGCCAAGTTCTTTCACCTCCGTCATTCTGCCATTTCTTACTTATTTCAGGTATT
This sequence comes from Parageobacillus sp. NEAU-HV-2, assembly GCF_059115485.1. Taxonomy (NCBI): domain Bacteria; kingdom Bacillati; phylum Bacillota; class Bacilli; order Caryophanales; family Anoxybacillaceae; genus Parageobacillus; species Parageobacillus sp. NEAU-HV-2. The sequence continues at coordinate 389,980 of NZ_JBXUJJ010000002.1, forward strand.
AAAGAACACTGAATCTCCACACGACTAAAGTCGGTGGGTTCTGACGTACTAAAGAGTTTTTCCTACACCTGCGTGCAGGCGCTCACTCTTGTTCCGCCAAACTTTCATGGACAAACACCTCGCTGGTGTTTCACGCCCTGTCGCTCGGTTTAAAACCGTTTTCCACTTCACCCTAAGACTTAAGTCACGGGCTTTCGTGGTAAATAATTTTGTAAGAACAAGTGTTATTCTATCAAACGAGGTCTAATTATGCAAGAGTGTTCAAGCAAAAATACTTTACTGATGGTGCAAAAAACGAATGAGAAGTACGAAAAGCGGCGACAATAAAAGAAAAACAATATGTTTTAGGAGGAACGATATGGATCAGTCAGTGGATTTAAGCATGTATTCGGTGCGGACAGATTTAGCGATCGAAGCTCATGAAATTGCCGTCGAGGAACGCCTGCAACAGAAAAAAGAAAGCGCCTCACCGATTGAAGGCGTCATGATTCACGACCGCGAAATAGATGGAGTTAAGTTGTCGTATGTACAAGTAACAGAAGCAGGAGCGAAATCGATTGGAAAAAAGCCGGGAAATTATGTAACGATTGAAGCGCAAGGCATTCGCGAGCATAATACGGAACTGCAGCGCAAAGTGCAAGAAATATTCGCCAAGGAGTTAAGCCAATTTTTGCAGCGATTGAACATTGGCAAAGAAGCGAGCTGCCTTGTTGTCGGACTGGGCAATTCCAATGTGACCCCGGATGCGTTGGGGCCGTTGACGGTGGAAAATTTGCTGATTACAAGACATTTGTTTCAGCTTCAGCCGGAAAGCGTGGAAGAAGGATTTCGTCCGGTAAGCGCAATTGCTCCGGGGGTAATGGGGACAACAGGGATTGAAACGAGCGATATTATTGATGGGATTGTCCAAAAAATAAAGCCGGATTTTATTATTGTGATTGATGCTTTAGCGTCCCGTTCGATTGAACGTGTCAACGCAACGATTCAAATTTCTGACACAGGAATTCACCCAGGCTCAGGGGTAGGGAATAAACGAAAGGAATTAAGTAAAGAAACGTTAGGAATCCCTGTTATTTCCATTGGGGTGCCAACCGTGGTCGATGCGGTATCGATTACAAGTGATACGATTGATTTTATTTTGAAGCATTTTGGCAGGGAAATACGTGAAGGAAAACGGCCGTCTAGCGCTCTTGCCCCAGGGGGATGGACATTTGGCAAGAAAAAGGCGCTCACAGAGGATGATATGCCGTCGCCAGAGCAGCGTTCGACATTTCTTGGCATGATTGGCACGCTTGAGGAAGAGGAAAAGCGCCGCTTGATTTATGAAGTGCTTGCTCCGCTTGGCCATAATTTAATGGTGACGCCAAAAGAAGTCGATATGTTTATCGGCGACATGGCCAATTTATTAGCAAGCGGGCTTAATGCCGCATTGCATGAGCAAGTCGATCAGCATAATACCGGTTCCTATACCCATTAATAGAGAAAAAAGAGGTTCTATCTTTTCCAGCTTGGCCATACGTTAAATTAGTAGACAAGCTGGGAAAGGGTGAAAACATGAAAAAGTGGCGTTCTCCGCACGTGATCGTTGCCGTTCCAGGCGCTAGCCTAAAAAAAATCATGATTTTAGCGGTATTGGGCTGCATGATGGTATTTACGCTGGTAGGAGCGATTACATCATTAAAACCCGAATACCGCATTTCTTCTTCGTCCGTGAACTACGTAACGAATCAGTTTCCAAATGAGACCTTTGTCCGCTTATTTGGTTTTGAAAACCATTATTTTTCGCAAATGCTGCCAGAGGAGCGGCAAAAAGTGAATTATTCCGCAATGCTGTTTCGCATGGCAACCAGCGTGAATCCGGACGATCCCCGCAGCTTGCTTGGCAGCGAGCTTCCGGGATTTGCTTTATATGACAGCAAAATTATCGTTGCGGGAGAGGGGACGGACTACACCAACATGCCGTACGAATCCGCTCCGCCGCTTGAGGTAATGCTTGCAGAACGGCAAGCTTCTTTAGAGAGTCTGGAAGAATCAGACAAACAGCATGAAGAAAAACAAGTTCCCCCGCCGTCTCAAACGACAGGGGGAAGAAAAGTCGTATATATTTACTTTACGCATACACGTGAATCATACTTGCCTGCTTTAAAAGGAGTTACTGATCCTGATTTAGCGTTCCATCGTACGGTGAATGTCACGAAAGTGGGAGAAAAACTGGCGGAAGAATTGAAAAAACGAGGAATTGGTGCGGAAGTAAGTACGACTGATATTGTAGCAGAGCTGCAGAAAAAAGGCATGAAATATTACCAAGCATACGATATGTCAAGAAAATTTGTTGTCGAAGCGATGAGCCATGATCGTGATTTGCAATATTTTATCGATATCCATCGCGATTCGCGCAGACGAAAATACACCACTGTCACGATTAATGGCGTCGATTATGCCCGCGTTGCCTTTATTATCGGCGGCGAAAACGCGAAATACGAAAAAAATTTGCAGCTTGCTGCGCAATTACACCATTTACTGCAAAAAAAATATCCGGGACTTAGCCGAGGTGTGATTGAGAAAATGGGGGCGGGAACAAACGGAAAGTTTAATCAAGATTTATCGGAAAATGCAATTTTAATTGAAATCGGTGGAGTGGACAATACATTTGAAGAACTGTTTCGGTCTGCATCCGCGCTTGCTGATGTGTTTAGCGAATATTATTGGCAGGCGCAAAAAGTTCAGGCACCCGCACCGGCGGAAAAACAATAAAGGAGCGGAGTGACATGGCCAAATTTATCGTTCAATTTTGCTTTGCCGTATTGCTCCTCTTTTTTGGCGTATTGCTCGGCATGCAGCAGGCAAATGAAGGAATGCAAAAGATGAGAGGATATGAGGACACGTCACTGCCGTCCGTACTCCATCTTTCCAAAAGCCAAAGCGGAGAAATCGAGGCATCTGTATTTGGAAAAAAAGTGAAAGTAGATGATCTTGAGGAGAAAAAAGAAAAAATCGAAAATATAAAAACGTTCAACCTCTTTTCCGAGCTTGGCAAACAATTTGCCAACGCAATCGAGACGTTGATGGAACAGCTGCTTTCGTTTTTGGCAAAACTGTTCGAGAAGTGAAAAACCGGCTCGAATCGGGAAGCAAAAGGACATTGGCGAAACGCAGGAAAACGGTTCGCCAATGTTTTTTCTTTATAACGGGAGCGTTTGCAAAACTATGTCATTGAATCTTGCTTGCTCTGTTGCTATAATCAAAGCTAGTGTAGTTTCGGGAAACAATAGGAGTGAGAGAGATGAATCGGGAAGAAAGATTAAAACGGCGCGAGCGGATTCGCAATTTTTCCATTATTGCTCATATCGACCATGGAAAGTCGACGCTAGCAGACCGCATTTTAGAAAAAACAGGTGCGCTTTCCGAACGGGAAATGCGAGAGCAAATGCTAGATTCGATGGATTTGGAGCGGGAGCGCGGCATTACTATTAAACTAAACGCGGTTCAGTTAAAGTATAAAGCAAAAGATGGAGAAGAATATATTTTCCATTTAATCGATACGCCTGGCCATGTCGATTTTACGTATGAAGTGTCGCGGAGCCTTGCCGCCTGCGAAGGGGCGATTCTTGTCGTCGATGCGGCCCAAGGCATTGAGGCACAGACGCTGGCCAATGTCTATTTGGCGATCGATAATAATTTAGAAATTTTGCCGGTTATTAATAAAATCGATTTGCCAAGCGCCGAACCGGAACGCGTCCGCCAGGAGATTGAAGAAGTGATCGGGCTTGACGCATCGGATGCGGTGCTCGCTTCGGCCAAAGTCGGCATTGGCATTGAAGAAATTTTAGAAAAAATTGTTGAGAAATTTCCAGCGCCATCCGGCGATCCGGACGCACCATTAAAGGCGCTTATTTTTGATTCGCTGTACGACTCTTATCGCGGCGTTGTTGCCTATATTCGCGTCGTTGACGGAACGGTAAAGCCGGGGCAGCGAATTAAAATGATGTCCACCGGCAAGGAGTTTGAGGTCGTTGAAGTCGGTGTGTTTACGCCAAAGCCAAAGCAAGTCGATGAACTAACGGTCGGCGATGTCGGCTATTTAACGGCTTCCATTAAAAATGTAAGCGACACGCGTGTCGGCGATACGATTACTGATGCAGAAAATCCGGCTTCCGAGCCGCTGCCAGGATACCGCAAGCTAAACCCAATGGTCTTTTGCGGCATGTATCCGATCGATACGGCCCGCTATAACGATTTGCGCGAAGCGTTAGAAAAGCTGCAATTGAATGATGCGGCACTCCATTTTGAGCCGGAAACATCACAAGCGCTCGGATTTGGCTTCCGCTGCGGCTTCCTTGGGTTACTGCATATGGAAATTATTCAAGAGCGCATTGAACGTGAGTTTAATATTGATTTAATCACAACAGCACCTAGCGTGGTCTACAAAGTATACTTAACAGACGGGACGGAAGTACAAGTCGATAATCCGTCCAATATGCCGGAGCCGCAAAAAATTGACCGTGTTGAGGAGCCATACGTCAAAGCGACGATTATGGTGCCGAATGATTATGTGGGGCCGGTGATGGAGCTATGCCAAGCGAAACGCGGCATCTTTGTTGATATGCAATATTTAGATGAAAAACGCGTCACTTTAATTTATGACATTCCATTGTCGGAAATTGTGTATGACTTCTTTGATACACTCAAGTCGAGCACAAAAGGATACGCATCGTTTGATTATGAACTGATTGGCTATAAGCCGTCGAAATTGGTGAAAATGGATATTCTTTTAAACGGTGAAAAAATTGATGCGCTATCGTTCATTGTTCATCGCGATGCCGCGTACGAGCGGGGGAAAGTGATTGTCGAAAAATTAAAAGACTTAATCCCGCGCCAGCAGTTTGAAGTGCCGGTGCAAGCGGCCATCGGCAATAAAATTATCGCCCGTTCGACCATTAAAGCGCTGCGAAAAAATGTGTTAGCGAAATGTTACGGCGGGGACGTATCACGGAAGCGCAAACTGTTGGAAAAACAAAAAGAAGGGAAAAAACGGATGAAGCAAATCGGTTCGGTCGAAGTTCCGCAAGAAGCGTTTATGGCCGTCTTAAAAATCGATGATAATAAAAAATAAAGGTAGTGCAAGGCTGTCTCCTTTTTCTGGGATAGCCTTGTTTATTTATAGGAAAGGATGTTGACGTTGGTGAAATCGGCGTATTTCCACATACCGTTTTGTGCGCAAATCTGCTACTATTGCGATTTTAATAAAGTGTTTTTCCAAGGACAGCCGGTGGATGAATATTTGCAAGCGATGGCACAAGAAATGAAAAAAACGGTGGAAGCCTTCCCGCCTGAGCGGCTTGATACTTTGTTTGTCGGCGGCGGAACTCCGACTGTTTTAGAAATGAAGCAGCTTGATTTTTTTCTGGAAAGCATTTATAAACACTTTCGTTTTTCCAAAGGCGAAGTGGAATTTACGTTTGAAGCGAATCCAAATGAACTTTCAAAGGAAAAGCTGCAATTGTTAAAAGATGCGGGAGTCAATCGCCTAAGTTTCGGAGTACAAACGTTTCATGATTCCTTATTAAAGGCAATAGGGCGGACACATTGCTATGACGATGTCATGTGTACGATTTCATTAGCGAAAGAAGTCGGCTTTGACAATATTAGCATTGATTTAATGTATGGCTTGCCCAACCAGACGCTGCAGCAGTTTCAGGCGGACTTGGACGTTGCTTTTTCCCTTGATATTCAGCACATTTCCGCTTATTCCCTCATCATTGAACCGAAAACGATTTTTTACAATTTGTGGAGAAAAGGAACGCTCCCGCTGCCGAGCGAAGAGGAAGAAGCGGAAATGTATGAGGAAGCGATGCGGCAGATGGAACTTCAAGGATATCAGCAATATGAAATTAGCAACTATGCGCGTCTTGGCTTTCAAAGCCGCCATAATTTAACGTATTGGAACAATGAAGAATATTACGGCATCGGTGCAGGAGCCCACAGCTATGTGAACGGCGTTCGCCGCGTCAATATCGGCCCGATTAAACAATACATCGCCAAAGTACGGGAAACGGGCCTGCCGTATCGCGAAATTCATCCGGTCACATGGATGGAGCAAATGGAAGAAGAAATGTTTTTGGGGCTAAGAAAAACAGAAGGAGTATCCAAACAGCGCTTTTTTGAAAAGTTTGGAAGCGACGTGCATGATGTGTTTGGGGCAGCCATTCGTGCCGAACAGCAAAAGGGGCTGCTTGAGGAAACAGCTACGCACGTGCGCCTGACACGCCGCGGCCGACTCCTTGGCAACGAGGTGTTTCAAGCGTTTCTCACCGGAATGTAAACATTGACATTAGCATATGGATTTGATACCTTAATAATAGATTTAGCACTCGGGGTATTTGAGTGCTAACAGAGGTGATGAGCGTGTTAACAGAGCGCCAATTGCTTATTTTGCAAGTGATTATTGATGATTTTATCCGCTCCGGGCAGCCTGTTGGGTCGCGGACGTTATCGAAAAAACATGAAATTGCACTAAGTTCGGCGACGATCCGCAACGAAATGGCAGATTTAGAGGAGCTTGGATATATTGAAAAAACGCATGTATCCTCCGGCAGGGTGCCATCGGAAAAAGGATACCGCTATTACGTCGATCATTTGTTATCGCCGCAGCGTTTGACGAAAGACGATATTCAAAAAATCAAATCCATTTTTGCCGAGCGAATTTACGAATTGGAGAAAGTAGTACAAAAATCGGCGCAAATTTTGTCCGATTTGACGAATTATACGTCGATAGCCCTTGGGCCGGCGGTGAAAGAAAACAAATTAAAACGAATCCAAATCATTCCATTGAATCAGCAAACCGCTGTGGCGATTATTGTTACCGACACAGGACATGTAGAAAACCATGTCATTACCGTTCCTGCGTCAGTGAATCCATCGGATCTAGAAAAAATGGTGAATATTTTCAATGAACGGCTTATTGGTGTCCCGCTGGTCGATTTGAAGGATAAAATTTATAAAGAAGTGGCCGATGTGCTGCGCAAGCATATTCACAACTACGATAGCATGTTGAAAACGATTGTCGAAACGCTGGACATCCCGCAGGAAGAAAAAATGTTTTTTGCCGGGAAAACGAATATGCTTAACCAGCCGGAGTTTAACGACATTCAAAAAATTCGTCCGCTCATGAAAATGATTGAGCAGGAGAAAGATTTTTACCGTTTGTTGCGCAAACATAACCGAAAAGGTATTCAAGTGACGATCGGCCGTGAAAATCAATTGAGCGAAATGGAAAACTGCAGCCTAATAACAGCGACGTATTCGATCGGCGATGAGCAGCTGGGGACCATTGCAATTCTTGGACCGACACGAATGGAGTATTCACGCGTCATTACCATTTTAAACAGGGTGGCTTCCGATTTATCCATCGCGTTGACGAAATGGTATCAAAATGGTTAGCGATGGTCATATTGGTAATGGATGGATGGACACAATCCATCCTTTCCTTGTGACCATTTATACATAGACAGGCTTCTTTAAAGGGAGGTGAAACCGATGGAACAAGAACAAAAAGCAACTCAAGAGCAAGCTACATATGAAGAGTGGACAGCACCAGAGCCGCAAGAGGAGAAAGCAGAAGAGCGCGGCGGAAATGAACTGCAGGAAGAAAATGCGGAAAACTTGCAGCAGGAAAATACGCAAGCGCAACAAGAAGCGCTTGAAGAACAGCCAAAAGCGGAGCAAGAACAAAACGATGAGCTGGCGGCTGCAAACGCGAAAATTGCCGAACTCGAAGCGAAGATAAAAGAAATGGAAAACCGCTATCTTCGTTTATATGCCGATTTTGAAAACTTCCGTCGCCGCACACGTCAGGAAATGGAAGCAGCAGAAAAGTACCGCGCCCAAAGTTTAGTGAGCGATCTATTGCCAGCTTTGGACAACTTTGAGCGCGCGTTAAAAATAGAGACGGAAAACGAACAGGCGAAATCGATTTTACAAGGAATGGAAATGGTCTACCGTTCCGTATTAGACGCCTTAAAAAAAGAAGGAGTCGAGGCGATCGAAGCGGTTGGCAAACCATTCGATCCGCATTTGCATCAAGCGGTGATGCAAGTAGAAGACAGCAACTATGAACCGAACACGGTCGTGGAAGAATTTCAAAAAGGCTATAAACTGAAAGACCGTGTCATTCGCCCAGCAATGGTGAAAGTAAGTCAGTGAATGAGTATAGGAGGGTGATCGTAATGAGCAAAATTATCGGTATTGACTTAGGAACAACCAACTCCTGCGTTGCCGTATTAGAAGGCGGCGAGCCGAAAGTCATTCCAAATCCGGAAGGAAACCGCACTACTCCTTCTGTTGTGGCGTTTAAAAACGGAGAGCGCTTAGTTGGCGAAGTAGCGAAACGGCAGGCAATTACGAACCCAAATACCGTCATCTCCATTAAACGCCATATGGGAACGGACTATAAAGTAGAAATCGAAGGCAAAAAATATACTCCGCAAGAAATTTCGGCAATTATTTTGCAATATTTAAAATCGTATGCGGAAGATTATTTGGGAGAACCGGTGACAAGAGCAGTCATTACCGTTCCGGCTTACTTTAACGATGCACAACGTCAAGCGACGAAAGATGCCGGACGTATTGCTGGTTTGGAAGTAGAACGCATTATTAACGAGCCGACGGCTGCTGCGCTTGCGTACGGTTTGGATAAAGAAGAAGATCAAACGATCCTTGTTTACGACTTAGGGGGCGGTACGTTTGACGTATCGATTCTCGAACTTGGGGACGGCGTGTTTGAAGTAAAAGCGACGGCCGGTGATAACCATCTTGGCGGGGACGACTTTGACCAAGTGATTATTGATTATTTAGTCGACCAATTTAAGCAGGAGCACGGCATCGATTTATCCAAAGATAAAATGGCACTGCAACGGTTGAAAGACGCTGCGGAAAAAGCGAAAAAAGAGCTTTCCGGCGTTACGCAAACGCAAATTTCCTTGCCGTTTATCAGCGCTAATGAAAACGGTCCGCTTCATTTAGAAACGACATTAACAAGAGCAAAATTTGAAGAGCTGTCCGCCCATCTTGTCGAACGTACGATGGGGCCAGTCCGCCAAGCGCTGCAAGATGCGGGCTTGACACCGGCGGACATTGACAAAATCATTCTTGTCGGCGGTTCTACGCGCATTCCGGCCGTACAGGAAGCAATTAAACGCGAACTTGGCAAAGAGCCGCATAAAGGGGTCAACCCGGACGAAGTGGTCGCAATCGGCGCGGCGATTCAAGGCGGTGTGATCGCTGGCGAAGTGAAAGACGTTGTTCTTCTTGACGTCACTCCGCTGTCGCTTGGAATTGAAACGATGGGCGGCGTATTTACGAAATTAATTGAACGCAATACGACGATCCCGACAAGCAAATCGCAAATTTTCACGACAGCCGCAGATAACCAGACAACGGTCGACATTCACGTGTTGCAAGGGGAGCGCCCAATGGCTGCCGATAACAAAACGCTTGGCCGTTTCCAATTGACGGATATTCCGCCGGCACCGCGTGGCGTACCGCAAATTGAGGTAACGTTTGATATCGACGCCAACGGCATTGTCCATGTCCGCGCCAAAGATTTAGGCACGAACAAAGAGCAATCGATTACCATTAAATCGTCATCCGGTCTTTCCGAAGAAGAAATTCAGCGCATGATTAAAGAGGCGGAAGAAAACGCCGAAGCGGACAGAAAGCGAAAAGAAGCGGCCGAACTGCGCAACGAAGCCGACCAATTAATATTTACGACGGAAAAAACGTTAAAAGAAGTGGAAGGAAAAGTTGACGAAGCAGAAGTGAAAAAAGCGCGTGAAGCAAAAGACGCGCTGAAAGCGGCGCTCGAGAAAAACGATCTCGATGAAATCCGCAAAAAGAAAGAAGCGCTGCAAGAAGCGGTGCAGCAACTATCGATTAAGCTATACGAACAAGCGGCTAAGCAAGCGCAAAATCAGCAAGCGGGAGCTGACGGCGCGACGAAGAAAGATGATAATATAGTTGATGCAGAATTCGAAGAAGTAAAAGATGATAAATAATACATTGGTGGAAAAGTCAAAGTCAGGCCTGTCTTGGCTTTGACTTTTTTGCTAATACAAAGATGCCGGCTTAAATCTATTGCAATCAAAAAGAGAGAAATGCTAAAATTATCTTTATGTGAGTGAATCGGGAGTGGATGATCATCATGGCGAAGCGTGATTATTATGAAATTCTCGGAGTCAGCAAAAACGCGACAAAAGAAGAGATTAAAAAAGCGTACCGGAAGCTTTCGAAAAAGTATCATCCAGATGTAAACAAAGAGCCCGATGCGGCGGAGAAATTTAAAGAAATTAAAGAAGCGTACGAAGTTTTAAGCGATGATCAAAAGCGGGCCCATTACGATCAATTTGGCCACGCCGATCCAAATCAAGGCTTCGGCGGATTCCGCAGCGATGATTTTGATTTAGGTGGCTTTAGCGGCTTCGGCGGTTTTGAGGATATTTTCAACACCTTTTTTGGCGGTGGTCGCCGGCGCAATCCGAATGCTCCTAGAGCTGGAGCCGATTTGCAATATACGATGACATTGACATTTGAAGAAGCAGCGTTTGGCAAAGAAACCGATATTGAAATTCCGAGCGAAGAAACGTGCAACACTTGCCATGGCACCGGAGCAAAACCGGGCACAAAGCCGGAAACATGTCCGCATTGTCACGGGGCAGGACAAATAAGCACGGAGCAATCCACCCCGTTTGGGCGCATCGTCAATCGTCGCACCTGTCCATATTGCGGTGGGACAGGGCAATATATTAAAGAAAAATGTACGACATGTGGCGGCACCGGCCGCGTAAAACGACGGAAAAAAATCCATGTGAAAATCCCGGCCGGAATTGATGATGGACAACAATTGCGCGTTGCCGGCCAAGGAGAGCCGGGGATTAACGGTGGGCCGCCGGGAGATTTATATATTGTCTTTCATGTGGAGCCGCATGAGTTTTTTGAACGTGACGGCGATGATATTTATTGCGAAGTGCCGCTTACGTTTGCGCAAGCTGCGCTTGGGGATGAAATCGAAGTCCCGACCCTTCACGGGAAAGTGAAGTTGAAAATTCCGGCAGGCACGCAAACAGGAACGAGATTCCGCTTAAAAGGAAAAGGAGTGCCGAATGTGCGCGGCTATGGCTATGGCGACCAGCATGTCATTGTCCGCGTTGTTACGCCGACGAAACTGACGGAAAAGCAAAAGCAATTGTTGCGCGAATTTGACCAATTAGGCGGTTCGAGCATGCATCATGAACCACATGACCGCTTTTTTGATAAGGTAAAAAAAGCGTTTAAAGGAGAATCATGAATTTTATGAAATGGTCAGAAATCAGCATTCATACGACGCATGAGGCAGTCGAGGCGATTTCGAATATTTTGCACGAAGCAGGCGCAGGAGGGGTCGTGATCGAAGACCCGCATGATTTAATGAAAGAAAGAGAAGACTGGTTTGGGGAGGTTTATGAGCTGAATCCGGACGATTATCCGGAAGAAGGCGTCATTATTAAAGCCTATTTGCCGGTCAACAGTTTTCTTGGGGAAACGGTGGAAGAAATTAAACAGGCGATTAACAATTTATTATTGTACGATATTGATATTGGAAAAAATAAGATTACCATCAGTGAAGTGAATGAAGAAGAATGGGCAACCGCCTGGAAAAAATATTATAATCCTGTGAAAATATCAGAAAAATTTACGATCGTTCCAACGTGGGAAGTTTATGAGCCAGTGTCGAGCGACGAATTGATTATTGAATTGGACCCAGGCATGGCGTTTGGCACAGGGACTCACCCGACAACAGTCATGTGTATTCAAGCGCTGGAGAAATATGTAAAGCCTGGAGATACGGTCATTGATGTCGGCACTGGTTCCGGCATTTTAAGCATTGCCGCAGCAATGCTAGGCGCCAAATCCGTCCGCGCTCTTGACTTGGATCCAGTAGCTGTCGATAGTGCAAGGCTGAATGTCAAGCTAAATAAGGTGCAGCATATCGTGACTGTTTCGCAAAACAATCTGCTTGATTACATCGATGAACGGGCAAACATTATTGTTGCCAATATTTTGGCGGAAATTATTTTGCGCTTTGTTGATGATGCGTATCGCCTTCTTGAAAAAGACGGATATTTTATTACGTCTGGAATTATTCAAGCGAAGAAGCAGGAAGTCAAAGACGGTTTAACAGCGGCTGGATTTGTCATTGAGGAAACGTTAGTGATGGAAGATTGGGTGGCATTTATCGCCAAAAAACGATGAAAAGAAGGGATTGCGTTGCAGCGATATTTTGTTCCCGACAATCAACAGACGAACGGCCGGATTGCCATTGGCGGCGATGACTACCACCATATTGTCCGCGTGATGCGCATGGAAAAGGGAAGCCAACTGATTTGCGTCCTCTCGGGCGGCAAAACGGCTCGGTGTGAAATTGAACAAATTACCAGTGAGAATGTAGTAGTCCGTGTTGTAGAATGGGTAGAAGAACAAACGGAACTGCCGATTCGCATTTATATTGCCCACGGGCTGCCGAAAGGAGATAAATGGGAGTTTGTGATTCAGAAAGGAACGGAGCTTGGCGCTTTTGCTTTCCTTCCTTTTCTGGCGACTCGCTCTGTTGTCAAATGGGACGCAAAAAAGGCGGATAAAAAAATAGAGCGATGGAAAAAGATTGCAAAAGAGGCGGCGGAGCAAGCGCACCGCAGCCAAATTCCTGATGTGTACGCTCCGCTAACGATCCATGAGCTGATTGAGTTTGCGAAAACGATAGATTGCCGAGTCGTTGCCTATGAAGAGGAGGCGAAGCACGGCAATCATCAAACGCTTGCTGCTATTTTTCAACAGATGAAGCGTGGACAATCTCTTCTTGCCGTGTTTGGACCGGAAGGAGGCTTTTCCGAGGAAGAAGTGGACCTTTTGAAGCAGCATGGCTTTTTTTCCTGCAGCCTTGGCCCGCGGATTTTGCGGACTGAAACGGCGCCGCTTTATTTGTTGGCGGCTGCTTCGTACCAATTTGAACTACAGTGAGGTGAGAGCAATGCCAACGGTTGCATTTCATACGCTTGGATGTAAAGTGAATCATTATGAAACAGAAGCGATTTGGCAATTGTTTAAAAATGCGGGCTATGAACGGAAAGATTTTGAAAGCCGTGCCGACGTGTATGTCATCAACACTTGCACGGTAACGAACACAGGCGATAAAAAAAGCCGCCAAGTCATTCGCCGCGCCATTCGCCGGAATCCGGATGCGGTTGTGTGCGTGACGGGGTGCTACGCGCAAACGTCACCGGCGGAAGTAATGGCGATTCCGGGGGTGGACATTGTCATCGGCACGCAAGACCGCGGAAAGATTTTAGAATATGTGGAACAGTTTCAACGTGAACGCCAGCCGATTAATGCCGTTCATAACATCATGAAAACGCGCGTGTTTGAAGAAATGGACGTTCCGGAGTTCAGCGACCGGACGCGCGCCTCTTTAAAAATCCAAGAAGGATGCAATAACTTTTGCACCTTTTGCATTATTCCATGGGCGCGCGGATTAATGCGTTCCCGCGACCCGAAAGAAATTATCCGCCAGGCGCAGCAGCTAGTCAGCGCCGGCTATAAAGAGATTGTTTTAACAGGCATCCATACAGGCGGCTATGGGACGGATATGAAAGACTATAACTTTGCGGCGCTGCTTCGCGATTTGGACGAGCAAGTTGTCGGCCTAAAACGGCTCCGCATTTCATCGATTGAAGCGAGCCAAATTACCGACGAAGTGATCGAAGTACTCCGCCGTTCCGATAAAATCGTGCGCCATTTGCATATTCCGCTTCAATCGGGCTCGAATACCGTATTAAAACGGATGCGCCGCAAATACACGACCGAATTTTTTGCCGAACGGATAGCACGTCTGCGTGAAGTGTTCCCTGAACTGGCGATTACATCGGACGTGATCGTCGGATTCCCGGGCGAAACGGAAGAAGAGTTTATGGAGACATACGACTTTGTGCGCGAACAGCGTTTTTCCGAACTCCACGTCTTTCCGTATTCTAAACGGACAGGCACCCCGGCCGCGCGCATGCCAAATCAAGTGGACGAGGAAGTAAAACACGACCGCGTCCGTCGCTTAATTGCGCTGTCCGATCAGCTGGCGAAAGAATATGCTTCGCAATTTGAAGGGCAAGTGCTGGAAGTGATTCCGGAAGAGCGCGACAAAGAAAATCCGGAAAGCGGTCTGTATATCGGTTACACCGATAACTATTTAAAAGTGAAATTCCCAGCTACCGAAGAAATGGTCGGCGAAATCGTCAAAGTAAAAATTACAAAAGCCGGATATCCCTATAATGAAGGCGAATTTGTCCGCGTTGTTGCCGACGACATCCCGCAATCCGTCAAATTAAGCTCATAACCCAGCTCATGCAGCTGGGTTTTTGTTTTTGCAAGCAAAAATATGCTGTAGACTAGTTTTTTTTTGTTTATAATGGTATGATGATAGATGTCAGACTTCTGTTGCTTATGAAAGGAGATTTGTTAAGATGGAAAACAACATTGCAAAAATGATTGATCATACGCTGCTGAAAGCGGATACAACAAAAGCGCAAATTGTGAAGCTGTGCGAGGAAGCAAAACAATACGGGTTTGCTTCTGTTTGTGTCAATCCGACATGGGTGGCAACCGCCGCCGAATTGTTAAAAGGCACGGATGTGAAAGTATGTACGGTAATCGGCTTTCCGCTCGGAGCCAATACGCCGGAGACAAAGGCGTTCGAAACGAAAAACGCGATTGAAAACGGGGCGGCGGAAGTCGATACGGTGATCAATATCGGCGCGCTGAAAGATGGAAACGATGAGCTTGTGGAGCGCGATATCCGCGCCGTTGTCGATGCGGCGAAAGGAAAAGCACTTGTCAAAGTGATTATTGAAGCGTGTCTACTTACCGAAGAAGAAAAAGTGCGTGCCTGCCAGCTCGCGGTGAAAGCAGGCGCGGATTATGTTAAAACGTCGACCGGATTTTCCACCGGCGGCGCGACGGTGGAAGATGTGGCGTTAATGCGCAAAACGGTCGGCCCGTCCATCGGGGTGAAAGCTTCCGGCGGCGTCCGTGATATGCAAAGCGCAAACGCCATGATACAAGCAGGGGCCACGCGCATCGGGACAAGCTCGGGTGTAGCGATTGTCGAAGGAAAAATAGCCCGCTCTGATTATTAAGGCCGCCTGCCGTGGAAAAATAATATTGCCGCTTCGATCCAGCGGACAAATGGCAGCGCCGCCAACGAACAAATAACGTTAAACAGGACGCTGACATGGGCTAGCTGCACATCCGGGGAATCGCTTAGCTTGCCAGCAACGAAAGCGAGCGGGTCAATAAGAAAATAAAAAACGATAACCCCGATGACATTAAACCATAAATGCGTATACGCCGTTAGTTTCGCTTCATAGGCGGAACCGATGCTGGCAAGAAGGCCGGTGACACAGGTGCCGATATTCGCGCCAAGCAAAATGGCGATGCCGGCTGGCAATGTTAATAGATGTTCATTCAAAAACCCCATGGCAATGCCGATCATTGCCGCACTGGAATGAATAATGGCTGTAAAGATAATGCCGATCATGATTCCGATGAAAGGAGAATGATTCGTTTTTTGCAGCCATTCGTCAACAATGGGATATGCCGATAGCGGCTTTGCGAGTTGACTAAATCCATCCATGGCAAAAAATAAAGAAGCCAGTCCAACGAAGATCATGCCGATGCTGTAAGCAGGGCGATAATACCCGAAAAAAACGAGAATTGCTCCAATGAAAAGCATCGGAATAGCGTTGTTTCCAACATCAAGAGTCATGATTTCTGTCGTGACGGTAGAGCCGATATTGCTTCCTAAAATAATGCCGATCGATTGCCGGAATGTAAGATAGCCGGTGGAGACGAGTCCTACTGTAATCACCATTACGGCAGAGCTGCTTTGCATAAGGGCAGTAGTCACCGTTCCGGTGAGAAATCCTTGCCATGGGGTGTCTGTAAAGCGTAATAGCCAGCGTTTTAGACGGTGACCAGATAAAGCGTAAAATCCCGCTTTCATCATAAACATGCCAAGAAGAAAAATGCCGGTATAAACCGAAAACCAGATAAGCAATTGCACCACTTGTCCTTCCCCCTTTCATCCTATTTGTATGGGCAAGGAAGGTAAACGATGACAGTTTTTTATTGACCTTTGGCGCAAGCATGTATTATAATTGACAAGTACACGCATAGTAACAGAATGTAATGGTTGTTGCTCGGAGGGAGGGAAGTAGGATGTCAAAAACCATCGTTCGCAAAAACGAATCTATTGACGACGCTCTTCGTCGCTTCAAACGTGCCGTTTCCAAAACGGGTACACTGCAAGAAGTAAGAAAGCGCGAATTTTATGAAAAGCCAAGCGTCAGACGGAAGAAAAAATCTGAAGCGGCTAGAAAGCGCAAGCATTAAAAGAGGGTGTATATATGAGTCTTCTCAATCGTTTAAATGACGATATGAAGCAGGCGATGAAAAGCAGAGAGAAAGAGAAACTCTCCGTTCTTCGCATGTTGAAAGCGGCGTTGCAAAACGAAGCGATTAAACTAGGGAAAAGCGAATTATCAGAAGACGAAGAGCTCACCGTTCTTTCTCGCGAATTAAAACAGCGTAAAGACTCCCTCCAGGAATTCGAAAACGCTGGCCGTGCTGACCTTGTCGAAAAAACAAAGGCAGAAATTGAAATTGTTCAATCATATATGCCAAAACCGCTCACAGAGGAAGAGCTATTGGAAATTGTCAAACAGACGATTGCCGAAGTAGGAGCTTCCTCGAAAGCGGATATGGGGAAAGTGATGGGAGCGATCATGCCGAAAGTAAAAGGAAAAGCGGATGGCTCTCTCGTCAATAAACTTGTTCAACAACAACTTTCACAATAAGGAAGAACAAGGGCGCTCCGTGCAGGCGGAGCGCCCTTTGTTTTTGCAAAACAGGTGCTATAACCCCTTTTCCTCTCATACATATGAGATGAAAGGGGGTTCTTTTTATGGTGAAAAAGTGGCGCCAGCAGATGAAAAGATGGATTACTGATAAACTGGAGCTTCCCGCTGATATTATCATGGATCTTCCCCGCATTACGATGGTTGGGCAAATACATATTTATATTGAAAATCACCGAGGGCTGCTGACGTTTAGCGATAGAGAGCTGCGCCTCCTTTTGAAGCAAGGGCAACTGCTCGTCCGCGGCGAAAATTTTGTCATCAAAACGATTTTGCCAGAAGAAATTTTGTTGGAAGGAAAAATCAATCAAGTGATTTATATAGACGAATAACCATTCACGGGAGGAAATACGATGAAAAATCAATGGATGAACGCACTGATTGGCAGCGTAAGGGTGAAAGCGCAAGGAAAAGGTGTGGAACGCTTGCTGAACGCATGTGTGCGCAACGATATTATTATTTGGAATGTGAAAAAACATAGCGACCATATTGTGACATTTTTTATTAAGTTAAGCGATGTGAAACGGTTGCGCATCGTCGCCCGCAGGAGCGAGTGCAAACTTTATTTTGTCGGAAAAACAGGGTTTCCGTTTTTCTGTAAAAAAGCGTTGGCGAACACTGGTTTTTTAGCCGGAATATGCTTATTTTTCGTTATTGTTTTTTTGCTTTCCAATATGATATGGGGGATTGAAATCAAAGGGGCAAAGCCGGAGACGGAATACCGAATTTGGAAAGAATTAAAACATATGGGAGTAGAAAAAGGAACGTTTCAATTTCTCGTTGATGATCCGGAAACGATCCAAAAGAAATTGATAGATCGCATTGATGCGATTACATGGGTTGGTGTGGAATGGAAAGGGACAAAGCTTTATTTTCGGGTGGTGGAAAAAGAACAGCCTGAAGAACCGAAAAAAATAGGGGCGCAGCATTTAGTGGCGAAAAAAAAGGCGATTATTACGGATATGTTTGTTGAAGAAGGACAGCCGCTTGTTTCCGTTCATGACTATGTTGCGAAAGGGCAGCTGCTTGTGTCTGGAATTATCGGAAAAGAAGGGAAGACAAAATTAGTGCCGGCAAAGGGGAAAATTTTTGGCGAAACATGGTACAAGTCTACCGTTGTCCTACCTCTTGATGCCACTTTTCGTGTATTTACAGGAAAATATATGGAAAAACATTATATAACAATAGGGAATATTTCTCTTCCGGTTTGGGGATGGAAAAAGCCGGAGTTTCCCAATTATGAAATCGATGTGCAAAAAAGGCCGCTTCGTTTTTGGAAATGGGACTTGCCCTTATATTATGAGCGCGTCATTTTTCGGGAAAAAGAAGAAATAAAGCGGAGCTATACGTGGGAAGAAGCGTTTGCAAAGGCAAAAGAACTTGCCCGTGAGGAATTAAAAGAAAAACTGCCCGATGATGCTTCCATAAAAGGCGAAAAAGTTTTGCATCAGACGAAAGAGAATGGTAAAGTAAGGGTAGAATTGCATTATCAAGTGATTGAAAATATTGCAATACCACAACCTATCGTTCAAGGAGATTGAGAATGTCAGAGGAGTTTGTAACGATCAGTCAACAGTTAGAAAACGCAAACGAAGCAATTGCCTTGTTCGGCATTCATGATGCCCATCTCAAACGATTGGAAGAGGAGTTGGGGGTTTCCATTATAACAAGAGGGGAAACAGTGAGTGTTTCCGGTACCCCCGAGCAAGTACAGCTTGTGGATGACTTGCTGCGCCACTTATTGATCATCATCCGCAAGGGAATTACGATTGGCGAGCGGGACGTGATGTACGCGGTGCAGTTAGCGAAAAAGGGAGCACTCGACTATTTGATCAGTTTATATGAAGAAGAAATAACGAAAAATGCAAAAGGAAAATCGATTCGCGTCAAAACGCTAGGACAGCGGCATTATGTAGCCGCCATTAAGCAGCACGATCTTGTTTTCGGCATCGGTCCAGCTGGAACCGGGAAAACGTACTTGGCGGTAGTTATGGCTGTTCGAGCGCTAAAGAACGGCCAAGTGAAACGCATTATTTTGACCCGTCCGGCGGTGGAGGCGGGAGAAAGTTTAGGGTTTTTACCGGGAGATTTAAAAGAAAAAGTAGACCCGTATTTACGCCCGCTTTACGATGCGCTGCACGATGTATTAGGGGTAGACCATACGCAGCGCCTGATTGAGCGCGGAACGATTGAAATTGCTCCGCTTGCTTACATGCGCGGGAGAACGTTAGAAGATGCTTTCGTCATTTTAGACGAAGCGCAAAACACGACACCGTCTCAGATGAAAATGTTCCTAACTAGGCTGGGATTCGGTTCCAAAATGGTCATTACCGGCGATATTTCGCAAGTGGACTTGCCGAAGGGAGTAAAATCAGGTCTTGCCGTAGCGAAGGAAATATTGGCTACCATCAGCGGCGTTTCATTTGTTTTTCTTGAGCAATCGGATGTAGTACGCCACCCGCTCGTGGCGAAAATTATTGAAGCGTATAATCAAGCTGGTATATAGACAAAAAAAGACCCGGTTCCCACAGGGTCTTTTCTTTAAAGTGAGGGGAAACCGTTGGAGAGGATTCGCTTTTTTCTAGAGCATACGAGCCGTGTTCGTTTTGTACGCTACCTTTTGTTTTTGTTTTTAGGGATGATGCTGTTTGCCGTCCTTTACTGGCATGTGAAGCCACACCAATATGAGCTGCGCCTGTTTGACGTCGCGAAAGAAACGATCCGGTCGCCGATTACGATCGAAGATAAGGTGGCGACCGAACGGCTGAAAGAAGAAGCGGCCAATAAAGTAGCTGATATTTATACATTAAAGAAAGAGTATGCGGAAAATCGCGTCGATTTAATTTCGTCTTTATTTACGGCCATTGTGGACATACAGGAACAAGCGAAAAGGGAAAACGAAGCGGAGGCGGATATGGTCGGCGCGCTGCAGAAGCGGCTGCCGCCGGAATGGTTTTCATATTTGTCGGTTAACGAGTGGGAAGCGCTGCTTCATACGGCTCCGGAAGATATAAAAACGGCGAAAGAAGCAGCGGTAACGGCCGTCCATTTGATTATGGGAGAGCGGATTACGCAGGCGGAATTAGATAAGGCAAGAGAAAAAGCAGCGGATGAATTGAAGTATGTGATGCTTTCGCCGCCATTAAAAGAAATTGTTGTAAAGCTTACGAAACAGGCGATCATTCCAAACGTGGTTTATGACCGGACGGCTACGGAAGAAAAGCGGAGACAGGTAATGGATGAGATTAAGCCAGTAAAAATTTTGCAGGGACAAGTGATCGTGGAGGAAGGACAGTTTATTACGAATGAAATTTATCACCAGTTGCAGCTTGTCGGCTTATTGCAAAACAACCGTTCTTTCCAGCCGTTGATCGGTCTTTCCATGCTTGTGCTATTATTGCTTTCTCCGCTTGTTTATTACTTTGGACGTGAACAAACAAACACCAATTTATTTCTGTATACAACCATTTTTACCACTATCATGCTAGTCATGGAGCTTGTCCGCCTCTTGCCGCAAGGAGATACGGTTTCCACCGGCTATCTGGTGCCAGTTGCTTTCGGCACCATGCTGGTGCGCATTTTGCTTGGGGAACGAATAGCGATCATAACAGCAATTCTTTGCGCTGTATGTGGAAGTTTGATGTTTAATGAGGAAATAGGCGCAAACGGTACGATACAAGTTTCGTTAGCGATTTATTTGCTGACAAGCGGGTTGGCAGGCAGCTTCTTTTTGCATAAACAGCTGCGCAAGGCAAAAATTTGGCAGGCTGGATTGTTTGTTGCGTTTATTAATATTGTCGTGATGCTGACCATGATCTTGTTAAAAAACGGTCATTATTCGTTTTCGGAAATCGGAATGTTCCTGCTGATGGCGCTTGCTTCCGGCATTTTTTCCGCCATTTTGACGATCGGGCTATTGCCAGTGTTGGAGGCAGCATTCGGGATTTTATCATCGATCAAGCTCATTGAACTGTCTAATCCGAATCACCCGCTGCTTCGCAAAATTTTAATCGAAGCGCCGGGAACGTACCATCATAGCATTATGGTCGCCAATTTGGCCGAAGCCGCGTGCGAAGCGATTGGCGCGAACGGTCTGTTGGCGCGTGTCGCCTGTTACTACCATGACATTGGAAAAACGAAACGGCCGCGCTATTTTATTGAGAATCAAATCGGCGGGAATCCGCACGATCATTTATCACCACAGTTAAGCAAAAATATTATTCTTGCTCATGTAGCGGATGGAGTGGCAATATTAAAAAAACACCGCATGCCAAAGGAAATCATTGACATTGCCGAACAGCACCACGGCACAACTTTATTAAAATATTTCTATCATAAAGCATTGGAACAAACAGACTATGTTTTGGAAGAGGAATTCCGCTATCCGGGGCCAAAGCCGCAAACGAAGGAAGCGGCGATTGTTAGCATTGCGGATAGCGTTGAAGCGGCAGTCCGCTCGCTTTCTAGTCCATCCCAGGAAAAAATCGAAAAAATTGTGCGCTCCATTATTGCTGATCGCTTGCAAGACAATCAATTGAACGAATGTGATATTACGTTAAAAGAATTAGAAATTGTCGCCCGTTCGCTTTGCGAGACGCTAAATGGTGTATTTCATTCGCGTATTGAATATCCAGAGACAAGAAAGGAAAAGGTGAAACACGCATGATTCTTTACATCGATTTTATCGACGAAACAAACGGAGTCACCGAAGAACAAATAAAGATGATCGAACAGCTGTTAAACTATGCGGCGGAAATCGAGGACGTCCCTCAAGGGGCGGAAGTGAGCGTTTCCTTTGTCGACAATGAGCGAATCCGCGCCATCAACCGCGACTACCGTGGAAAAGATCAGCCAACGGATGTGATTTCTTTCGCGCTCGAGGAAAAGGGAGAAGGAGAAATTGAAATTATCGGTGCCGATGTTCCGCCATTGCTTGGCGATATTATTATTTCCATTCCAAAGGCAAAAGAACAGGCTGAAGAATACGGGCATTCATTCATGCGCGAGCTCGGTTTTTTAGCGGTGCACGGCTTTTTGCATCTGTTAGGTTATGATCATCAAACGGAGGAAGACGAGAAAACGATGTTTTCTAAGCAAGAAGAGATTTTAAAACACTTTGGATTGACGAGATAGTTATGAATTGGCAGAAGGAAAAAAAGCGGTTTGCTTCCGCATGGGAAGGAATGAAGACCGCAATTAAAGAAGAGGAGCATATGCGCGTTCATATCGCCCTAGCTGTTCTTGCCATTGCTGCGGCCGCTGTCGTCGGCATTTCTAAATGGGAATGGCTCATTCTTTTACTGACCATCGGAAGCGTGATTACGTTGGAGCTTGTCAACACGGCGGTCGAGCGCGTCGTCAATTTAGTAACAACCGACTTTCATCCGTTGGCCAAAGCCGCAAAAGATATTGCTGCGGCCGCTGTTTTGTTTGCCGCTATCGTCGCGGTGATCATTGGAATCATCATCTTTCTGCCACATATGATGGATAAGTAGGAAAATTCTAATTTTTCTGTTACATTTTCATGACGAGAGATGAAATTTATAAAGATTTTTTGTAAAATAAAAGAAAGAAGTAAATTGCCTCTCGAGTTGAGAAAGGAAGAGAAATGTTGAAAACAAACGAACTTATCGAAGAAGCAAAAAAAGCACGAGAGTATGCCTATGTTCCTTATTCGAAATTTAAAGTTGGCGCCGCCTTATTAACCAAAGACGGAAAAGTGTACCGCGGCTGCAATATTGAAAATGCTGCCTACAGCATGTGCAATTGTGCGGAGCGAACGGCGCTTTTTAAAGCGTATTCGGAAGGGGACACGGAATTTGCCGCCCTTGCGGTGATTGCCGATACGCCCCGGCCGGTACCGCCGTGTGGCGCCTGCCGTCAAGTTATTTCTGAGCTATGCCCAAGCGATATGAAAGTAATCTTGGCAAATTTAAATGGCGATATAATGGAACTAACAGTGAACGAACTATTACCACAAGCTTTTTCAGCGGAGGATATGCATGAGTAGGGAAGGATATAAATCAGGATTCGTAGCGATTGTTGGTAGACCAAACGTCGGAAAATCCACGTTTTTAAACCGTGTCATTGGCCAAAAAATCGCCATTATGAGCGATAAGCCGCAGACGACGCGCAATAAAATTCAAGGTGTTTATACGACCGAAGATGCACAAATTATTTTTATTGATACGCCAGGAGTGCATAAGCCAAAACATAAGCTTGGCGACTTTATGATGAAGGTGGCGCTGAACGCGTTAAGGGAAGTCGACCTTATTTTGTTTATGATTAACGTCGAAGAAGGATTTGGGCGCGGCGATGCATTTATTATTGAACGGCTGAAAGAGGTAAACACTCCGGTGTTTCTAGTCATGAATAAAATTGATAAAGTTCATCCGGATGATTTATTGCCGCTCATCGAGCAGTATAAAGATCTTTATCCATTTGCCGAGATCATTCCGATTTCCGCATTGCAAGGGAACAACGTGGAAAATTTAGTAGGACAAATTAAAAAATATTTGCCGGAAGGTCCACAATATTATCCGCCTGACCAAATTACCGATCATCCGGAACAGTTTATTATCGCGGAGTTGATTCGTGAGAAAGCGCTTCACTTAACGCGCGAGGAAGTTCCGCATTCTATTGCTGTCGTGGTGGAAAGGATTGAGCGGCGCGAGGATAGTGACACCGTTTATGTCGGTGCCGTCATTATCGTAGAACGCGATTCACAAAAAGGGATCATTATTGGAAAGCAAGGACGGATGCTAAAAGAAATTGGACAGCGGGCGCGCATGGATATTGAAGCTCTTCTTGGGTCAAAAGTGTTTTTGGAGCTATGGGTCAAAGTGCAAAAGGATTGGCGCAATCGCCTCGCCCAGCTGCGCGACTTCGGATTCCGGGAAGAGGAGTATTAATTAGAAAATTTTGTGCAACATAAACGTTTTCTGTCGGAGTCAACCTATCATTAGACGAAAAAACAAGCAATGCTGCAGGCGGAAAGAGGTGTGGTTCCATGCTTGAATTCACTTGGAAATTATTTAGCCAAACGGGCAATATCGACACATATCTTCTTTTTAAAGAGCTGGAAAGAGAGCAACAGCTTAGCGGCGATGAACAAAAATCGGAACTAGAGGAAGTTGATCAGCCTATTTTTTAATGGGTGTTCGTAAATCGGTGGTGATACGATTGTTTGAAAAATGTGAAGCAGTGGTCATTCGTACCATTGATTATGGCGAAACAAATAAAATCGTTACTTTCTTCACGAGAGAATGGGGAAAGGTGGCTGCGATGGCACGCGGAGCGAAAAAGCCAAGCAGCCGCCTTTCTGCCGTTACACAACCGTTTACATACGGCCATTACTTAATCCGCAGAAGCCGCGGGGTTGGTGTGCTGCACCAAGGGGAGATCATCGATTCGATGCGCACCATCCGCGAAGATATTTTCACTGCAGCATATGCGTCCTATATTGTAGAGCTGACAGATAAAATTACCGAGGAACAAAAACGCAATCCATATTTATTTGAGCTGCTCCTGCAGACATTACAATATATGAACGAAGGGCGCGACTTAGAGATTCTTACTTACATTTATGAGGTGAAAATGTTATCGGTGATGGGGATTCCTCCGACATTAGATCGTTGTGCAATATGCAGCCGAACGGAGGGGAATTTTTCTTTTTCAGTGAGGGAAGCCGGGTTTCTTTGCCATCGTTGCGAGGCTGCCGATCCTCACCGCATCCCTCTTTCCGCTGCCGCTGTCCGACTGTTGCGTTTGTTTTATTACATCGATGTATCAAGGTTAGGAACTATTTCTGTAAAAGAAAAAACGAAGCGAGAACTCCGCACCGTTATTTCTTCCTATTATGACGAATATTCCGGATTATCGCTGAAAACGAAACGTTTTTTAAGGCAAATTGACGAATTAAAAGAGATAAGTCCACCTGGCCAAAACGCGGAAAACCGCAATAAAAACAGCGAAAAAACAAGCGATCATTAATTATCAAAATTTTCTCCTTAGAAACGGAGTATAGTATAATAATTATGTAACTTGACGTTTCCCCCTTTGTGCCTTTTAGCAAAGAGTCCCGATGTTTTTCGACTGTCACGCTAATGCGCGACAATCGAAAATCTACGACAAGCTTTTTAAATACCAGAGATCTAATCTTCAAGTTAAACTTATGTAGCTTTTGAGTAAGGTGGTGAGCGACGATCGAACTGAATAAACGCCAAGAACAAATTTTGCAGATTGTGAAAGATCATGGCCCAATTACCGGCGAAAGCATTGCCGAGAAGTTGAATTTAACGAGGGCCACATT
Source organism: Parageobacillus sp. NEAU-HV-2 (assembly GCF_059115485.1). Lineage (NCBI taxonomy): Bacteria > Bacillati > Bacillota > Bacilli > Caryophanales > Anoxybacillaceae > Parageobacillus > Parageobacillus sp. NEAU-HV-2. The sequence goes on from NZ_JBXUJJ010000002.1 coordinate 415,285, forward strand.
GCGTCCGGATTTGGCGATCTTAACAATGGCTGGCTATTTGGAGGCGCGGCCTCGGGTAGGCTATTTTTATACAGGAAAAACGGGATCGCAGCTGTTGGCCGATAAAATAAAAAAGCTAAAGGTTGCTGATTACCAGTCAATTCCGGTTGTTGTCAATGAAAATGTAAGCGTATATGATGCGATTGTGACGATGTTTCTCGAAGATGTCGGCACCTTGTTTGTCGTTGATGATGAATCGCTGTTAGCTGGTGTACTATCACGGAAAGATTTGCTACGTGCAAGCATCGGCAAACAGGAGTTAACAACAATTCCCGTCAATATCATTATGACGAGAATGCCGAATATAGCGGTTTGCTATAAAGATGATCCGCTTATTGAAGTAGCAGAACGGCTGATCGAAAAACAAATCGATGCGATGCCAGTCGTGCGGAAAACGGAGAAAGGCTACGAAGTTATCGGACGAATAACGAAAACCAATATGACAAAGGCGTTCGTTGCGCTAGCAAAAGACGATTTGTTATAGGGAGAAAAAGGAGGAGAAAGATGGATCAACGCCTTGTTTATGTTGTTTCCGATTCAGGAGGGGAAACAGCGGAACTTGTAGTGAAAGCGGCAGCAAGCCAGTTTTATAGCACTCATATTCAGATCAAACGCGTACCGTATGTAGAAGATAAAACGACGCTGGCCGAAGTGGTGGCGCTAGCGAAAATGAATCGAGGAATTATCGCCTTTACCCTCGTCGTTCCGGAGATGCGCCAGTTTCTTATGGAGGAAGCAACGCGCGAGGGAGTAATGGCGTATGATATTATCGGGCCGCTGATTGAACAAATGAGCGATCTGTTTCAATTGACACCAAGGTATGAGCCAGGACAAGTGCGTGTATTGGATGAGGATTATTTTAAGAAAATTGAAGCGATTGAATTTGCGGTAAAATATGATGACGGGCGCGATCCGCGGGGAATTTTGCGTGCTGACATCGTTTTAATCGGTGTATCGCGCACTTCAAAAACGCCACTATCGCAATATTTGGCCCATAAGCGGCTAAAGGTAGCCAACGTGCCGATCGTACCGGAAGTAGAGCCGCCGGAACAACTGTTTCAAGTGCCGCGCAAAAAATGTTTCGGCTTAAAAATCAGTCCGGAAAAGCTGCTGACGATTCGCCGCGAGCGTCTAAAATCGCTTGGATTAAATGATCAGGCTATTTATGCCAATATGGATCGCATTAAAGAAGAGCTTGCTTATTTCGATGAGATTGTCGCGAAAATCGGCTGCGATGTGATCGATGTGACGAATAAAGCGGTTGAAGAAACAGCAAGCATTATTATGAAGAAAAGAAAACTGTAGCACATTCACGTTCATGTGAATTGTGCTTTTATTTTTTTATAGCGCATTTTTGATTTTTGTATTATAATAAAAAATTGCGAGAAAAATGCACAATATAGGTTTAGAGCGTGTAAAAGACGAGTAAACTATTTATAGTTATTTGTCAAGGGAAAGAGCAAAATGTTTTTCGACAAAATTCGCTCATTATACGGGGGAAAAAAGAAGGATTTTTAAGAACGGTGTAGAATAATAGGAGGTGTAAATCTGGTTGCTTGATTAGCCCTATCCTGGACAGTACACAACTAACGGCGATAGCAGTCAGATAGAGACAGTGGGACCGACTGTTTTTGTAGATGCGGATGCTTGCCCGATAAAAAGTGAAATTTTCTTCCTTGCTGCGAAATATAATATACCAAGTGTGTTTATTTCTTCGTACAACCACTTTTCGCCGTTGCAGCAAATGAAGTGGGTATACGTTGATACAGAAAAGGAAGCGGTGGATTTGTATATTTTAAATCATGCGATGCGCGGGGATGTGGTGGTGACCCAGGACGTTGGATTGGCAAGCATACTGGTGAGCCGCGGTGTGCATGTCATTTCTCCGCGCGGAAAGGTGTATGAAGAGGAAGAGATGGAAAATGCCCTTCACCATCGCTATCTTCATACTAGAATGCGAAGGCAAGGGGTATACCCGAAAGGAATGAAACGGTTTTCTGACCAGGATCGCCGCCGATTTCGGCAAAATTTCGAAAAAATTTTGTCGAAACTCAAAGGAAAATAGACATAGACCCGAGAATAATAAGATACGGAGTTGTTCATATGGGATACCGTATTCCCGAAGAAACGATTGAAGAGATTCGCCGCAGCATCGACATCGTCGATGTGATTAGCGATTATGTCCAGTTAAAAAAACAAGGGCGTAACTATTTTGGATTATGTCCATTTCATGGGGAAAAGACCCCATCGTTTTCGGTTTCTCCAGAAAAACAAATTTTTCATTGTTTCGGCTGCGGTGCGGGAGGAAATGTATTCTCGTTTTTAATGGACATAGAAGGCCTCACCTTTATTGAAGCGGTCAAACGTCTGGCCGCAAAGGCAAACGTGGATTTGTCCGCTTTCAAGCTGGACGACGTTGATAAACATCATCGCACCGACGCAGGCGAAACAAAAATGATGATCGAAGCGCATGCGCTTCTGAAAAAATTTTACCATCATTTGCTTGTCAATACAAAGGAAGGGCAGAAAGCTTTTGATTATTTACAAGCGCGTGGATGGACTAGGGAAATGATCGATCAGTTTGAAATCGGCTATGCACCCGATTCACGTGATTTCGCTGTCAAACTTTTACTAGGACGAGGTTTTTCGCCCAGCCTGATGGAGAAGGCAGGGTTGATCATCCGCAAAGAAAACGGCGACTATATCGATCGTTTTCGCCATCGCATCATGTTTCCCATTCATAATCATCATGGGGATGCTGTCGGTTTTTCAGGACGGCTGCTTGAGGAAGGTCAGCCGAAATACTTAAACAGCCCTGAAACACCAATTTTCCATAAAGGGAGCATTTTATACAATTTTCATCAAGCGCGGCTACATATTCGAAAGCATCAAGAAGCCGTTTTATTGGAAGGATTCGCTGATGTCATTTCTGCCGTACAGGCAGGCGTTGCCCATTCGGTAGCAACGATGGGCACGGCATTGACGGAAGAGCACGCGCGCATCCTTCGCCGTAATGTCGATACAGTTATTATTTGCTATGATGGCGATGCTTCGGGAATAGAAGCGACATTCCGCGCCGCAAAGCTGTTAGCGGATGCAGGATGTCATGTGAAAGTCGCAACAATTCCCGATGGCCTCGACCCAGATGAATATATAAAGAAATATGGCGCAGTGCGGTTTCAGCGTGATATCATTGACGCTAGCAGCTCGCTGATGACGTTTAAAATGATGTATTTCCGCAAGGGAAAAAACTTGCATAATGAAAATGATAAAATCCGTTATATTGAGGAAGTGCTTCGCGAAATCAGCAAGCTGCCGAATCCGATTGAGTGGGATTACTATTTACGGCAGTTGGCTGATGAGTTTTCCCTTTCACTGTCCGCCTTGCAGGAGCAGTTAAACCGCTATAGAGACGCAGTCAAGGAAGTCAAGCATTCTGATCATATAGACCGGGAAGCAGCACCAAAGCCGCTGCTGCAAAAAAAGCTTCTTCCTGCATTTCAAAATGCCGAGCGAATACTGCTTGCCCATATGCTGCAAAATCGCGATGTAGCGATGGTTGTTCAGGAAAAGATCGCAGGCAGGTTCAATCTCGAAGAGCACCGAGCGATTGCCGCTTATATTTACGCTTTTTACGAAGAAGGAAATGAACCGAATGTCAGCTTATTGATTTCGCGTCTTCCTGACGACTTGAAGCCGCTGGCAACCGAGTTGTCGTTATTACTGATCACAGACGAAATTTCCGAGCAGGAACTGAATGATTATATAAGACATGTGTTGAATTATCCAAAATGGTTAATGCTAAAAGAAAAAGAACAAGAAAAGACGGAAGCAGAGAGAAAAAAGGATTTTTTAACTGCTGCGCGCATTGCCAAAGAAATTATTGAGATGAAAAAGATGTTATCTTCTTCATAACATGGTGGTATAAGTTTTAAAAGGAGGTAGTGAGATGGCTGAAAAACCAGCCCGTTCCAAACAAGCCGATGCGGACGCAACCCTTGAACAAGTAAAAGAACAGCTAGCCGAGCTCGGCAAAAAACGCGGTATTTTAACATATGAAGAAATTGCTGAACGTTTGTCTGGCTTTGATCTCGATTCTGATCAGATGGACGAATATTACGAATACTTGGCTGATCAAGGAATCGAAGTCATTAGCGAATCTGATTTAGAGACAGACCCTGATATCGATGACTTAACGAAAGAAGAAGAATTTGATTTAAATGATTTATCCGTTCCTCCTGGCGTTAAAATTAACGACCCTGTACGCATGTATTTAAAAGAAATTGGCCGCGTCCCACTCTTGTCTGCCGAAGAAGAAATTGAGCTGGCAAAACGGATTGAGCAAGGCGACGAGGAAGCAAAACGCCGCTTGACAGAAGCCAACCTCCGTCTTGTTGTCAGCATTGCCAAACGTTACGTTGGTCGTGGGATGCTATTTCTCGATTTAATCCAAGAAGGAAACATGGGTCTAATTAAAGCAGTCGAAAAATTTGACTACCGTAAAGGATATAAATTCAGTACTTATGCAACATGGTGGATTCGCCAAGCGATTACGCGCGCCATTGCCGATCAGGCACGAACGATCCGCATCCCAGTGCATATGGTTGAAACGATTAACAAACTGATTCGTGTGCAACGGCAATTGCTTCAAGATCTTGGTCGTGAACCAACTCCAGAAGAAATCGCCGAAGAAATGGATTTAACTCCGGAAAAAGTACGCGAAATTTTAAAAATTGCCCAAGAACCGGTGTCTCTCGAAACACCGATTGGTGAAGAAGATGATTCGCATCTAGGCGATTTCATTGAAGATCAGGAAGCAACATCGCCATCCGAGCACGCGGCGTATGAGCTGCTAAAAGAACAGCTCGAAGATGTGTTAGATACGCTTACTGATCGCGAAGAGAACGTTTTGCGCCTGCGTTTTGGGCTGGACGACGGCCGGACACGGACGCTAGAAGAAGTTGGAAAAGTTTTTGGTGTCACTCGCGAACGCATTCGTCAAATTGAAGCAAAAGCGCTCCGCAAATTACGCCACCCAAGCCGCAGTAAACGGCTAAAAGACTTTTTAGAGTAATCTTTTTCTCAATAGTTTACTTCTTCAGAAGTAAACTATTTTTTCTTTCTCTTTTCTTGATGAAAGGCGGATGAGTATGGACGAACAAAGACGTGAAATTATTGTGCGGGAAATTGAATATTGGAAGCGTTCTCGTCTCCTTCCAGAGCAATATTGCAATTATTTGTTGGCGTTATACACGGAAGGCGGTTATCAAAAGCGTCTGCGTGATCGTTTTCCGGCACGCCGCCGAACAATGCTCACTTTTCTGTTCGCAGCAATTATTTGTCTATTGTTGCCAGCAAGTGCTCTTGTCATTTATTTTACTGAATTGTCATTCGTTTTGCAAATGCTCCTTTTCGCCCTTTTTTTCTTTCTATGTCTTATCGCTATACGGATGTGGAAGGGAAAGGGAAATATCATTCATCTTCCGCTCATCAGCAGTGCGTTTATTTTCCTTATTGCATCCATTAAAATTGGTGAATATTATTTTCCAAAACAAAAAATGGTTACGGCATTAACCGTTTTTGTAAATTGTTTAATATGGATATGGCTGGGAAAACAATTTCGCTTACTTTATTTTCTTCTATCAGGTATAATTGGGACAGGTATTTTAATGGTTTTTCTTTTGCTTTAGCCCTTTTGATTGTGGGAGTTTTGCTATAGATTATCCGATTTAGGGCTTTTCCTCCGCAATAATTTACAGTAAAATAAAATTGTTTGTAGTGGTTATATTTATTGAACAATGGTCATACATAAGGGAGGTAAAAAAAGATGAATCGAAACCCGTTAATCCCATTCTTTATCATTATGTTGTTTGGGATCGGACTTACTCTTGGGCTTTCATTTAAAGGGCTTGGTGACGCGAAAGAGCTCGCGAAAGAGAAAAAAGGCGGCGAGAAAACAGAACAAACCGCTGCGGCCAATCCCGAACAATTTTACCAACAAACTTGCAGCAGCTGTCATGGACAAAATTATGAAGGCGGGGTTGGTCCGGCATTAAAAGGAGTAGGTCAACGGCTTTCGCTTGACCAAATTAAAGACGTGATCCAACACGGTCGTGGCAACATGCCTCCAGGCCTTGTTCCGCCGGAAAAAGCGGATGAAATGGCAAAATGGCTTTCTAAGCTGAAATAAACAAAAAATCCCTTCCTTAGGTGAAGGGATTTTTTGTTTGTGGTACAATACACAGAAGAAGAAAAGGGATGTGAAAAGCACCATGAATGAATTTCGTCTGTCGAAACGCCTAGAAACCGTCGCTTCTTTCATTCCCAAAGGCGCCACGCTCGCTGATATCGGCTCCGATCACGCATATTTGCCGTGCTACGCATATTTGCATGGATATATTACAAAGGCAGTAGCAGGGGAAGTGGCGGATGGCCCGCTCCGCTCGGCGAAACAGCAGGTGGAAAAAGCGGGGCTTTCCCATGTCATTTCCGTACGGAAAGGTGACGGCTTAGCAGTCATCGCTCCCGGCGAAGTCGACTGCATTACGATTGCCGGGATGGGCGGTACATTGATTGCGAATATTTTGGAAGCCGGAAAAAATAAGCTTTTCGGTGTAAAAAGGCTTATTTTGCAGCCGAATGTCGGGGCCGATATCGTGCGCAAATGGCTGATGAATAACGACTGGGAGTTGATCGCCGAACGAATATTAAAAGAAGATGGAAGAATTTACGAAGTGCTCGTGGCCGAAAAAGGCGACGGAAAAAAACCATATGCCGATATGGAGGCAGAACTATTGTTAGGTCCGTTTTTGCTGAAGGAAAAAAAAGATGTGTTTTTAGAGAAATGGCGTCATGAACTGGAACATTGGAAGCGGATCGTCCGTCAACTCGCTGAAAAGGCAGAAACGGAATCTGCGCTGGCAAAAAAACGGGAGCTGGAGGAAAAAATCAAGCTTGTGGAGGAGGCATTACAGTGAGCAAACTTCCATACGGTTATGAAATCATCGGGCTGTTGGAACAGCTTGCTCCGAAACACCTGGCAATGGAGGGCGATAGAATCGGTTTGCAAATCGGAACGTTAAATAAACCGGTGAAAAAAGTGATGATCGCCTTAGATGTTTTGGAGGATGTTATCGATGAGGCGGTCGCCGAAGGAGTCGATTTCATCATCGCTCATCATCCACCGCTTTACCGTCCGTTAAAGCAGCTCGTTACCGATCAGGCGCAAGGGCGCATGATAGAAAAATGCCTAAAACATGGCATTGCTATTTATGCCGCCCATACGAATTTAGATATCGCCGATGGTGGGGTCAATGACTGGCTGGCGGAAGCGCTAGGATTGGAGCAAGTAGAGGTGCTCGTTCCAACGTATGAAGAGCCGCTGAAAAAATTGGTCGTTTATGTTCCGGAAACACATGCCGACCTTGTTCGGGAGGCAATCGGCAACGCGGGGGCAGGTCATATCGGCAACTATAGCCACTGTACGTTTAATGGCCGCGGGATCGGTACGTTTTTGCCTTTAGAAGGATCCAATCCGTTTATCGGAAAGGCGGGAGAGCTGGAAAAAGTAGAAGAGGTGCGCATCGAGACAATTGTTCCAGCCTCTCTGCAGAATAAAGTTGTATCAGCGATGCTGCAGGCTCATCCGTATGAAGAAGTGGCATACGACATCTATCCGCTTGACAACAAAGGAAAAACGTTTGGATTAGGAAGAATTGGCCGCTTGCCGCGAGCAATGGTGCTTAATGAGTTTGCCGAGCATGTGAAAAAAACGTTGGATGTGCCGGCGGTTCGAGTTGTTGGCAATTTACAAGATACAGTGCAAAAGGTCGCGGTCGTGGGCGGAGACGGAAACAAATATATTTCACAGGCCAAGTCGGCTGGTGCGGACGTGTACGTCACCGGAGATGTGTATTACCATGTTGCGCATGACGCGATGATGCTGGGGCTAAATATTGTCGATCCGGGCCATAACGTAGAGAAAGTCATGAAACAGGGTCTCGCCCGCTTTTTAGAAGCGGAGTTTGCCAAGCGACAGTTTGCAGCGTCCGTTTGTGTCTCGAAAGTGCATACCGATCCGTTTACATTTGTGTAAAACAGAAGGCTGGCCCCGCGCTGCTTGGGGTCAGCCTTGTTTTCATTGCTTCGTTTCTTTCTTTGCTTTTACTTTCGGCAAAATTTTTTGCAACGGTACGTTTCGTTCGCGTTTCCATGTCGTTGGATCGTTTGGATCAAACTGCTCTAAAAAGTCGATGACTTCCTTTGTAATCGGGGTAGGGGTGGAAGCTCCTGCCGTAACAGCCACTTTTTTTGCATCTTTAATCCAGTTAATATCAATTTCCGTTACATCAGCAACGCGATATGCTTTTGTACCAGCAATTTCCTCTGATACTTGGGCCAGGCGGTTGGAGTTATTGCTGCGAGGGTCGCCAACAACAATCGTCACGTCGGCCTCTTTCGCCTGTTCCGCCACCGCTTCTTGACGGAGCTGGGTGGCAAGGCAAATTTCTTTATGCATTTCGACATGCGGATATTTTTCTTTTACTTTTTGCATAATATCGGCAACGTCCCACTGGCTCATCGTTGTTTGGTTTGTCACCATGATGCGGTCGCTTTTGATCGTCAGACGCTCTACATCTTCGATCGTTTCGACAAGATGAATGCGCGTCGGATCAATGCCGACCGCTCCTTCTGGTTCGGGATGTCCTTTTTTGCCGATGTAAATAATTTCATAGCCGTCCGCTAGCTTTTCTTTGATCAAATTGTGCGTTTTCGTGACGTCCGGACAGGTCGCATCAATCGTAACCAGCCCTTTTTCGCGCGCACGTCTTTTCACCTCAGGCGATACGCCGTGCGCAGTAAAGATAACGGTTCCTTTATCGATTTTTTCAAGAATCTCTAATCGGTTTTCTCCGTCTAGCGTAATGATTCCTTCCTCGGCAAATGCATCGGTAACATGTTTATTGTGAACGATCATTCCAAGAATATAAATCGGTCTTGGCAGTGTAGGATCCAAGGCAACATTTCTTGCGATAACCATCGCATCGACAACCCCGTAGCAGTAGCCGCGCGGGGTAATTTTAATCACTTCCATTTTGTTTCCTCCTAAACTCCGGCATGTAAAAACAATTGTCTTCTTTTACATTATATCGGAGAAAAAAGGGGAATACAAAGATAACACGTTTTAAATATATAGCTTCGGGGTGGATGGTTTTGGCCCTTTTTCCGATTCTGCTCGTTTGTTTTCATTCGTTTTTGCTGCTTTCGGTACGGTCCGTTTTTTTGCTGAAGACGTTGTTTTTTTCTTGTTTTCTTGGCTGTTATTTTCCGTTTTACTTTCTTCTTCATCCGCCGGTTTTAATTCTTTCCATATGCGGATCATCGCAGGAAGATTTTTAATCAGCGGGCCGTATTGCTGCACCATTGGCATGACGTTTTGTGCAATGCCAAGCATTTTTTGCACGTTTGTCAACATTCCGAGAAATCCCCCGCCTGTGTTTGCGCCGGCTCCGGCACTAGCGGCAGCGTTTCGCATCACTGGCGTTATCCACGGGGATGGAGAAGCGATCGGCTGCCCTCTTGAAAATAAACGCGATAGGAAACCGCCAAACCCGGGGCGAGGAAAGGGTGTTCTCATGACAGGAAAAGAAGAAGGCGGCATTCTTAAAAACGAGCGCGGCATCGGGGAAGAAGGAAATATCGGTGGCCGGTTGTAGATCATCGCATTTTCCTCCTTTCTAGGCTGAAGTAAGAGAATATCTCTTTCATAAAGTATGCGGAAAAACGGGAAATGTTTTTTCTTCTTCTGATCGTCTTAAGTTGCGGTACTGTGCAAAAATTAGATATAATGATAAATCGAGCTATTCGGCTTTCGGCAAAGTCGGAGCAGAAAGGAGTAATGATGAATGAAGGAAACGCAATTTGAACATTTTGCCTTTCAGCCGTTTATTATGGAAGCCATTAAAGAGCTTCGTTTTTATAAACCGACGGAAATTCAAGAACGCATTATTCCGAGCATTCTTCGTGGGGAAAGCGTCATCGGTCAGTCGCAAACAGGAACAGGGAAAACCCATGCTTATTTACTGCCTATTATCGAAAAGATAGACCCGGAGCGCGAGGCGGTGCAGGCGGTGATTACGGCGCCGACGCGTGAGCTTGCGACACAAATTTATCATGAATTGTTAAAAATCACTAAGTTTTGTCCGGCAGGTCGGCAAATTACGGCGCGTTGTTTTATCGGCGGAACCGATAAGCAAAAAGCGCTGGAAAAACTAAAAATACAGCCGCATATTGTTGTCGGAACGCCGGGAAGAATCAATGACCTTATTCGCGACCAAGCCTTAAATGTGCACACGGCGACGATGCTTGTTGTTGATGAAGCCGATTTAATGCTTGATATGGGGTTTATCGTCGATGTGGACCAAATTGCGGCGCGCATGCCGAAACAATTGCAAATGCTCGTTTTTTCGGCGACGATTCCGGAAAAATTAAAGCCATTTTTAAAAAAATATATGGAAAACCCAAAATACGTTCATGTTGCGCCTAAGCAGGTGGCAGCAGAAAAGATTGAACATGTTCTCGTGCCGCTTCGCAGCCGCGACAAAGTGAATCTGCTGCACGATATGCTTGTTACCTATAACCCGTATTTAGCAATCGTGTTTACGAATACGAAAAAAATGGCTGACGAATTGGCGAACAGCTTGATGGAAAAGGGATTAAAAATCGGGGTTTTACATGGCGATCTGTCGCCGCGAGAGCGCAAAAAAATGATGAAGCAAATTCGTGATTTAGAATTTCAATATATTGTCGCGACCGACTTAGCGGCGCGCGGCATTGATATTGAGGGAGTGAGCCACGTTATCAACTATGAACTGCCGCGTGATTTGCAATTTTACATTCACCGTGTCGGACGCACGGCACGCGCCGGTTACACCGGCATCGCAGTAACCATTTATGAGCCGTCCGATCAAGATGCGATTGCAAAATTAGAAAAAATGGGGATTGAGTTTTTGCATCGCGATCTCGTGCGCGGTGAATGGGTCGATTTGCCGCCTTGGAACCGACGGAGCAAGCGGACTAAGCAAGATGACGAGATCGCACCGCTGCTTGCGAAAATGAAAAAGCCGAAACAAGTGAAGCCAGGATATAAGAAAAAATTGCTCGCCGAAATAGAAAAACAAAAAAAGCGGTTGCGCCGTTTAAAGAAACGGTAATGATATAACGGAAAGGGAGAAGAGAAATGTTAAAAATCGGTTCGCACGTATCAATGAGCGGAAAAAAAATGCTGCTTGCCGCCAGCGAAGAAGCTGTTTCTTACGGAGCGAATACATTTATGATTTATACCGGGGCGCCGCAAAATACAAAGCGCAAAAAAATCGAAGAGCTCAATATTGAAGCAGGCGTTGCCCATATGAAAGAGCATGGCATTGAAGAAATCGTCGTTCATGCTCCGTATATCATTAATATCGGCAATACGAACAACCCCGATACATTTCGACTTGGCGTAGAATTTTTGCGTTCAGAAATTGAACGGACAGAAGCGATTGGCGCCAAACAAATCGTTCTACATCCAGGCGCGCATGTCGGAGCGGGGCCGGAAGCGGGCATCCGTAAAATTATTGAAGGATTAAATGAAGTGTTGACGCGTGAGCAAACGGTGCAAATCGCGCTGGAAACGATGGCGGGAAAAGGTTCCGAATGCGGCCGCAGCTTTGAAGAGCTGGCGCAAATTATCGATGGCGTCACATATAACGAAAAATTGTCTGTCTGTTTTGATACATGCCATACGCATGATGCGGGCTATAATATTGTCGAGGATTTTGACGGCGTATTAGAGGAATTTGACCGCATTATAGGGCTTGAGCGGCTCAAAGTGCTGCATATCAACGACAGCAAAAATCCGCGCGGAAGCCGCAAGGACCGTCATGAAAACATCGGTTTTGGGCATATCGGCTTTGCTGCGTTAAATTATATCGTTCACCATCCGCAGCTTGACGATATTCCGAAAATTTTAGAGACGCCGTATGTCGGCGAGGACAAAAATCATAAAAAACCGCCGTACAAGCATGAAATTGCCATGCTGCGCGCGCAAGCATTTGATGAAGAAGTGTTAAGCAAAATTATAGAAGAAAAATAAAAGGGCAAAAAATAATGCCCTTTTATTTTTTATTGACGAATTTCAAAAATAATTCATTTGCTTTTTTCGCTACTTGCGGCGAGGTAATTTTCGCCAGCTCTTTGACCCATTTTTTTCTTTCCTGTGGGTCAAACACATTGATTTTATTGGTTCGCGCGATGTCGAGAATTTTTTTTGCCTGTTCAACGGTGATCGGGATGTTGTAGTCATGGCTGTATGACACCAGTTCCTCCGGAGTAATCGTTTTGAGCTTTTGTTGAATGATCTGCTGATAAAAGTTCATTTTCGACGCCTCCTCTTTTATGCATCATATGAAATGAAGAGGTGGAAAGTGTATGGTATACTAAAGGAAAAAAGAAACGGTGGTATTTTGGTACAAAAACAGCATAAAAAGGAACCGTTTAGCCATGTTATTGATCGTCTCTGTTTTATTTTTGTTGGCGCTTCGCGTCCAGCGTCAATAAATTGCTCCGAATTTCTTTATCACGATTATGGTTGCCCATCAAGCAAGAGAAGCACGGTTTAAAGCGATGATTCATTAATGTTTACAAACGGCGTTCAATCCGCTATACTACGTTCGTAGCTAAATCGAAACTATTCTGAATTAGCAGGGGAGAACGCGATGAAAACAGAATATGTCCTGAAAATGGAACATGTATCGTTTCGTTATGAAAAAGAAAATGTATTAGAGGACATTAATTTAGCCGTGCCAAAAGGTGCGTTTTTAGGGCTAGTCGGCCCGAACGGTTCAGGAAAATCGACGTTGTTAAAATGCGTATTAGGCTTGTTAAAACCGCAGCAAGGCCATATTTCTTTGTTCGGAACGCCGATTGAATCGTTTAAAGAGTGGCATCGGATCGGCTTTGTCTCGCAAAAGGCCAACAGTTTTAACAGTGGATTTCCTGCCACTGTTTATGAAGTGGTGGCGAGCGGGCTGACCGCGAAGCGAGGAATGTTTCGCTTTTTTACGAAAAACGATAAACAAGCGGTGTCGGAAGCGATTGAAGCAGTTGGCATGAGCGCATTTGCCAAGCGGAATATTGGCGAATTATCGGGCGGCCAGCAGCAGCGTGTTTTTATTGCCCGGGCGATTGTCAGCAAACCGGAACTGCTTATTTTAGATGAGCCGACGGTTGGCGTCGATATTCACCACGTGCAAAGTTTTTACAACATGCTTGATGAGTTAAATCAACGCCTTGGCATTACACTTATTCTTGTCACACACGATATTGGAACGGTCACCGAAAAAGTAACGGATGTTGCTTGTTTAAATAAGCATTTATATTTCCATGGGAAAGCAGAAGAATTTGAAAAGCTCGGGGAAGACGCATTATCGCAATTTTACGGGCATTCGCTTCATGTGCTTTCTCATCAGCACTGATGGGGGAATGATATTATGCTCGAAGCGATATGGCAATATGAATTTTTGCGCAACGCGTTTATTGCTGGATTGTTAATTGGATTTGCTGCTCCGCTTCTCGGAGTGTTTATTGTAGTGCGGCGTCTGTCGCTTATTGCCGACGCGCTCAGCCATGTGACGCTTGCCGGTATTGCTGCCAGTTTGCTGCTCGGCAAAAATTTTTCTTACTTTGCAAGCTGGAATCCGCTCTATATCGGAATGGGATTTTCTGTTCTCGGTTCGCTTTTTATTGAAAAATTGCGGACAGTGTATAAACATTATCAGGAACTGGCAATTCCGATCATTCTGTCTGGCGGCATTGGTCTTAGCGTCATTTTTATTTCGCTGGCAGACGGCTTTAATACAGATTTGTTTTCGTATTTGTTCGGCAGTGTCAGCGCTGTTAGCCGCCAAGATGTATGGACGATATTTGCCATCGCCTGCATCATAACCGCCATGGTTTTATTGTTGTTTAAAGAATTGTTTCTTCTTTCATTTGATGAAGAATATGCGGTCATTTCCGGGATTCGCGCTAAGCTGATTCATTTTATATTTATCGTATTAGTGGCGCTGGTGATCGCCGCATCGATGCGGATCGTTGGCGTTTTGCTTATTTCTTCGTTGATGACGCTTCCGGTGGCGGCGAGCATTCGCATTGCCAAAGGCTTTAAGCAGGCGATCGTTTACTCTGTTTTATTTGGAGAAATATCGGTCGTTGTTGGCCTGTTGCTTTCCTATCAGCTTGATTTGGCTCCAGGCGGCACGATCGTGATGCTTGCTGTGTTCATTTTGCTTGCCGCACTAATGTGGAACAAGTGGAAAAGGGGATAAGAAAGAATGAATGTCGCACAAGCCATTCGCTTGATGAAGGCAAAAGGATTTAAACATACAGACAAACGGAAAGATATGCTGCAGCTATTTGCAAACACCGATAAATATTTAACGGCCAAAGATGTGTTAGAGGCGTTGCGTGATGATTATCCAGGATTAAGCTTTGATACGATTTACCGCAATTTATCGCTGTTTGTGGAGCTTGGCATTTTGGAGATGACGGAGTTGTCAGGGGAGAAACATTTTCGTTTTGCGTGTGATAGCCATCATCACCATCATCATTTTATTTGTGTGCAATGCGGCAAAACAAAAAAAATTTCTTCCTGTCCAATGGACGGACTGGCCGAGCAGCTGCAAGGTTATCAAATATCCGATCATAAATTTGAAATATATGGAAAATGTCCGGAATGTCAAAGGGATATCTCTACATAAAGCAGAGATATCCCTTTTCTTTATGTTGATAAAAGCCGTTCTACATGCTGTTTTGCTTCCAGCCAGTCTTTGACGCGGATGACTTGCTTTGGAAGCGGGCCTTGATTATATGGTGTATCGAATAAAATAACGGGGATATGGCATGCCTCGGCAATATCGCAGGCGTTATCGTATTTGTCTTCAAAAAAGGCGGAAATGCGATATGTTTTTACGGCTTCAATTTTGTCGTGAGAGCCGACTAATTCGATGTGGTGATAATGAACACCGTTTTTTTGAAACCATCGCTCCGTTAGGTCATATAAATGTCGGCCGCGCGCACTGATATAAAACAATTCGTATTTGTTTTTCCAGCTGTTGATCACTTCCAGAGCATGCTCGGCCAACGGGGCGCATTCGTAAATCATTGCTTCATATTTCTCCATCCAGCGGTCCATTTCCTCTTCCGTTGTATCGTACAGCGGTGCCAAATTATATTGGGTGATATCTTTTAGCGTCAAATTTTTTCGGAAAGACTCGTTTAAATATGGAATAAATGTGCTCGGACAAGTAACGGTTCCATCGATATCAATTCCAAGTCGTTTTTTCATCTTTCTACACTCCTTAAAAATAAAATCCAGCTATAGATGATATGCGGCGTGATTGCCGAACTCAGATTAAGCATAGCCAAGGGAAGTCAAAGTTTGCCGCCGATAATCGCATAGCATTTATAGAAAATATTCACATCTATAATTTTGCATAAACTTTTCATACTAATAAATGCTCCTTACTCTAGGAAAGCGAGGGAAGCACATGGTGGATGATCGCGACCGCACGTATAATGAAAGCTACGTGCAATCGATTGGAAAAGACGAACCAGAACGCGACTTTATGGAAGAAACAGGGGCAGAAATAGCCGAGCCAATTCGGCGCAATGATGAACGTGGCGAAGAAAAAGCTGATGGAACAGGGATAGGTTGGCTAGCACTCGCCCTTTCCATTATTTCTTTATTTATTTGGCCTGTTTTTTTAGGAGCAGCAGGCATTATTGTCGGCTTTATTGCACGCCGGCGCGGTGCTGAGACGCTGGGTGCATGGGCCATCGGGATTGGAATTGTAGCGATTATCGTCCGCCTGTTCATCATGCCGTTTTATGATTAACAAAAAAGCTTGGCGCTTCAAGCGTCAAGCTTTTTGCTTTTGTTTGGCAAAGTACTCTTCCGCCAATTTGTCCACTTCTTTTTTCAATTCCTCGACCATTTTTTCTTCTGGAACTTTGCGAACAATTTGGCCATGGCGGAATAATAAACCTTCGCCGCGCGCTCCGGCGATGCCAATATCCGCTTCGCGTGCCTCGCCTGGTCCGTTGACAGCGCACCCGAGCACGGCTACTTTAATCGGTGCTTTTATTTTCGAAATATATTCTTCAATCTCGTTGGCAATGCTGATTAAGTCGATCTCAATGCGTCCGCACGTCGGGCAGGAAATCAGTGTCGCTGCATTTGCTGCCAAACCGAACGCTTTTAATATTTCCCTTGCCACCTTTACTTCTTCAACCGGGTCGGCGCTCAGCGAGACGCGGATCGTATTTCCGATTCCTTTGCTTAAAATGGCCCCGAGCCCGACGGAACTTTTGATCGTTCCAGCAAATAGCGTACCGGATTCGGTAATGCCGACATGGAGCGGATAATCAAACGTGCGTGCCGCTTTTTCGTATGCCTCGATCGCCAACCGTACATCTGACGCTTTTAACGATACGATAATATCGTGGAAATCAAATTCTTCTAAAATGCGGATATGGTATAACGCGCTTTCGACCATACCGTCTGCGGTAGGGTAGCCGTATTTCTCCAAAATCCGCTTTTCCAACGATCCGGCATTGACGCCGATGCGGATCGGCACACCGCGTTCTTTCGCCGCCTTTACGACCGCTTCGACTTTTTCACGGCGTCCGATATTTCCTGGATTGATGCGAATTTTGTCCACTCCGCCTTCGATTGCTTTCAACGCTAATTTATAGTCAAAGTGAATATCTGCTACAAGCGGGATGTTAATGCGCTTTTTAATTTCCGGAATAGCGTTGGCCGCGCGCTCATCTGGGCAGGCGACGCGGACGATTTGACAGCCTGCTTCCTCCAGACGCTTGATTTCGGCGACGGTCGCTTCGACGTCGTGCGTTTTCGTCGTCGTCATGCTTTGAATAATGACTTCGTTATTGCCGCCAATCGTTAAATTGCCAACGCGAACAGGACGAGTTTTTGAACGATGAATAATTTCACCCACGGAAATTCGCTCCTTTAAGAAACAAGTTCATGTCGCTTTCTGAACTATTGTAACAATGTTTATCATCACTTGACAAGAAATTCGCTACTTACCGTTGATATACCGGTATTTTATATTTTTTTCCAATTCGTAATGTTTGCGCTTTTTCGCCTGGGTTCAATGCTTCAAAATCGGTGATCACCTTGTCAATGGGGACAGGAAGTGGCCCGTTTTGTTTTCTTTCTATAATGGACAATAGTGTATCCCCTGGTTGGACGGTCACCATTTGATATGGGATGTGAACGTTTGTTTTTCCGTCTGTCCCATGTTCCGGGGGTGCTGTTGCTTCTGTTGAAGCGATCAATGTTCCTTCTGTTACATCATGATAAATGATATAGATGGAAAGGCATAGGAAGAAGGCACTGATTACTTTTTTCACGTATTACTCCTCCAATGAACGCATTGTTAGTAACTATGTATGCTTGTCCCGGAAGAAATATGTAAAATATGCCTACCTGTTTTACGTAAACTTAACATTTGCTTAATAAAGGCATAAAACTCGTTCGTTACAATGAACATGTACACGGACCACAAAATAACTAGGAGGGTCAATCGATGATGTGGAAAAAACCAATCAGATTCGGAATTGCAGCACTGTTAATAACGGGGATGCTTGCGGGGTGTGGAAAAACGGATAACAAAACAGAAGAAAATGCTGGAAACACAGAAACGAAGCAAGAAGAATCGTATTCTGGAACGATTACGTTAGCTGGATCCACTGCTCTTCAACCGCTTGCTGAAGAGGCTGCAAATCAATTTATGGAAAAATACCCTGATGTTTCGATTACTGTACAAGGGGGAGGAAGCGGAACAGGTGTTAACCAAGTTGCCGCTGGTGCTGTACAAATCGGAAACTCGGATGTTCCATCTGCAGAAAAGCTAGAAGATAAATCAAAAGCAGGAGAGCTTGTTGATCATAAAGTAGCAGGAATTGCTTTTGCGCTTGTAGTGAATAAAGATGTCAATGTCGATTCTTTAACAACACAACAAATTCAAGATATTTTCTCTGGAAAAATTACAAACTGGAAAGATGTCGGCGGAAAAGACGAAAAAATTAACGTCATTAATCGTCCTGCTTCCTCTGGAACACGTGCTACTTTTGAAAAAACGGTGATGAAAGACGTAAAAATAAACGAAGCGATTGGAACTGTTCAAGATTCCAATGGCGCTGTCGAACAAGCGATTAACTCGACGCCAGGATCGATTAGTTATGTTGCGATGTCCTACTTAATCGGTGAAAATAAAGATTTAAAAACGTTAAAAATTGATGGTGTAGAACCAACGATCGAAAATATCAAAACGGAAAAGTATCCTTTCTGGTCTTATGAATACATGATTACAAAAGGCGAGCCGAAAGATGCAGTGCAAGGATTTATCAATTACGTGAAAAGCGAAGAATTTGCTTCGAAAGTAAAAGAAATGGGTTACATTCCTATATCTGAATTAGAGTAATTCCATTAAAGGCTGGCTACATCGTTTAGCCAGTCTTATTCTTCATGAGGTGATGGAAGAATGAAAGAGAAAAGAAAGCTTAATTATTGGAAAAACGAATATATCGGAAGGATCCTAGTAACTTTTTGCGGTCTGCTGATCGTTATTACTACTCTTTCTATTATTGCGTTTATTTGTGGCAAAGGAATCCAGTCATTTACAGAAAACGGAATTTCTCTAAAGGAAATGCTGTTCTCGGCAGAATGGAAGCCAAGTGATTCACATCCAAAATATGGAGCCGTTATTTTTATCGTTGGGTCAACGCTCGTATCCGTTGGAGCGGTGTTGTTAAGCACGCCGATCGCGATTGCCCTTGCTATTTTTATGCATTTTATTTCTCCAAAATTCGGGTCGTCCGTATTAAAACCAGTTTTGGAGCTGCTTGTCGGCATTCCGTCCGTCGTTTACGGTTGGTTAGGTGTTACGATGCTTGTTCCGCTTCTTCGCGAATGGTTCGGCGGCGTGGGATTTAGTCTGTTAGCTGGAATTATCGTATTAAGCGTGATGATTTTACCGACGATCACAAGCATTACGTCAGATGCGCTTCACAGCGTTCCGCTTTCATACTTAGAAGCTTCATACGGACTTGGTTCAACAAGATGGCAGGCGATTAGCCGGGTGATCGTTCCCGCAGCAAAAACGGGAATTTTAACTGGCATTGTCCTTGGGCTAGCGAGAGCGTTTGGCGAAGCATTAGCAGTGCAAATGGTAATCGGAAACACGGTGAAACTTCCTTCAGGATTATATAGCCCAACAGCGACACTAACCGGAATTTTAACGATGGATATGTCGAATACGATCAATGGTACTGCTTGGAACAATGCATTGTGGACATTGGCGATGATTTTGTTATTTATTTCCTTTTTCTTTATTGTGCTTATACGAATGATCGGACAAAGAGGGGAACGATAAAATGGTATCGAGAGTGGTCGATAAAATTTGGACGGGCATATTTTATGTGATTGCTGCATTCGTCATTGGTTTGCTTGTATTATTTTTTGTGACGATTTTGTCAAAAGGCTGGGGATTTTGGCAGCCAGATTTTCTATTTGGCAAACCGAGCAACATGCAAGCAGGAGGAGGGGTTGGTCCTCAGCTTATTAACTCGCTTTATATGCTTGTTATTACGTTATTAATTTCTGTTCCATTAGGATTAGGAGCGGGAATTTATTTGGCGGAATACGCCAAACAAGGAAAGATGCTTAACTTTATTCGGTTGTGCATTGAAACGATGGCGTCTCTCCCATCGATTGTCGTCGGATTGTTTGGATTATTGGCGTTTGTGACGCTAACAGGATGGGGCTACACGTTACTTGGAGGCGCGTTGGCGATTACCATATTAAACTTGCCAGGATTGACACGTATATGTGAGAACGCGATTTTAGATGTTCCTCCGAGCATAAAAGAAGGTAGTCTTGCGTTAGGAGCGACGCGGTGGCAAACGTTAGTGAAAGTCATTCTGCCGTCCGCTCTCCCGCAAATAATGACAGGTGTCATTTTAGCGGCGGGACGAATTTTTGGTGAGGCAGCTGCATTAATTTATACGGCAGGATTAACGACGCCGTTATTAAACTTTGCTGCCGATTTATCAAGCAAAGCACATCCGTTGAATGTTTTTCGACCGGCAGAAACGTTAACCGTGCACATTTGGAAATTAAATTCAGAGGGAATTGTTCCGGACGCAAAAATCATTGCGGCGAAATCCGCAGCGATATTAGTGATTATGGTTCTTTTGTTTAATATTACCGCTCGTTTTGCGTCCGCTGCCTTGCAACGCTATTTTACCGGGAATCGCCGAGCAGCAAAGAAGATGAGCAATGTTGCATAAAAAGGGCCACTATCGGGAACGATAGTGGCCTATTCGTTTTGCGGTTTTGCGGAAGGAACTTCTTTTATTGCCAAAAATAGCACGGCAATCGAGACGAACCAATGAATAAATGGAGCATATGGCACAACCGCTTGTAGCGCCTCCATAACGGTGAAAAACACCGTTGATAAAGTGACAGCATATGCTGACATAATCCAAGTATGGCGGTATTGCAGTTTTTTATCAAGAGTGCTGCGCAAAATTAATCCGAAGAAGGCAAGAATACAGATGCCAATAAATTTGCTTGCGCTTGCGAATAAATAAATAAGGAGAAACGACAGCGGGATGAAAACAGGCAACAGTGACTGCATTGTTTCGATAAAGGAATGGACATCTTTGTCTGTTATTTTCATATCTGGAAATGTTGAATAGCTATAATATTGCGCTTGATGATTAGCAACTAATACAGCCTCGTGTTTTAAAAGACCGATAGCGTTGTTAAAACGCTCTACGTCTTCTTTAGTTACTTGGCCGGTGCTGTCAAAAATGATGGTAAAGCCGTACTGATCAATATGAATGGGCTCTTTCGCAGAAGAATGCAATTGCCCGTTTTCAATCGCAAACGAAGGAAGATCATTTTGCAAAAGAGCGCTTGTATTACGAATTCCTTCGACAAAAGAAGTGGTTAAGTAATAGGCCATCGGCAAGATAGAAAGAAAGGTTAACAAAAATACATAGCCAATCGTTTTTCCAATTCCTTGAAAGCGAAAACGTGCAATATCTTTTGGGGAATATAAACTTTTCCATAGCTGCACAAACATATTCATCCTTGACACATCCTTCCTGTCCTCCATTGTTCATTGTATATTGTGCGCGTTGATAATTCAACTAAAGACGCACGTATAAAAAAATCTCCTAGGAACGTTTTTGTTCCTAGGACAAACATGGTCATACTTTAAATGTTCGCAGGAGTCCATTTAATTGATCGACGAGTTCGGTTAATGATTGGGAAGCATGTAAAACCTCATCCATTGAAGCGCTTTGCTGTTGAGTAACGGCCGCTACATGTTCCATGTTTCCAGCGATTTGTTGAGCAATGGAAGCAATCTCTTCCATGCTCATGGACATTTGTTTTGTTTGAGCACTGACATCATGAATAATAGTGGATACTTCTTTCGACTGTTGCGAAACGTTGTTTACTGCTTGGACAATCCCTTTAAACGCTGCCTCCGTTTGATAGACCATTTCCATTCCGTGTTCGAGCACTTGTGAACCACGAGTCATCGATTGTACCGCTCGTTCTACTTCATGCTGAATTTCTTTAATAATGGTTTGAATTTGTTTAGAAGCTTGACTAGTTTGAGAAGCCAGTTTTCTGATTTCATTTGCCACTACCGAAAATCCTTTGCCATGTTCCCCAGCCCGGGCCGCTTCGATAGCTGCATTGAGTGAAAGAAGATTCGTTTGATCCGCGATATTGCTAATTAAAGAGACGATTTGGTCGATTCGATTGGATTTTTGTCCTAACATATAGATGGCTTCGGCTGTTTCTCCTACTGTTTTTTGTACGACACTCATCTGCTTTACCGTTTGGTCCACGAGCTCATTTCCTGCGTATGCTTGATCGTTTGCTCTGTTTGTCGAGACTTCTACATCAGCGATGGAAGCAGCCGCTTGCTCCATTCCATTGGCGATTTCATGGAAAAATTGCGAAATTTTTATGGAAGAACTCGCTTGTTTTTCTGTGCCGCTTGCCGCTTCGTATATGGCGATAGCGATTTGTTCTGACGCTTTTTTCGTTTCATGGGAGGTACGTCGCAACGTTTGCGAAGATGCGGTGATATGTTTCGAGCTTGCGTCTACATGTTCAATGAGTGTAGTAAGGCTGTCAACCATTTGGTTAAATCCATCCGCCAATGTTCGGATATCTTTGCTAGAATAAGCAAGCTGAACTCTTGTTTGCAAATTTCCTTTTCCTACTTGACGCATCGCCTGCTTTAACGAAGCAATCGGTTGCGTAAATCGGCGAATAATAAAAAAACCAATAAAACTAGTGAACAATATGGTGAGCAACGAAACTAGAATACTAATCCGCCTATATTCAAAAACGGACTGCAAATAGTCTCCATTTTGGAGAGCTAAAACATATATTTGGCCGTTTAAATCAATAGAAGGCGCAAATGATAAAGTCAATCCTTGAAAATGGGTGATTCCTTGCTTCTGTTTTTCGATTTGCTGGATGACAGAACGAGGCAAGGACGGTAATGGACTAGAAAAACCACCTAACTTTTCAACCCCTTTTTCTTTTGTAATGACAAATTGCATCGGTCGCAAGCCGAGGGACTGGAACTTGCGCTGATTCAGCGTTAGCACATAGGATAGCTTTTTATAAAACTCCTCATTAGTGGTTGAAGATTTTAACATTGAAATTTTTTCAATCATTACTTCGGTGGACAGCAACATTTGTTGTTCGATGGAGCGAATGACGACTTGTTTGTTTTTTTCATAGCCGATATAAGCGATCATCGAAGAGGAGATGCACGTCATAAAAACAATGACGAATACTAAAATGGTCTGTAAGTTCCAGCTGCTGATCAAAGAAAACGGTGTGAAACGAAAGGTGTTTATCTTAAATGGGAGTGAGAATAGCTTCGGCCAGGTCCACTTTGATCGTTTCATTCTTTATACGCTCCTTTGTCCTTATGAAATCTAATCATAACTCAATGTAACGAATTATTTTTAATATTTTGTTAAGAGAGTGTGTAAAGTGTGTTAAGCAATGGGAGTTACAAGCAAATAAATTGAAACATTGTGGCAATTTTGGTAAGCTAATTTTAAACGAACGCACAGTGGTTATACTATTTTGCGTTCGGGTACATAAAAACAAAGAGGAGGAGTTAGTATGGCTTTTGAATTACCGCAATTGCCTTATGCCTATGATGCGTTAGAGCCGCACATTGACAAAGAAACAATGAACATTCACCACACAAAACACCATAACACTTATGTCACAAACTTAAATGCCGCTTTAGAAGGACATGCTGACTTACAAAACAAATCGCTGGAAGAATTGCTCAGCAATTTGGAAGCACTTCCAGAAAGCATTCGCACCGCAGTTCGCAATAATGGCGGCGGGCATGCTAACCATTCTTTATTCTGGACGATTCTTTCACCAAACGGCGGCGGTGAGCCAACAGGCGAACTAGCTGATGCGATTAACAAAAAATTTGGCGGTTTTGCTGCATTTAAAGAAGAATTTACAAAAGCGGCTACGACTCGCTTTGGTTCTGGTTGGGCTTGGCTTGTTGTCAATAACGGTGAGCTTGAAGTGACAAGCACTCCAAACCAAGACTCTCCATTAATGGAAGGAAAAACTCCAATTCTTGGCCTAGACGTTTGGGAGCATGCATATTACTTAAAATATCAAAACCGCCGTCCAGAATACATTGCTGCATTCTGGAACATTGTCAACTGGGACGAAGTGGCAAGACGTTACAACGAAGTAAAAGCGAAATAATGAACTGCTGCAGCACACAGACTGGGCTAAAAGCTTCCTTCTCTTTTAGCCCAGTCTTTTTTTGTTTTTGCAAAGGATCAGTGATTTTTTCCGTCCCGATGCATAGAACAACGAAAAATTGCAACACTACCCTTTAGATGAAAAAGGGGAGTTTACCATGGCAATTATCAAAAAAATTACTGGTCAAGAACAAATTACGCGGGATTTAGTGTTGTTGCTATGCATCGGCGGATTTTATGCGTTGAGTGTTTCGCTTTCCAATACGTTTGTCAATGTGTATTTATGGAAACAATCGGGAGCGTTTCGTGATTTAGCGTTATATAACTTATCTGTTGTGACCTTGCAGCCGCTGACGTTTATTTTCGCTGGGAAATTGGCCAAAAAAGTAGACCGCATTATTGTATTGCGGTTAGGTGTATCGTTTTTGGCGATTTTTTTTATTATGGTATTGCTTGTCGGCAGTCATGCCCATAACTACTTGATCCTTCTAGGTGCACTTTTAGGTATCGGTTATGGGTTTTATTGGCTTGCTTTTAACGTATTAACATTTGAAATTACCGAACCGGAAACTCGTGATTTTTTTAACGGGTTTTTCGGGATCCTTACTTCGATGGCCGGAATGATTGGACCAATCGCTGCCGGCTATATTATTTCTTCTTTCGCCAATGCGCGCGGATATACGTTGATCTTTTCTATTTCCCTCGTCCTGTTTATCATTGCCGTCATTTTAAGCTTTTTTCTACACCGGCGTCCGGCAGATGGAAACTATTTGTTTCTTCGCATTTTAAAAGAGCGGAGTTATAATCAAAATTGGAGATTAATTACGAACGCACATTTTTTTCAAGGATTGCGTGAAGGAACGTTTGTCTTTGTCATTTCCGTATTAGTGTATATTACTTCGAAAAGCGAGTTGGCTTTAGGGAAATTTGGATTTGTGAACTCACTAACTTCATTCATTGCTTATTACGTTGTTTCCCGGCTGATGAAACGGAAATATCGGAAAAAAGCAATTTTATGCGGCGGTTTATTGCTATATGGCGCCGTTTTTCTTATCGTTTTTCACGTTTCTTATCCGCGCTTGATTTTGTATGCGATCACGATCGCCATTGCTTATCCGTTGTTGCTCGTTCCGTATTCGTCGTTAACGTTTGATGTAATAGGGAGAAGCTGGAAATCAGCGGAAATGCGGATTGAGTATATTGTCGTCCGTGAATTGTTTTTAAACGGTGGTCGGATTGTATCCATTCTTTCGTTTTTAGCGGCGGTCACCTTTTTTGAGGAAAAAACGGGAATTCCGATTTTAATGTTAATACTTGGAGCGGGGCATTTCATCATTTACTTTTTTATCCGCCGCATTCATTTGGACGACCATGAAGCGGATAAAGCAAGACAGTCGTTTCTACAGCCAAAGTTCACCAATGAAGAAGGGGGCTCCCCGGCATAGGCAGCCCCCTCTTTGCCATGTTTTTTTCTAGAAAAGTTGTCCTTTTTCTTTTACAATAATAAAAAGAAATGGGCGAGGAAAAGGAGGAAGCAGGTTGAAGAAGAAAAAACGGGCGCAAGTGCCGTTTCGGTTAAATATTCTTTTTTTTGTTGTGTTTTTGCTGTTTTCGGCACTTATTTTACGGCTTGGTGTCGTACAGATTGTTTATGGCGAAGACTACCGGAAGGAAGTCGAGCGGACGAAAGATGAAATTGTCAGCACGCCGGTGCCGCGTGGAAAAATTTATGATCGCTTTCATCAGGTGATTGTAGATAATATCCCGAGAAAAGCGATTACCTATACGCGTTCGAAGACAACGACGCCGGAAGATACGTTGAAAGTGGCGCAGAAACTGGAGCAATATATCGTTGTCGATAAACCGATGATGGATAAAGTGACCGAACGCGATATGAAAGACTATTGGATTTTAACACGAAAAGACAAAGCAGAAAAAAAAGTAAGCAAAGAAGAGCGGAAAAAACTCGAGAAGCAAGGGCTATCGCAGAAGGAAATCGACAAAAAAATATATGAGCTGACATTAAAGCGCATTACGCCAGCTGATTTGGCTAAAATTTCGAAAAAAGAATTGAAAATTATCGCGATTAAACATGCAATGGACAGCGGCTATGCGCTGACACCGCAAACGGTGAAAAATGATGGCGTAACAGATGAAGAGTACGCCGTTGTCAGCGAACATCTTGAGGAGCTTCCAGGAGTAAATACCACGGTTGATTGGAAACGGCATTATGTGTATGACAACACGTTCCGTTCCGTACTCGGCAATGTGACGAAAGATGATGAAGGAATTCCGCGTGAACGGCTTGACTATTTTTTGGCCCGTGACTACAGCCGGAATGATCGCGTTGGGAAAAGCTACCTTGAAGCGCAATTTGAGGATGTATTGCACGGCAAAAAGGCAAAAATCAAAAATGTCGTGGACAAGTCCGGCAATGTGACTTCGGTAGAGCAAATATATAACGGAGAGCGCGGGAAGGATCTTGTACTGACGATCGACATCGAACTTCAGAAGCAGGTGGAACAAATCATCGAAGAAGAAATCATGGCAACAAAGCGGAAGGGAAGATCTCCGCTGCTTGACCGGGCGTTTGTGGTGATGATGAACCCGAAAACGGGAGAAGTTTTATCCATGGCTGGAAAACTGCTCACAAAAGGTGAAAATGGAAAAACACAATTTGTTGATTTTGCTATTGGCAACATCACCTCAGCATATGCCATGGGATCGGCAGTAAAAGGTGCGACGGTGCTGACGGGCTTTCAAACAGGAGTATTGCATCCGAATACTTACATCCGTGATGAACCATTATATATCAAAGACACGCCCGTTAAAAAATCGTGGCAGACGATGGGGACTATCAATGAGTTGACCGCGCTGCAGCGCTCCTCGAACGTATATATGTTTAAAACGGCGATCGCCATCGGCGGCGGGAAGTATCGCCCACACCGGTCATTAAGCGTTAATCCGGAAGCGTTCACGACCATTCGCAAGTATTTTAGCCAATTCGGGCTCGGAGTAAAGACAGGAATTGATTTGCCAAACGAGCTCAGCGGTTTTAAGGGAAAAGAAACGGGAGCCGGGAAATTGCTAGACCTTTCTATTGGCCAATACGATATGTATACCCCGCTGCAAATGGCGCAATATGTATCAACGATTGCCAACGGCGGCTATCGGATGAAGCCGCAAATTGTCAAAGAGATTCGCAAGCCGACGGATAGTGCAAAGGAATTGGGGCCGATTGTCCAACGCTTTGAACCGGTTGTATTAAACCGAATCGATATGAAGACGGAGTATATTAAACGGGTGCAGGAAGGATTCCGCCGGGTGATGCAGATGCCGAAAGGAACTGCGTATGTGTATTTCGCTAATGCGCCATATAAGCCGGCTGGCAAAACGGGAACGGCGGAAGCCTTTTATGACGGACCGATCCAAAGCAGACGAAATGATCCAACATATAATTTGACATTAATCGGATATGCTCCGTATAATGATCCGGAAGTGGCGTTTTCTGTTGTCGTTCCTTGGGCAACGCAAGGAGAGAGCGACGGCATTAACAATAGAATCGGCAGACGAATTTTAGATGCGTATTTTGAGCTGATGGCAGAGAGAGCAAAAGGCAATACTGCAAACAATGCTGCAAACGGAAACCCAGGGACAAACACGGAAGAAATGAGTAACAGCCATTAAACAGCAGGAAAAGAAGGCACTTTTGTATGCGGTGCCTTCTTTTTTTAAATTCCCTTTAACAAAATCTTAACATTTAATTAAAATATCGTTAATAGTTCCGGTGTATCCTTGATTTAGGAGGCTTAGTGAAGTTAAGTGAGTGATAGAAACGTTTTTTGTGAAAGCGATAGCGAATCAAAGGCGTTTTTTACCTTTTTATAGCAAAATAAAAGGGGAGACATTTATGGGTGTAACATTGGTAATGGAACGACCTCATATGAATACATTAAGAGAAACGGCGAAAAAGGAAACGGTATACCACACAAACCAACTAAACGTATGGTACGGAGAGCACCACGCTTTAAAAAATATTAACTTATCTTTTTATGAAAACGAAATTACAGCGATTATCGGTCCATCTGGTTGCGGCAAATCCACTTACATTAAAACGTTAAACCGAATGATTGAATTATCGCCAAATGTCCGCATTACTGGAGAAGTCAGTTATCGCGGTCGCAATATTTTTGACCCTTCTTACCACGTAGAAGAATTGCGGACGAGTGTCGGAATGGTTTTCCAAAAACCGAACCCGTTTCCGAAATCCATTTATGATAATGTTGCTTACGGTCCGCGCATTCATGGGGTACGAAATAAAAGTACATTAGACGACATTGTCGAGAAAAGTTTACGTGCCGCAGCACTTTGGGATGAAGTAAAAGATCGTCTCCATGAGCATGCACATATGCTTTCAGGAGGACAGCAGCAACGGCTATGCATCGCTCGCTGTTTAGCGGTCGAACCGGATGTTATTTTGATGGATGAGCCTACTTCCGCATTGGACCCAGTGTCAACAGCGAAAATTGAAGAGCTGATGCAACAGCTGAAGGAACATTATAGTATTATTATCGTTACTCATAATATGCAGCAAGCAGCACGTATTTCGGATAAAACTGCATTTTTCCTAAACGGGGAAGTAATTGAGTTTGGAGATACGCGCCAATTGTTTTCCAATCCAAGAGATAAACGAACAGAAGATTATATTACCGGACGATTTGGCTAAAAATCGAAAATGGGGTTATTCCCTTGTTTTAGGGAATAACCCCATTTTTATCGGATTTGTTGGTGGTTAGTGATCAGATTTCCTATTTCTTCATAACTCATGCCGCTATGTACTTTGTAAGTACCGGCACGAACGTAGCGGGTCAGCCCATGTGTTTCTAAATAGGTTACAAATGCGTTAGCATCGGGAATAATATGAGCATCCTTTAACTTTTGCGCGAAGTCGTTTGGCACTTCACCTTTTTGAATCGTAAGAAAGTAAACATATACAGTTTTGGCTGAAGGTTGATTGTTTGAAACAGAAGGAGGACTATCCTGTTTAGCTGCTTCTTTTAACTTTTTATATTCTGATACACTTATCGCGATCAGCCCTTCTTTTTTCAGTGCGTCATGGAGTTTTGCAGTTGTTAACGTGCCGAATTCCATGTAGTAAGCGGCGCCGATAACCGAAGTGGCAAATAGCATTCCAAGAGCGATGGCGCGAATCGTTTGCTTTTTCATCATCGTGCCAGTCCCCTTAAAATCATGCGCACTTCTTCTGTCGTAAGGGCGGTTTCGCGGGCGATTTGTTCATGAGAGAGTCCTTGTTTGTAAAGGAACAACACGCGCTTTTGGGAAGAAGAAAGCAGCCCATCATGGCGGATAGCCATGGCGTTCGATCCATTCTCATGCGGAATAAGCAATTCTTCTTCCAACACTTGCAGCCGTTTTTTGATTTGATAGGTTTCCTGCGCCAGCGAAATGGTGAGATGGTCGATTTGTTCTTCAAGACGGTTTATTTCATCTTTGCCAAAAAAAGAAACAATAAAGAGAAAAATAGATAGGACGGCCAAAGCGAGCATCACATATTCGATCATCATTATCACCCCATTTCACTATACCATAGCTCGTTTATTCAAGAAATACTTCATTGATCAAGCGAAAAAGATGAAATTTAGATGTGGAAATCGCTATAAAAAAATGCTATCATAGAAAGGTCTGATTATAATAAGTTCAACTACAGTAGTTTGGAGGGAAGATACATGCGCGTAAACATTACATTGGCTTGCACAGAATGCGGTGAACGTAACTATATTACGTCCAAAAATAAACGCAATAATCCTGACCGCCTTGAATTAAAAAAATATTGCCCAAGATGCAAAAAGGCGGTAGCTCATCGCGAAACGAAGTAAGCAGTAGGAAATAAGTTCCTGCTGCTTTTTATCTTTTTATGGTAGCCTTGAGGGAGGAAAAGAAAAATGGAGGAAAAAAAACAAATCCGCAAGTGGATGCAAGCAAAGTTGCAGCAATTAACCGATGAAGAAAAACAAACATATGATAAACAAATCGCAGAAAAGCTATATGAACTGCCGCAGTGGAAAAATGCGGATACCATTGCCATTACTATTTCGAAAGGAAAAGAAATAGATACAATCCCTATTATTAAACAGGCTTGGAGCGAAGGAAAAACGGTAAGCGTACCAAAATGCGATCCGACGACAAAGTCGATGGCATTTCGGCAAATCACATCGTTTTCCCAGCTAGAATCGGTATATTTCGGTCTGCTCGAGCCAATCGAAACAGTGACGAGCGAAGTAAATAAAAGCGATATGGATATCATCATCGTTCCGGGAATATGCTTTTCTAAGAACGGTTATCGCATTGGATATGGTGGGGGATATTATGATCGCTATTTGCAACACGTATCCGCGCTAACGGTTTCGTTAGCTTATTCCTTTCAAGTTGTCGACTCTCTCCCTATAGAGGAGCATGACGTTCCTGTGCAAATGATTATTACAAACGAAGGGGTTATACAATGTAATGAGTGAATGGCTATATATCGCCGCTTCCGCTGTTGCGGCGATCGGAGGGTGGTTTGTTCGTTCGCTTTCTCTTTCCGGAGCGATCGCGACCATCATTGTTGGCGCGGTCGTTGGAATGGGATTTTCATGGAAAGGACTAATACTTCTTGGAATATTTTTCCTTAGTTCCAGCGTGTGGAGCAAAATCGGCAAAAAGAAAAAACAGAAGTTGGCGGAAAAAGTAGAAAAAGGAGAGTGCCGTGACTATATACAAGTGTTTGCCAATGGAGGAGTTCCCGCCGTTATCAGTTTGCTTTCGCTTTTGCATCCATCGCCGCTATGGCTTTCTTTGTTTATCATTTCTATCGCCACTGCCAATGCGGATACATGGGCGTCGGAAATCGGTAGTTTAAGCAAACAGTCGCCAAGATTATTGACAAATTTTAAAAAAGTAGAAGCGGGGACATCCGGAGCGGTGACGCTGCTTGGCACGGCTGCCGCCTTTTTCGGGGCTGCTTTTATCGCTGCTGCAGGCGCTGTTCAATGGGAAAACATTTCCGTTATGACGATCGCCTTTTTCGGTTGGCTTGGCAGCTTGTTTGATACATGGTTTGGCGCAGTCTGGCAAGCGGTGTATCGTTGTCCGATATGCGGGATGCAAACGGAACGGAAGGAACATTGCGGACAGAAAACGGTGCATATCAAAGGGTGTCATTTTATCAACAATGATGTGGTGAATGTTTTGTCTATTGCCTGTTCGGCGTTGGTTTATGCCGTTTTATCCATTTTCTGAAACGGGGCGTCCATATGAACATTTTTCGCTAAAAACGGCCCATTTTTGGCCCGTTTTTTCTTTTTTTGCTGTTGCTGCTATTTCATAATTTATCAATGAATGGGAAAAAGAATAAAGAGGAATTCGTATAATAGAGGGAGATGGAAGGATGAATAAACTTGTTTATTCTATATTAGCCATTATTGCTGGTATAGTGGTATATCGCTATCGCTACCGAATATTGAATGTTTTATTACGCATCCGGTTTTTGCAAAAAGGGCTTGTCCGCTCTGCTATGAATGTTCCGTTTGTTCGCAATGCAATGATTTCCCAGATATTACGTTAAGTGTGGTACAATGAAACAGTGGGATGTTATTTGGTTTGATCTTGACGATACGCTTATTGATTATGAGCGGACATTCCGCGCTGCCATTTACCATTGTTTTATAACGTTTTTTCCAAACAAAGCTGTTTCTTTTTCGTCCTGGTTTCGTATATTTAAATGGTATTGTGACCGCTATTGGCCGGATTATGCGGGAGGGCGCTTGACAAGAAAGGAGTATCGTCGGCTTCGCTTTCTTGAGGCGATGCGCTATTTCCATATAAAGGTAAGCGAAAAAGCAGCAGATGAGTTTCACGCCTATTTTGACGAGATAGTCGGCCGTTTTGCGATAGCGCTGCCAGGCATCATTTCATTGCTCGAACGGTTGCAAAGCCTTTCGCTTCCGCTTGGTATTATAACCAATGGAGAAAGTGCCGTTCAGCGTGAGAAAATTGTTTACGCCGGTTTGGGGCGCTTTTTTCCCGACGACGCGGTGATTATTTCTGAGGAGGTTGGTTGTGAAAAACCCGATGCGGCGATTTTCCGTTGCGCTCAACGTCGACTGGCCGCTGGGAAACAGCCGGTATATATTGGTGATTCTTGGGAGCTGGATGTCATGGGGGCGCTTCATGCCGGATGGCAGGCGATTTATTTTCAGCAGAGGCAACCTGCTTTCACCGTTCTGTCGCCATCTGTCGTTACCTGCCATAGTGTGGGAGAGTTAGCTTCCACATTGCTCGGGGAGCTTGATGTTATAGAGAAAAGGGGGAGGAGACGTTGAACGGGAAAATGGAATGGCTATTTTGGCAGCTCGTTTATTTTTTTATAAAACAGCGTTACCGGATTGTCCAATTATCCCATCGCGTGAATGAAATATGGTTGGAGTCACTGGAGAAGCGGCATGTTTCGCTCGTCCGTATCGTGCGTGATGATATCGATTGGGGGCAACAGTTGAAAAGGGATATGGAATATGCTTGGCGTATTGTCGGGCAAATGCCAAAGCGGAAAATAGGAAAGATGGACCAAGTGGTGAATATTTATATTTCCACCTATCCCCCTGTTGATGATTGGGAATTTCTGATCGCAAAGCCGCTTCCGCTTCCGCAGCGGCAGAACGGCGTATTCCAGACGTTTTTGATCCATTCGGGGAATATCGATCGCTCGCTGCAACAGTTAACAGAAACGATAAAAACGCCTATTGATCTTTCTATCGACGATGGCAGCGATCCATTTTTCGAGGCGGAGCGGCTGAAACATCGGATTTTCCAGGAAGTGAGAGAACAACAGGAGCGGGAAAGGCGACTGTTTGAATACGGAAAGCCTGTTTTTACCTATATTTTTATCGTTTTGCAGGTGGCGGTGTTTCTGTTGATGGAATGGAGCGGCGGCAGCACGAATCCTGAAGTGTTGATTCGATATGGAGCAAAATTTAATCCCCTTATTTGGGAAGGGGAATGGTGGCGCTTTTTTACACCGATTTTTTTGCACATCGGGTTTTTGCATTTACTGATGAATACGTTCGCGCTTTACTATTTAGGCATGATGGTGGAACGTCTTTACGGATCGTGGCGTTTTTTCTGTATCTATATGATTGCCGGTTTTTTTGGGACACTTGGCAGCTTTTTGTTCACGTCGTCCCTTTCCGCAGGGGCATCTGGCGCCATTTTTGGCTTATTTGGAGCCTTGCTTTACTTTGGGACGGTATATCGACATCTTTTTTTTCAAACGATCGGGACGAATATTATCAGCCTGATTATTATCAATCTGTTATTTGGAATCGTTGTTCCCGGAATTGATAATGCCGGCCATATTGGCGGGTTAATTGGCGGATTTCTTGCCGCCGGTATCGTTCATTTGCCCAATCATGTTGCATGGAAGCGGCAAGCTCGTTCCTTATTTGTCACGGTAAGTATTGTTGCTTTAGGCTTATTGATCGGATTCCGCCTTTAGGTTATTTTTTGGATTAGCTGAAATTTCTCCCCGTTTTCCGTCTCGATCAGTACAATTAAGTGGGAATAGTCTTTGCTTATTAAAATAAGCGGTACGGTGCTGCCGATTGGCGAGAGGATGGAACCATCCTCTTTTTTTATGCCGAGGAAATAAGATTTGTACATTCCTTCCCAAAGTTTCCCGATGATTTCTTGTGTTTTTTTCATCGAAAGGTCTGGCAGCGGCTGTTCATTATACATAATTAAGTCAGGTAAATATAATGAATAATATTGCTGCGCTTGAATAGAGAAGTGTGATAAAAGCGATTGGGCTTTATGCTGAAGATATCCGTTTGTTGTTTTGTTTAATATTCGTTGCCACTCTTTCTCCTCTTCTGTTGTCGCTCGGCGAAACGACGTGAGCGGGTGGTACGGCGAATCGATGACATATAAATAATCGCTTGTCATCGTCTGGCTGCTCGTAATGGCATTTCCTTCATGGAGTTCACCATAGTGAAACGAAATCGTTTGAAAAAAGCGGCTATCTTTGGTTGTTACTTTCTTTCGCTGTGTTAACGTTTTCCTATTACTCTCCCATTTAGAAAGACGGTCGATAAGACGGCCATCCGCAAAAAGCAAAGAAATATCCTGGCGTAAATAGGCGGTTCTATCTAAGGAAGAGGACGTTGACCAAAGCAGTGAATATTTTCCCTTCCGTTTTTGCGGCTGCAGCTGTAACGTTGTTTTTGCCTCCTTAAATGTTGCTTGCGGATGGATAGGGAAAAAGATAATCGTTTCTTTTGTTGAGTTGTGGAAATAAAGGGAAAATAACGGGATAATGCATAAAAGCGCTACTATCATCGTCATTATTGGAATGATCCATTTTCTCATAGAAACCTCCCATGATGGACAAGGTTGTCACCAATATATGCATGGAAGCAGGAATTTATGTATGAATTTGTTTGTGGTTGTGAAAGATGAATGTTTGTGCTTGACGAACAGAGAGATTTGCCGATACATTTATATTGGGAAAAAGAGGTGTAGGTGAAATAATGAAAACGGTTTATGATGTGCAGCAGCTTTTAAAACGGTTTGGGACGATCGTCTATATTGGAGACCGTCTAGCCGACTTAGAGTTGATGGAAGAAGAGTTAAAAGAGCTATACCAGTCGCAGCTTATTGACGTGAAAGATTTTCAAATGGCACTTTTTATATTACGGCATGAGGCGCAGATCGAAAGAGAAAGACGAATGAAAAGGGAATGAAGTGAACGATGGCAGAAAAATGGCTTGTTGGTATTGATTTAGGCGGCACAACGACGAAAATGGCGTTTGTAACGACAGATGGAGATATTGTACATAAATGGGAAATTGATACCGATCTTTCGAATCAAGGAAAAAACATTGTCAAACATATTTCCCGGTCGCTACAAGAAACATTGCATCATTTAGGGGAAAACAAAGACCGGCTTTTAGCGATTGGCATCGGCGCGCCGGGACCTGTCCATATGGAAACGGGAATGCTTTATGAAGCAGTGAACTTAGGCTGGAAAAATTATCCGTTGAAAGAAGAGTTAGAGCGGGAAACGTCACTTCCTGTCGCGGTAGATAATGATGCGAATATCGCCGCCCTTGGCGAAATGTGGAAGGGGGCGGGCAGTGGTGCACGTGATTTGATTTGCATTACGCTTGGTACTGGTGTCGGGGGCGGAGTGATTGCCAACGGCCAAATTGTGCATGGCGTCAACGGGGCCGGCGGCGAAATCGGTCATATGACGATGATTCCGAGCGGAGGGGGACCGTGCAATTGTGGAAAAAGCGGCTGTTTGGAAACAATCGCTTCGGCCACGGGAATTGTAAGGATCGCGAAAGAAAAATTAGCAGCATCGGATCGGCCGACGATGCTTCGCCCTGATGCCGTAACGGCGAAAGCGGTGTTTGATGCCGCGAAAGCAGAAGATGCATTGGCGCTCGAAATTGTTGAAGAAGTAACGTTTTATCTTGGCTTGGCGTTAGCGAATGCCGCCAATGTCTCCAATCCGAAGAAAATTGTCATTGGCGGCGGGGTTTCGAAGGCAGGGAGTATATTAGTAGAACGTATCACCACCTATTTTCGCCGCTTTGCGTTTCCGCGCGTTGCTGAAGGCGCAACGATTGTACTGGCGACGCTTGGCAATGATGCGGGAGTCATCGGCGGCGCATGGCTGGCTAAAACAACATTGCCGGTATAAAAGTGTGCCTATTAAAACGGTTCATCGAACGATCAACCCTTCGATGAACCGTTTTTTATTTTTCATTTTCCGCCGTCCCGTCTCATATGTTGAAGGTAGAATAGGAGGAAGGAGAGACGGCGTTTGAATATATATGCTTCCTTGGGCGATACGCTGACCATGTACAGCGAATGGTTTTCTGTTCCTTGCGAGTTATTGGCGGACGCAAACCCGCATATTAAAAACGGACATTTGAAGCAGGGAGAGGTTATTTGCATTCCGGGATATGATACGGTCCAATCATGGGAAGAGCTGGCGGGCTTTTTTTCCGTACACGAAATGGCATTACAACGCATGAAAGGCACGAGGGAAATCACAAGCGGGGCGGTGCAACTGCCCAAACGGATTGTTTCCCGCGTGGTTCAGGGGCAAAAAGCGTACGATTTTTCCACGCTGCAGCAGGATATCAAGACACTTTGCCGCTATTATCCGTTTGTACGAACAAGAACGATTGGATATAGCGTGCTCGGCTTGCCATTAATCGAGCTGCAGATTGGCCGCGGGCCGATCCGCATCCATTTTAATGGATCCTTTCATGCCAACGAATGGATTACGACCGCGGTGATTATGACGTTTTTAAACGACTATTTGCTGGCGGTGACAAACGAGCAAACGCTGCGCGGCCATCGAATGCTAGACTATTATAACAAGGTGACGCTTTCCGTTGTGCCGATGGTCAATCCCGATGGAGTCAATCTTGTTTTGCACGGTCCGCCGGAACAAGAGCCGTATCGGAGCGAAGTGATCCGTATGAACGGAGGGTCTTATGATTTTTCACAGTGGAAGGCAAACATCCGCGGCATTGATTTAAATAATCAATTTCCGGCCAAATGGGAGGTGGAGCAGGCCCGCAAAGTTCCAAAAGCGCCGGCACCCCGCGATTTTCCAGGGTTCGCGCCGCTCACAGAACCGGAAACAAAAGCGATGGCCGCGTTAACCGAGGAAAGTGATTTTGCCATGATTTTAGCTTTTCACACACAAGGAAAAGAAATATATTGGGGGTACGAAGGACTAGAACCGCCGGAAGCGGAAAAAACCGTGAATGAATTTGCCAAAGCAAGCGGCTATCAAGCCATACGGTATATTGATAGCCATGCCGGATATCGCGACTGGTTTATTCAAACATGGAAACGAAGAGGATACACGGTGGAACTAGGAGAAGGAGTAAACCCGCTGCCAATTGAACAATTTACCGAGATTTATGAAGATAGTCTCGGCATTTTCCTGGCGGCGTTGTACATGGCGTAAAGGAAAAAAATAAAAACGCAAGAGGCTTTGGGAAGGCCTCTTGCGTTTTAATGCGTGCCTGTTGGAAAACCATGATGCAATACGGTCATAACCGTAAACCAGCCGAATACGGCGAAGGCACCAAGTCCGAAAAGAAATGCAAGTATATTTTTCTCGCGCAAGGAGCGCACAATTCCGTAAAGCGCCAACAGCGCTACTAATGCAAAAATAATGACTGTTCCCATTGTCTTACCCCCTTGTAAAATAATCGGTATGGTGAAATTATGTAAGAAACCGACCAACTCTTTTTCATTGTAATCTTTTTTTATTTATTTGTCGAGGTCAAAAATGTGAATCATCATACGATATGCATCAGCAATTTTTTTAAGGCGGTTCCATGATGTTTGGTTATTATGCTTTTTAGGACAGGAAAAGAGACGGAAGTGTTCGTGTATTTATCATCATTGTGCCCTATTTTCTTCTATTTATTCTGTTCTTGCCTAGAATGGTTTTGCAGAAATAAGCGAAATGACAAACTTGGTCATGTTGCGATAAAATAAGTAGTAATTAGTGGATATAGCGGTTTGGAACATACGTCTAGGAGATAGTGACGTTTTTGCCGGCATATGAGAAACAAACTTGGTTTATAGTGCCAACAATGGAGGAGGAATAATCAATGAAGTGGGAGCGCATTCCGGTCGGACCGATTCAGGCCAACGCCTACATCCTATCCCATACGGATGGCACTTGTGTCATCTTCGATCCGGGCGCGGAGGGAGATAGAATTGTTCAGCATATTGAAAAACAGCAGCTCACTCCGCTGGCGATTTTATTGACCCATGCTCATTTCGACCATATCGGCGGCATCCATGAAGTGAGAGCACGATGGGAACTGCCTATTTATATCCATGAGAAAGAAAAAGAGTGGTTAACCGATCCTGCTTTAAACGGATCGGCGTATTTCGGCGGCCAAGTCATCGTCCGCCATGAGCCGACGTGCATAATAGGAGAACAAACGTTGCAAATCGGAGCGTTTGCCTTTGATTTGTTGGAAACACCAGGCCATTCGCCGGGCAGCATTTCTTACTATTGTAAAGAGGTTGAAGCGGTGTTTTCCGGAGATGTACTTTTTGCCGGCAGCATTGGACGCACTGATTTGCCAGGTGGAAACTATGAACAGCTATTGCGCAGCATTCATGATAAGCTGCTTACATTGCCGGAGGAAACAGTCGTATTATCCGGACATGGACGTGAAACGACAATCGGTGCAGAAATGGATGCAAATCCGTTTTTGCATGGATTTTAAAAGGAATGAATGCAAAAAAGCAAACGTGCCGGCCTCGGTTGGCAAATGACACGTTTGCTTTTTTGCAAACAAAAAACCCTTCTTCGATCAAGAAGGGTTTTTGGGGGATGTTCTATCCATATAATGGGAGGGGATATAGTTAAGCTACTACTATAACAATATAACAGTATTTTTACTATGTCAATAGTAAAAAGCAAAAAACAGGAAAGGAAATAGATATGGCAAAGGCGGTTTATGAAGCGATCCAATCGTCGCCGCTTAGGCGCATCTCGTATGCCGACTATATGAGGTTGGCTTTATATAACGAACAGTTTGGCTATTATATGAGCGAAAGAACGAAAATTGGAAAAGATGGAGACTTTTTTACGAACAGCTATGTTTCCGACGTATTTGGCAAGCTGTTTGCTTCCTTTTTTCTCCGGTTAGTAGAAAAAGGCGGTGTGTTGCCGCATATTTGCGAGTTCGGAGGCGGGGACGGCAAATTTGCGCGCGCGGTGTTAGAGGAATGGAAGCGAAAAAGTCCGCACACATACAAGCAACTATCTTATATTATTGTCGAAACAAGTCCTTACCAGCGGGCACAGCAGATGCAAACGCTTGGCGATGCTGCAGAAAAAGTGATACAGTATAAAGATATAAAGGAACTAAAGCAGCATATACCTTCGTTTACGGGAATCGTCTTTAGCAACGAATTTTTTGATGCTTTTCCGGTGCACGTCATCACAAAGGAAAATGGAAAAATATATGAATGTTTTGTCACCGCGAACGATGGCAAGCTGATCGAGGAAAAATACCCGTTAGATAATGAAGATATTTTTCAATATTTACATGAGCGGCAGCTTTATTTAGCGGACGGACAGCGTTTAGAAGTACCGCTTGAGATGAAACAGTTTCTTTTGCAAACCGCTTCGTTTTTTCAGAATTGTGTAATGATAACGATTGATTACGGCTATACTGACGAGGAGTTACGATGGCCAGCAAGGCAGCAGGGAAGCTTGCGCGGATATTATCGCCACCATCTCATCACCGATCCGCTTATGTATCCTGGAGAGATGGATATAACAGCGCATGTTCAGTGGGACGCGCTGCGAATGTACGGGGAGCAGGCGGGATGGGAGGATGTTGCGCTCGTCAGGCAGGACCGCTTTTTGCTTGCGGCTGGAATATTGGAGTATTTAGTGGCACACGACGATGTAAATCCGTTTTCCTCTAAAAACAGACAAAACCGGGCGCTTCGCTCTTTGATCATGGACGAGGGAATGAGCAGCGCCTTTCATGTGATGATCCAACAAAAAGGTATGCAGCTTTGCTGGGATGATATATGGGCGCAGCGAGAGTTTTTGCTTTTTTCCTAATGGAAGGCAAAGAAAATGAGCAGGAGAAACAGCCTCCTGCTCGTTTTTCATTCTCCCATTCCTGGGACCATCATAAATGTTGTCCAATACGTAAAGGCGGCGAAGAAAATGGTTAAGTATGCCCCGAAAATATAAATGTACATTCTTTCCGTTAATTTTAAATAACCAACTAAGAGGAAAAATACGGTTTGACCAAAGAAAATGAGCGATGTTGTGTGCATATGCCCAAGATAAAACATGACTGCGAAAATTCCCGTCCAAAACGCTAAGACGCGGAACATACGATCCATTATGTATCCCTCCTTTTTATGTGCAAGTCCCCACCTTTACTTATTATAATGTACAATAATAGCGAATGTAAATAACGCTTTCCATATCTATCCCCATATTGTGCCGTTGTGTTGTCGCAACGGCAAGACGCAGGCTTGCCTCCGGCAGTCAAAAAGCATTATGATTCTCCGTAAAAGGTGAAACCTCAAGCTCCATTTGTGAAACATAAAAGCGCTTTTCTGCCAATGCTGACAGAAAAGCGGTGCCTTTGTTTTATTGTGCCAAACTTGCCCGGTACGAGCAATAATCGCAGCCGTTTGTCATGCTTTCCACTTCTACTAGTTCTGTGTTTGGGAAAAGCACTTCAAACATTCCTTGCAAAAAGGCGCGGTGCATTTGGCAAACGGTTTCCGGCGTCTGAAAGGCGATTTCTTTAAACGGACAGTTAAAAATTTGCAAATATATTTTTCCTTCTTCTTCGTTATATTCAAACGTCGGGTAAAATCCTGCCGTTTCTGCTGCTTCTTTCACGATGGCTGCTTTTTCGGCAAACGTTAACTGCTGTGGGGATTGATCATGTGGGATGCGCTGGGCGACAAGTTCTTTGCCAAAGCTTTTTCCTGTTTCGTAAAGCGCCTGTTTGCCCACATCACCAAGCTTCATCATCGCTTGGATCGCGATTTTGGCAAGGAGCTGATAATCACGAAACGGAAAATGCAGCTGAATGACTTCATCCGATAGACGGTAAAGGCGGCTTGGCCGTCCACCTTTTCCAGTTTTTTGCGTTTCGGAAACAATCATACGGACATCTTCCAGCTTTGTTAAATGAAGACGGGCGACATTCGGGTGGATGTTAAATGCATCGGCAATTTCTTGAACAGATACTTCCTTATGTTTTTTGGTGATATACTCGTAAATATGATAGCGTGTCGGATCCGCCAATACGTTTGTAATTTTTAATGTTTGTTCCATAATGGTTCCTCCTAAATAATAATTCCTATGACCATTATAATAAATTGGTTTTCGGCAAGGAATGATATTTATCACTGTCAACATAAATATCGTAAAAAGTTCATAAAATGTTCATAAAATTTTTTTATTTTTAATGCAGGAAATAGGAGAAAGCAAGTCGAAATATACAATTAGTTTGATGAAAGGGGGAATGGTATGAACGAATGAATGAGATCGAATTTTTGGCGGACTGTCTTCTCATGGAAGCGGGGTTGTTTCGCGTCTCGGATATTCATATCGTTCCGCGGAAGAACGATGCGGTAGTACGTTTTCGCTTAGATGGAATGCTGATGGAAAAAGCAGCGCTGACAAAAGAAACATGTGAGCGGCTGATTACCCACTTTAAATTTTTAGCAGGCATGGATATTGGCGAACGCCGCCGGCCGCAAAGCGGAGCAATGGAGATAAACCAGCGAGGGGAAATCATTTATTTGCGTCTTTCCACATTGCCGACACTCTACGACGAAAGCCTCGTCATCCGGCTTCTTCCACAAAGTTTTTTCCTGCCGCAGTCACAAATTTCTCTGTTTGCCCACTCCACTAACATATTACTTTCCCTGTTTCAACAACCGCAAGGATTAATCATTTTCACCGGGCCGACCGGATCAGGAAAAACGACAACTTTATATACGCTGCTGCGGATTTGCCAAGAAAGGTGGCATCGCAATGTCATCACTTTGGAAGATCCGGTCGAAAAGCGGATTGACAATTTACTGCAAGTGCAGATTAACGAAAAAGCGGGAATTACGTATGCCGCTGGCTTAAAGGCTGCTTTGCGCCATGACCCGGACGTCATTATGGTCGGCGAAATCCGCGATGCCGAAACGGCAAAAATTGCGGTGCGCTCGGCCATGACAGGGCATTTGATTGTCTCGACGATGCATACGAACAACGCGGTTGGCGCGATTTACCGTTTGCGCGAATTCGGCATCCCGCTCGCTGATGTTGAACAAACATTGCTCGCAGTAGCAGCACAGCGGCTTGTCGATTTACTCTGTCCGTTTTGCGGCGAACATTGCTTGCCCGTTTGCCGCCAATATCGAAAAGTGCGCCGCGTCGCTGTGCATGAACTGCTGTATGGAAATGCACTGTCGGATGCTATTCAATCCGTGCAAACAGGAAACCAACTATGCCGCTACTATACGTTGGAAAATATCATTCGCAAAGGAGTGGCGCTTGGGTTTTTGCCGGCGCACACTCTCGCGGTCGTTAAGGGAGGGGAAAAATGAAGAAACGAAAATGGCCGCTACATCAGCAAGGAACGTTTTTAGTGCGGCTAGGAAGCCTGTTAGAAAGAGGGTATTCGCTGTCACAAGCACTCGAATTTTTAGAAATTCAAGAGCCGCTTTCCCGACGCCATCATTTGCAGCAATGCCTTTCCCGACTTCGTTCGGGACTACCTTTTTACCAATCTGTTGCTTCGCTTTCTTTTCATCACGAAGCAATCGGCTATTTGTTTTTCGCAGAGCAGCGCGGGGATTTACCGCGCGGCATTATCGAAGCGGGAAAAATGCTAATGCAGAAAGCGGAATATATGCAAAAGCTACGCAAAACGAGCAGCTACCCGCTAATGTTGCTGTTTTTTATGGTATTGATGTTGGCTGCCGTTGGGCATCTGCTGCTGCCGCGGTTTGCTCAAGTTTCTTCCACTCTATCCTCTTCGCCATCTTTGGCATCCACCGTTTTTATGCACATCGTTTCTATTGTCCCTAATATGTTTGCTGTTGTTTTTGTTTTATGTATCGTTTGTTTTCTTTTTTATATCGGCTCGTTTCGAAAATGGACGGTGACCACCAAGATCAACGTTGTGATGAAAATCCCGCTTCTTCGATCTTTTGTCAAGCTTTATGTCACCCATCTGCTTGCGCTGCAGCTCGGCCATTTACTACAGGGAGGAATGTCGATATATGAGGCGCTCCAAGTTTTTGAACGACAAGAATCGCTGCCGTTTTTACAGGCGGAAGGAAGAAGGATCAAAGACGAGCTGGCGAAAGGACTTCCGCTAGATAGCACTATCGCTGCTTGCAACTATTACGAACAAGAGCTGGCGCTCGTGATCCGTCATGGCCAGTCTAATGGGGAATTGGGCAAAGAGTTAAATCATTATAGCGAAATATTGTTTCAGACGTTCGAGGAGCGACTTGAAGCGTTATTGAAATTCATTCAGCCGCTGCTTCTGTCTTCTGTCGGTTTGCTTGTCATTTGCATGTATTTGGCGATTTTGCTGCCGATGTTTTCTATGATGAATCATTTATAGGAGGGAAGGACAGTGAATGAAAAGGGTTTTACATTAATCGAAATGTTAATCGTATTAATGGTTATTTCTGTCTTATTGCTAATTGTCATTCCAAATATAACAAAACATAACGGGATGATTAACACCAAGGGATGTGCGGCGTTTGTCAATACCGTCCAAGCACAAGTCAAAGCGTATGAGATGGAGAATAACAAAATTCCTACTGTACAGGACCTGATCGATGAAAAGTATATTAAGTCTGATAAATGTCCGAACGGCCATTCCATTCAAATTAATAGCAACGGGGAAGTAAGCGAAAGTGGAACGTGATCGCGGATTTACCTTTACCGAAATGCTTCTCGTTTTATCCGCCATCACCGTGTTGATGGCGGTTTCTCTCCCTTCTTTAAGCAACTTGGCGCGGCAGAAAACAGAAACGTATATCATTACACAGTTGCGTGATGATTTATTGTACGCCCAGCAATATGCGATGACCTATAAAACGCGGGTGGCCGTGACATTTTCGGAAAGCCGCCCCGAATATCGGATGACAGAAATGAAAAACGGGAAAACGCTTTTCATCCGCACGCTTCCGAATCCATGGAAGTTCCAGCTGACGACGCTGACGATGCCGCTTCTCTTTTTGGAAAACGGAAATGTG
This sequence comes from Parageobacillus sp. NEAU-HV-2, assembly GCF_059115485.1. NCBI lineage: Bacteria > Bacillati > Bacillota > Bacilli > Caryophanales > Anoxybacillaceae > Parageobacillus > Parageobacillus sp. NEAU-HV-2. Next base: position 459,097 of record NZ_JBXUJJ010000002.1, read on the forward strand.
AATAAAGCGGGAGCGCTTGTATTAAAAAGAAAAGACAGCGCCTATAAAATTATATTTTTGCTCGGAAAAGGGAGGTTTTATGTGCAAAAAATGTAGCGGATTTACGTTAGTGGAAGCGGTGTTTGCCCTCGCGCTGCTGCTTGTTGTAACAACAGCATTGCTGCCGTTGTTTACGCAAATCGCAATCGAACGGCAAAATATAGCGCTAAAAGCAAAGGCGCAGCAATTGTTGTCTGTCGCCCTTCATGAAGAAGATATGAAGCCGGAAGCAACGGTAGCAGATGGAAGGACGACGTTTGTCCTTCGTTCGTACTATGAAGAAAATGATATGTGGAAAGTATGTGTGAGTTGGAACGATTTCGCCGGACGCAGTTTAGAAAGGTGTGGATATGGGAAGCGATGAACAATGCCGTAAAAGGCTTTACGTTTTTAGAAATGCTTGTCGTCTTGTCTGTCGTTTTACTAGTTACCTCGCTGCTGCCGCTGTTTTTTGATGCGCGTTTATTCACCTATGACAATGTGAACGGATTTCACCGTACGGAGTGGCAGATTTTCCTGCAGCAACTCGAAAAGGAGCTGAACGAATCAAAACGATGGGAAAACAGCGGGACGGCGTTATATTTAGAAAAGTTTACCGGGGAGCAAGTCAGTTTTGATTTATACCAATCGACGATCCGCCGGCAAGTAAACGGCACCGGTAATGAAACGGCATTGCAGTATGTTAAGAGTGTTGCCTATACCACGACAAATAACGGAATTTTTCTTCATGTCACGGCAACGGACGGAAAAACGTATGAGGCGTTTCTTTCCCGACTTTTTTAGCAAGGTGGCGGTGCGCATGCGCAAGCAAAGCGGTGTCATTTTTCCGCTCACAGTCGTGGTCTCGTTTTTCCTTCTTCTTATGCTTGGTCACGTTCTCGCGCTGTATGAGGTGGAAATGGAAACGATGAAGTACGAGCAACAATCTTTTGAAGTGGAGTCCATTATGCAGATGGCTGTTTTTGACGTCAAAAAACAGATGGCGTCTTCCCCTTTACAGCAAGAAAAGGAAGGGACATTTTTGTATCCGATTGGAAAAGCGGATTATCAGTGGAAGAAGATAGATGAAACCACAATCCAAGCGACGATTTCCGCCTATTCCAGCGGCGGCATCCGCTATAGCGCCACTTTTCTCGTATCGTTTCCGTCACTCGATATTATCGAGTGGACGGAGAATGACGTGCCATGATTAAAAAATGACAGCAATGGAAAGGATAATAAAAAAGGGGGTGGCATTGATGGCGGCAAACGATTATGTAAAGTTTGTCACCCAGCAATTGGTCGCTTATATGGATTTGCCGAAGGAAGAGCGAAAAAAGAGACGAATGCAGCGAAAACAAGAAAAACCGCCGCTGGCTTATCGCTGGTTCGGAATGCTTCCCCTTTCCCTTCGCCTTTTGTTTCGGCGCCATTCTTAAAGGAGCGCTCTCAATAGAGAGGCGCTCCTTTTTATATAATGATCAAGAGCGGGGAAGCAAATAAAACATCCCGCCGTTAATAACGGAAACGATAATGCGTGGTTTGTACTGCTGTTCCAGCGCTTCTTTTTCGATATAATAACATTCCGGCTTCTCTTCTACTCCTTCATAAAAGTGGTCGAGAAGCGCCAAATCTTCCATCCATCGTTCTTTTGCTTTTTCCGCCCATGTATGATCGTCCGCGGCAATGCGGCTGCGAATATATTGCTCCAAACGACCGATTCCGCTTTTCGGTTTGATGAGCGGTGAAATCGTAAAACAGTAATCAGGAATTTTCGGTGTGAGCTTCCGTTTTTGCAGAAGCTCGTGAAATTGCTCGATAATCGTTCCGCTAATTAAGTGCAAGCCGAGCGATAAAATTTGGTCTTTTTTTCGATCGCATTGATAGGAAATTTTTACGTTTAAGCCAAGCCAAGGATGGAGCGGAAGGTGCGTGTGCTGGAGAGCATCGGGCTCTTCATAAAGGCGGATGAAGCTGCCGCGCTTTTGCGCGGAGCGGAAAATTTGGTGCAATCGCGGCGAGCCGAAATGCAGCCGTTCTCCTTGCAAAGATTTTGTTTTTTCCGTTTGTTTTGTAATCAGCGTCAGCTGCATCGGCTGCGGCGTGCCGCCGGTCCGTTCGATATAATGCCAATAAAACGGCCGGTTCATTAACTCTTTGTCCATTTCGATGGTCAGCTGCACCGTCATATATTCATCATTCGCTTCAAGAATCGCGCATTCATTGGCGCGGAAATACCGCTCGACAAAATGTCGGATTTCATGTTGCTGCATAATGCTCTCCTCCTTTGGCAAGCTGGTCCGCTAATTCAATCATGGCTGTGATGTTTTCCATTTTGATTTTCATTTCGCCTTCGCTTCTAGAGTGGATTAACGCATCTTGCAAATAACGCTCCAAGTTGGCAAAATTCATTTTCGCTAAAATGTCGTCGAGTTCGCCGATGACCCGTTCAAACAGGCGGATTTTTTCATATAAGAGCGTTAAAATATGCTCTTCGACCGTATTTTTAACCGCGAAATTATAAATATAGACGTCGTCTGTCTGGCCGAGGCGATGGACGCGGCCAATCCGCTGTTCAAGCCGCATCGGGTTCCAAGGCAGGTCATAGTTAATGACATGGCGGCAAAACTGCAAGTTGATTCCTTCCCCGCCCGCTTCGGTGGCGATAAAAACTTGGGCATGGTTCTTAAAGAGTTCTTTCATCCAATCTTTTTTTCCGCGTTTAAAGCCGCCGCGGAACGGGACGGAAGTGATGCCGTGCTGCTTTAAAAACCATTGCAAATACAGCTGGGTCGCCCGGTATTCGGTAAAAATAATGACTTTGTCATTAATGGAGCGAATCAGCTCGAGCGCTTTCTCCGCTTTCGAATTGGTGGTGACTGCATTAATTTTTTCCATCAGTTTATGGAACGAATCCGGGACATTGCCTTCATATTTGTCCATCATATTTTTGACGGTAAGAAACAGAGCTTCACGGCTGCTGCACGCCTCCCTTAGCATCGTGATAAGGGAAAATTGGCTGCCAAACAGCAATTCCCCGTCATGCTTTAATGCTTGCACCGCCTCATACATTTCGCGTTCTTCTTTTGTAAATTCGATAAGCACCGGCTCTACATGGCGCTTCGACCATTCGATGCCGGTATCGGCGCGGCGGTTGCGGATCATCACTTTATTGACTAGCGCTTTTAAATGTTCGTTGGTTTTTAGAGAGCGTGTTTTGCCGTACGTTTTCGCAAAATATTCGGCATTCCCTAAATGACCGGGCTTTAGCAAAGAAACGAGGTTGAAAATTTCCTCGATCCGGTTTTGAATCGGGGTGGCGGTCAGCAATAAACAAAACTTCTTTTTTAAATTTTGTACGAATTCATAGTTTTTAGTTTTATTATTTTTCAGCTTATGTGCCTCATCGATGATGACCATGTCATATTGCTGCTTGTAAATGATTTCGCGGTGCGGGCTTTTTTTAGCGGTATCGATCGAGGAAACGACGACATCGCATTGTTCCCATACATAGCTTTTTTTCTGCTGCACGGCGGGAATAAAGAACTTTTCATTCAGTTCTTTCACCCATTGCGACACGAGGGAGGCGGGAACGAGAATGAGCACCTTCTTTACTAGTCCGCGGATCATATATTCTTTTAAAATGAGTCCGGCTTCAATCGTTTTGCCAAGCCCGACCTCATCAGCAAGGATCGCTTTTCCGTTCATGTTCTCGACGACCTGCCTTGCGACTTCGAGCTGATGTGGAAGCGGTGTTAAGTGTGGCAAATGCTTTGGCGCCTGCAGGCCGTCAAATTCAGGCACGCTTAAATGCATTGCTGCCTCCAATGCAAGCTGGTACATTTCCCAGCTCGCCCATGGACCGTCTTTTTCAAGCCGCTCGATAAATTCTTCCTTCCACGACTCATCCATTTCGATGTCTAGCATCGCATTCATCTCCTTCCCTTGCTACGAATATTTATTTTTTTGTTACTGTAAACATTTCAGTAATTACTAACATTTATTATTTATTAATATTTAAAAGTTCGTTATTTTTCTATTGCCCTTCTCTGTTTGTTAATGGTAGTATAAAGTTAGAAAGTTAAAAGTTATTTTTCGATTTTTACCTTCATTAGTTTGCCCATTTTCTTGAAAATTATATATGCGGCGGATGAGAACAAGGGGAGAGACTACGTGATGTAGCGCCGAAGGAGCAAGCGAAAACGCGAATCTCTCAGGCAAAAAGACTCTTGTTTGACGCAGCTCTGGAGAGCGTTCACCACCCGTGAACCACCCAAGAGGAAACCTTACAATAGGGAAACTTTCAGGTACCAGGACAGAGCCCACCACTCATGATGATGAGGGGGGAGTCTGTCCTTTTTGCGTTGACGGAAAAACGAGGAGGGAACAAAATGTTAAAACGCACGCCGCTATTTCCTGTTTACGAGCGCTATGGCGCAAAAACGATCGATTTTGGCGGATGGGAACTTCCTGTCCAATTTTCGAGCATTAAAGAAGAGCATGAAGCAGTGCGCATGCGCGCAGGCCTATTCGATGTATCGCATATGGGCGAGTTTGTCGTCAAAGGGAGCGGGAGCCTTGCGTTTTTGCAAAAAATGATGACGAATGATGTTGCGAAATTAACAGATGGCCGTGCGCAATATACGCTGATGTGCTATGAAGACGGCGGCACCGTTGATGATTTATTAATTTATAAAAAAGCGGACGGGGAATATCTTCTTGTTGTCAATGCCGCAAATATAGAGAAAGATTTTGCTTGGTTGAATGAGCACGCATTTGGCGATGTGCAGCTGGAAAATGTTTCAGCGGAAATTGCCCAGCTTGCCCTACAGGGACCGCTTGCAGAACAAGTGCTGCAAAAATTAACCAATATTGATTTATCGACGCTCAAGTTTTTTACGTTTCAAGATAATGTTGATCTTCAAGGAGTAAAAGCGCTTGTTTCCCGTACCGGATATACGGGGGAGGACGGATTTGAAATTTATTGCTGTGCCGAAGATGCGATCGCCCTTTGGGAGGCGATTTTAGAAGCAGGAAAAGAAGAAGGCGTTATTCCGTGCGGGCTTGGCGCGCGCGATACGCTTCGTTTTGAAGCGGCATTGCCGCTTTACGGCCAAGAGCTGTCCAAAGATATTACGCCGATCGAAGCAGGGCTTGGATTTGCGGTGAAAACGAACAAAGAGATGGATTTTATTGGAAAAGATGTGCTGAAACAACAAAAAGAAGAGGGAACCGCACGAAAGCTAGTCGGTATCGAAATGATTGACAAAGGCATTCCTCGCCATGGCTATAAAGTGTTTGCCAATGGGGAAGAAATCGGCTTTATTACGACAGGAACGCAATCGCCGACGTTAAAGAAAAATATCGGCTTAGCGCTGCTGAAAGCGGAATTTGCCGGGCTTGGCAGCGAAGTAGAAGTGGAAATTCGCGGCAAACGCCTAAAAGCAAAAGTCATTGCGACGCCGTTTTATAAGCGGGCAAAGTAATAGAAAAGGGGAGAATGGAACGTGCTGCATCGATATTTGCCAATGACCGAAGAAGATAAGAAGGAAATGCTAAAAGCAATTGGCGTTGACTCGATTGATGATTTGTTTGCCGATATTCCGGAAAGCGTGCGCTTCCGCGGCGAGTTAAACATTAAAAAGGCGAAGTCGGAGCCGGAGCTGTTCAAAGAATTGACCGAGCTTGCTGCGAAGAACGTCGATGCGAAAAAATACGTCTCTTTTTTAGGAGCGGGAGTGTATGATCATTATATTCCGGTCATTGTCGACCATGTCATTTCCCGTTCTGAGTTTTATACGGCATATACCCCGTATCAGCCGGAAATTTCGCAAGGTGAGCTGCAGGCGATTTTCGAATTTCAAACGATGATCTGCGAGCTGACCGGTATGGACGTGGCTAACTCGTCAATGTATGACGGCGGCACGGCGCTCGCGGAAGCGGTGCTGTTAAGCGCTGCGCATACGAAACGGAAAAAAATATTGCTGTCGAAAGCCGTCCATCCGGAATATCGCGATGTCGTGAAAACGTATGCGAAAGGACAGCGCCTTGAGGTGGTTGAAATTCCGTTTGCAGGCGGCATTACTGATTTAGAAGCGCTTAAGGCGGAAATGGCCGACGATGTCGCTTGCGTCATCGTCCAATATCCGAACTTTTTCGGACAAATTGAACCGCTAAAAGACATCGAGCCGATTGCACATGGTGAAAAAAGCATGTTTGTCGTTGCCAGCAATCCGCTCGCGCTCGGTGTGCTCACCCCGCCGGGGCAGTTTGGCGCCGACATTGTCGTCGGTGATGCGCAGCCATTTGGCATTCCGATGCAATTTGGCGGACCGCATTGCGGTTATTTTGCCGTCAAAGCGGCGCTGATGCGGAAAATTCCGGGCCGGCTTGTCGGACAGACGACCGATGAAGAAGGACGGAGAGGGTTCGTATTGACGCTGCAGGCGCGCGAGCAGCACATTCGCCGTGATAAAGCGACGTCCAACATTTGTTCGAACCAGGCGCTAAACGCGCTTGCCGCGTCGGTGGCGATGACGGCGCTCGGCAAAAAAGGCGTCAAAGAGATGGCGATGATGAATATTCAAAAAGCGCAATATGCGAAAAATGAACTAGTAAAACGCGGTTTTGTCGTGCCGTTTACCGGTCCATTCTTTAACGAATTTGTCATCCGCTTGTCCAAACCGGCAGGAGAAGTCAATAAGCATCTTTTGGAAAAAGGCATCATTGGCGGATACGACCTCGGCCGCGATTATCCAGAATTGGCGAACCATATGCTTATCGCGGTCACGGAATTGCGGACAAAAGAGGAAATCGACACGCTTGTGAAAGAATTGGGGGATTGCCATGCATAAAGATCAGCCGCTTATTTTTGAAATCAGCAAACCAGGTCGCATCGGGTACAGCTTGCCGGAATTGGACGTTCCGGCTGTCGATATCGATGAAGTTGTACCTGCGGATTATATCCGCACGCAAGAACCGGAACTTCCGGAAGTATCAGAACTCGATATTATGCGCCATTACACCGCTTTATCGAAACGAAACCATGGCGTCGATTCCGGTTTTTACCCACTCGGTTCGTGCACGATGAAATACAATCCGAAAATCAATGAAAACGTCGCCCGCTTGTCTGGGTTTGCCCATATCCACCCGCTTCAGCCGGTAGAAACGGTGCAAGGAGCGCTGGAATTAATGTACGATTTGCAGGAGCATTTAAAGGAAATTACCGGCATGGACGCCGTGACATTGCAGCCGGCCGCGGGTGCGCATGGCGAATGGACGGGTCTGATGATGATTCGCGCCTATCATGAGGCAAACGGTGATTTCCAGCGGACGAAAGTAATTGTTCCTGACTCTGCCCATGGCACGAACCCGGCTTCGGCGACGGTCGCCGGCTTTGACACGGTGACGGTCAAGTCGACGGAGAATGGGCTTGTCGATTTGGAAGATTTAAAACGCGTCGTCGGTCCGGATACAGCGGCATTGATGCTGACAAATCCGAACACGCTCGGCCTGTTTGAAGAAAACATTTTAGAAATGGCGAAAATCGTTCACGAAGCCGGCGGAAAGCTGTATTATGACGGAGCGAACTTAAACGCGGTGTTAAGCAAAGCAAGACCGGGGGACATGGGCTTTGATGTTGTCCATCTCAACTTGCATAAAACGTTTACCGGCCCGCACGGCGGCGGTGGTCCTGGCTCCGGCCCAGTCGGGGTCAAAGCTGACCTTATTCCGTTTTTGCCGAAGCCGGTCGTGGAAAAAGGTAAAAACGGCTATTATCTCGATTATGACCGCCCGCAGTCCATCGGCCGTGTGAAGCCGTTTTACGGTAACTTCGGCATCAACGTCCGCGCCTATACGTATATTCGTTCGATGGGACCGGACGGGCTGAAAGCAGTCACCGAATACGCGGTGTTAAACGCCAACTACATGATGCGCCGCCTTGCCGAATATTACGATTTGCCGTATGACCGCCATTGCAAGCACGAATTCGTGTTGTCCGGCAAACGGCAAAAGAAACTCGGCGTCCGCACGCTTGATATCGCGAAGCGTTTGCTAGATTTCGGTTTCCATCCGCCGACGGTTTATTTCCCGCTTATCGTCGAGGAATGCATGATGATCGAGCCGACGGAAACGGAATCCAAAGAAACGCTCGATGCGTTTATCGACGCGATGATTCAAATCGCCAAAGAAGCGGAGGAAAATCCGGAAATTGTGCAAGAGGCGCCGCATACGACCGTTGTCAAACGCCTCGACGAAACGACAGCGGCGCGCAAGCCGATCTTGCGCTATCAAAAACAATAAAAACGAATGTCACAGGCGATTCATTCCGCTCGGAATGGATCGCTTGTTTTTGTATATTAATCATAGACAGAAAAATTAGAAAAAATAATTATTTTGGCGTTTACGCTTCTGTCATCAAGACGGGAGAAATTCATGTCGGAGACGAAGTGTATCTTTTAGATTAATGGGAGTAATGTCCATATCTCAAACAGACAGTTCCTTTCTCTGCAAAGAAGATGAATGCATCTATATTTTATTGACATAAAAACCATATTAGTTTAGTATATAAACTAACATTATTAAACAGAAGCAGTAAGTCGTTTTTATTTTGCATACCACAGTAGGAAGAAAAGATGAAATATAGAAGACTGGAGAGTAAGCAAGTGAAATCGGCTTTGGCCATAGACGATCGGCGGATCATGGGAAAAAGTAAACGACGAAGAATTGTGGCGTGCGTTTGCATATGTCATCATACAGCAGATGTCGACGTATATTGGTCAGAGGCTCATCCGCCTATTTGCGCGGCATACTATAAATAAAGTTTGCAGAAGGAAGACGGTATATGGTGCGAACAGGAAATATAGGACTCGTCAAAAAAATCAATAAACATATCGTATTAAAGCTGATTCGTGAAAAAAATAATATTTCGCGGGCGGAGATCGCCAAAATCACCGGATTAAACAAGGCGACGGTATCAGCGTTAGTCGATGAATTAATTTCCGAACATTTTGTCAGTGAAAGCGGAATTGGCGTTTCCACCGGTGGCCGCCGGCCGCTCATGCTCCGCTTTAACGAAGCGGCTGGCTCATTGATTGGCATAGAGTTAGGGGTCAACTACATTTATGCTGTGTTAACTAACTTAAACGCCGAGATCATTTGGGAAAAGATGTGCCATTTCCGCGCCAATGAAAAGCAGGAAGCAATCATTGAAAAAATGATCGCGATGATTCACGAAGCCATTCGCCATGCGCCAACTACTCCGTATGGAATAATGGGCATCGGCATTGGCGTGCCGGGGATTGTGAATACAGAGGAAGGACTTGTTATATTTGCACCAAACCTTCATTGGGATCATGTTGCTCTTGCTTCCATTCTTCAAAAACAATGGCCAAATTATCCGATTATTATTGAAAACGAAGCAAAACTGGCGGCGCTTGGCGAAAAATGGTTTGGCGCCGGCAAAGAGTTTGCGAGTTTTGTATATGTCAGCGCCGGAATTGGGATCGGCGCCGGAGTCATCATTCACAACCAGCTATACCGCGGGATTGATGGCATTGCCGGCGAAATCGGCCATCATGTCATTGACGTTCACGGCGTTCGCTGCAACTGCGGCAATAACGGATGCTGGGAGATGTACGCGTCAGAAAAGTATATTCAGCGCCGGCTCGAGCAAGAAAACTATCATTCCATGCTAGAAGACTTTTCCGTAGAAAAAGTGCGCGCATTAGCCGAACGCGGCGACAAGCAAATGGCGCAAATATTAGCGGAGGTCGGCCGCTACCTGGGAATTGGGATTTTACATATCATTTATGCGTATAACCCGGAAGCCGTTATCGTCGGCAGTACGATTGGCAAGGCGGGCAAATGGGTGCTGGAGCCGGCACGGGAAGAAGTCGAAAAAAGGATATTGGTGAAAAATGGGAACGGCCCGTTCATTATTCCATCGCAGTTATTCGAAAAAAGCTGTGCGATCGGTGCCGTGGCTTCCGTATTAGAAAAAGTAGTGATGCCTTCGGAGTTAGAAGTCATTTCATAGCAGTCTAAACCAGGTGCCCTAAAAGTTTTTCGGGGCATCGCTTTTTTTTTTAATAATTTATAATTTTGTACAATAGAGTATCATTCTGGTAACGAAAGAAGATGAGCAGTCAGGAATAAGGGGGAGTGTCAGTGGCAAAAACGATACAATCCGTTGCGAAAGTGATACTGGAATGCCTCGCTGCCATTTTAGGAGTAGTGATCGTCAGCGGTTTGCCCAACTTATTTCATAATATTTCGATCAATATAAAGGAATATGTAAAAACGTTAGGGTACATCAGCATGAAGCTTATTCATCCGCTAAGTATCGAATATGGAATGAATAGAAAAGTATTCCCGCAAATTCTTATTCATTATCGGGAGTCGCTCCTACTATGTGGATTGGCAATCGTGGTAGCACTAGTATTAGCATGGGGGATAACGTATATCACGCTGCTTTTCTTTCGGCGCAATATGGAGCGAATCCAAATGATATTAGCTTTTTTCGAGTCCTTACCCGATCTATTGATTATCGTGACCTTTCAGTTAATCGTGATCGCAATATTTAAAAAGACCGGCTGGCTCATTTTTCAGCTTGCTTCTGTCGGAGAGGAAAGAAGCCTTTTTTTGCCTGTTATTTGTCTGAGTATTCCGATTTCTCCGTTGTTTGCAAAGCTGCTTTTGCAGCAATATGAAAATGAACTTCGCAAACCATATGTAGAATATGCTTTTTCGAAAGGGTTGTCTTTTTTCTATATTCTGAATAAGCATGTGCTGCGGAACGTAGCGCTAGGATTGCTTTATTATTCGAAAACAATGATTTGGTGTATGCTTTCGAACTTGATTATGATCGAGTATGTATTTAACGTGAGTGGCATTACTGCTTTTTTGATTGAATATCATACTCCGGAAGTGTTTGCACTCGGGGTGTTATTATTATATATCCCGGTCTTTCTATTTTATAAAATCTTTTATTTGTTTCTTCCACAGATGTGGAAAGGGGAGAAGTAGCTTGATTCGTATATTGATGCGGGACAAGTTATTTATGCTGGGGTTCCTTTTTGTCAGCATATTGCTCCTATTAAGTTTATTAAACAGCATGATCAATGATGGGAACATTCGGCAAGTACCAATTCTTTTTGATAAAAACGGTAATGTCATCGGCGCTCCTCCTTTTGCGCCTTCTCTTCGTTTTCCATTAGGGACTGATCGCAATGGATATGACATGCTCTATATTATTATACAAGGTGCAAAATTTACTATAGGAATCGCTTTACTCATCACGATGTTGCGCATGGCTTTGTCGATTATGATCGGTGGGACGTTAGGCGTTTACTGCAAAAAATGGATCCCAAAACTGGAAAACTTCTTTGATAGTTTTACTGTCGTTCCATTAACGTTAATCGCGTACTTTATTTTAGTCAATGTGCTGTGGATGCCGATCGACGGGTTTCCGCATCCTTTTTGGAAACGGGCCGTATTTGAAGTATTTGTTCTGACGGTTCTTGCTCTTCCAACGTTGTCATTTTATATTGCCAATGATATACGGAGAGTGTATAGAGAAGAGTTTGTTCAAGCGGCTAAAATATTAGGCGGTTCCAAATGGCATATTTTCAAAGTGCATGTGCTTCCGCATGTTTTGGAAAATTGGGTGCTGCTGTCTATTCAGCAATTCATCCAAGTATTAATGGTGTTGGCCCACCTAGGAGTGCTGCAATTATTTTTTGGTGGCACTTATGTCGACTATATGCAGATGGATCCTCCGAAAACGATTTCCTATGAATGGTCAGGACTCATTGGTGACAGCTATCCATTCATAAGCATCTATCCTTGGATTCCGCTTGTACCGATCGTGTTTTTTTCGTTAACGATTATTGCGGCACAACTGATGTTAAATGGGGTGAAAAGAGCATTTGTCTCAAAAAATGTAGTAAAAACGACGGACCTGTCATAAGAGAATGGTTTATTTGCATTATAGATGAAGAAAAACGAAAAGGATAGATGGCAAGCTTGCAGCTGCTATCTATCCTTTCTAGCTATTATTAAGCTTTTTTCTTGATTTTGCCCGTCCACGTTTTAAAACCGCCTTTTAAATGGTACAAATCGCGGTAGCCTTTGCGGTACAGCATTTGCGCGGCGCGGCCGCTGCGCAGCCCGTTTTGGCAGTATAAATAAATCGGCTGATCCTTCCGCAGCTCTTTCATGCGCATGCGCAGTTGGGTCAGAGGAATATTGCGCGCCCCTAAAATATGTCCAGCTGCAAACTCATCCGGTTCACGGACGTCAATTAATTGCGCTTTGCGGTAACCGGCGCGGAATTCTTCTTCCGTCAACGCTTTCACCATTTTTCGCTGCATCAAGAAGGTGACGACTGAATAAACGATAATCGCGCCGAGAATGATCAATAGTGCGTTCACAAGCCAGTCCTCCTTTTTGTACATTCGCTAACATCTATTATATAAAGGTTGCTATTTGGAAGCAAAGCATTTTCACAGCAACTCTATGAAAGGAAAGGGGAACTTTTTTCACGATATAGCGTTTTTCTTTCCATGTTCCGTTTTGTTTGCTAAACTAGTAAACGCGAACTTAAAAAAAGAAGGGTTGAAAGATGGCAAAAGAAGTATGGCGCTTTATTGATTCGGGCTATTGTACCCCATCGTTTAATATGGCGCTTGATGAAGCGCTTTTAGATTGGCATAGCGAAGGAAAAATTCCGCCGACGATTCGCTTTTATGGCTGGAATCCGCCGACGCTATCGATCGGTTACTTTCAAAAAGTCGAAAAAGAGATTGATTTAGAAGCGGTAAAACGCCATGGCCTCGGGTTTGTGAGACGGCCGACAGGAGGGCGCGGCGTTCTCCATGATAAAGAGCTGACATATAGTGTGATTGTTTCCGAAGAGCATCCGGATATGCCAAAAACGGTGACCGAGGCGTATCGGGTGATTTCGCAAGGAATTTTAGAAGGGTTTCGTTTTCTCGGCTTAAATGCCTATTTTGCCGTGCCAAGAACGGAAGAGGAAAAAGCGGATTTAAGAAGCCCAAGATCCGCCGTCTGTTTTGATGCGCCGTCATGGTACGAGCTCGTCGTCGAAGGCCGCAAAATTGCCGGCAGCGCGCAGACGCGGCAAAAAGGGGTTATTTTGCAGCACGGCTCGATTTTGCTTGACTTGGATGAAGATTTGCTTTTCAGCTTGTTTAAATATCCAAACGAACGGGTAAAAGAGCGTCTGCAACGCAATTTTAAAAACAAGGCGGTGGCGATTAACGAACTGACCGACCGCAAGATTACGATCGAAGAAGCGAAAGAAGCGTTTTATAAAGGATTTGAAAAAGGGCTTGATATCGTACTGGAACCGTATACATTATCGCCGGAAGAGCTCGAATATGTTCATGAGTTAGCGCGTACGAAATATGAAAGCGATGAATGGAATTTCAAACGCTGATTGGCAACATGGAAAATCATTCGTTTATCGGCAAAAACGGCGGGATTTTTCCGTTTTTCTCCTTTTTCCGCCGTTTTCTATTGTTTTTTTTATTTGACAAAATGAAAAATATTTGACCTAAACACAATATATAGTATGTTTTTTAGTGAAAAACATACTATATATTGTTTTTTTATGGTTAATATGGTAAGGTAAAAAAGACAGGACATGCAGGCAGAAAAGTGATGAAGAAATAGAAAGAAGAGGAGAGATTGAAGAATGACGGTCGCGTCTTCAGAAAAAATGAAAATTGATATCGAAAAGCTGAACGAGGATATTCGCCTGTTTCCGCAAGTGCATCCGATTACGGAGGACATGAAAATTACGCATAAAGGCGTTTCTCGTTTAGTGATGTTGGACCGCTACTCATTTAAAGATACGGAAAAATTGACGTTGGGAGTCGGCGATTTTGTTGTATTGACGATTAAAGAAGATCCGAAATTCCCGGCCCGCGGCTTGGGCTTTATCGTCGATATCGATTGGGCAGCGAAAAAAGCGAAAGTGCTCGTGGAGGAAGAATATCGGCACGTGCTCGAAGGAGAAGAAGCAGAGACGGGAATCGTCGTCCGCTCGCTCGATATTATCGACAAACCGCTAGAAATCTTTTATGAACAAATCGCCAAACGCAATGCGACAGGTTTAGCGGCGGTGGAAAAAACGGAGGAAAAACGGAAAGAGTGGTTTGAAAAGTTTTATCAAGAACTTGTCAGCTTAAACTTTGTGCCAGCGGGACGGGTATTGTATGGCGCAGGGTCCGGCAAAGAGGTGACGTATTTTAATTGTTATGTTATGCCGTTTGTGAAAGATTCGCGCGAAGGGATTTCCGAGCATCGCAAACAAGTGATGGAGATTATGAGCCGCGGCGGCGGCGTCGGCACGAACGGTTCGACATTGCGTCCGCGCAACACGTTAGCGCGCGGGGTGAACGGTAAATCGTCCGGGTCGGTTTCTTGGCTTGATGATATTGCAAAATTGACCCACCTGGTTGAACAAGGTGGCTCCCGCCGGGGCGCGCAAATGATCATGTTGGCCGACTGGCACCCGGACATTATCGAATTTATCGTATCGAAAATGCAAAACCCGCGCATTTTGCGCTACTTGATTGAAAATACGGAAGACGAAGGCATTAAAAAAGCGGCACAAGACAAATTGAAATTCACGCCGCTTACCGAGCGGGAACGCGCGATGTACCAAGCCATCGTCAATTATAAAAACGCACCGGGCTACGGCGGCTTCAGTGAAGAGATTATTAAAGAGGCCGAGGAAAAATTGCGGACAGGCGGTACATACACGGTCCACAACCCAGACTTTTTAACAGGAGCCAACATTTCCGTCTGCCTGACGAAAGAATTTATGGAAGCTGTGGAAAAAGATGAAGAGTACGAACTTCGCTTCCCGGATGTCGAAACTTACTCAGAAGAAGAAATGCGGATTTACAATGAAAAATGGCACGAAGTCGGCGATGTGCGTGAATGGGAGAAAATGGGATACCGCGTGCGTGTGTACCGCAAAATTCGTGCCCGCGAGCTTTGGAAACTGATTAATATTTGTGCGACGTACTCCGCGGAACCAGGCATTTTCTTCATCGATAACGCCAATGACATGACGAACGCCCGAGCGTACGGTCAAAAAGTGGTTGCGACCAACCCGTGTGGTGAACAACCTCTCGCACCATATTCCGTCTGCAACCTGGCCGCCATTAACTTAGCGAATATGGTCGATAAAGAAAAGAAAGTCGTCGACTATGAAAAATTAAAACGTACCGTCGAAATCGGCGTAAGAATGCAGGACAACGTCATTGACGCAACGCCGTATTTCCTAGAAGAAAACAAAAAACAAGCGCTCGGGGAGCGCCGTATCGGTCTTGGCGTTATGGGATTGGCTGATTTGCTCATTTACTGCGAGAAAGAATACGGTTCCGAAGAAGGAAACAAGCTGGTCGATGAATTGTTTAAAACGATTGCGACAACCGCATACCGCGCTTCCATTGAACTGGCGAAAGAAAAAGGCAGCTTTCCGTTCCTTGTCGGGGAAACGGAAGAAGAAACGCAAAAACTGCGAGAAGCGTTTATTAACACCGGCTATATGAAACGGATGCCGGAAGATATTCGCCAAGACATTTTAAAATACGGCATTCGCAATTCGCATTTGCTGACCGTGGCTCCGACGGGATCCACTGGGACAATGGTCGGGGTTTCCACAGGACTTGAACCATATTTTTCCTTCTCTTACTACCGCAGCGGTCGTCTCGGCAAGTTTATTGAGGTGAAGGCCGATATCGTTCAAGAATATTTAGACAAGCATCCGGAAGCAGATCCGAACAACTTGCCGCACTGGTTTGTCACGGCGATGGATTTATCGCCGGAAGCGCATGCCGATGTGCAATGCATCATTCAGCGCTGGGTCGATTCGAGTCTGTCGAAAACGGTGAACGCGCCGAGAGGATATACCGTTGAGCAAGTGCAAAAGGTGTACGAACGTTTATGGCGCGGGGGCGCAAAAGGCGGCACCGTGTATGTGGACGGAAGCCGCGACGCGCAAGTATTGACGCTGAAAGCGGAAGAAAACACAATCGAAGAGCAGCTCGAACTGCTCCCGGAAGAAAAAGAGGACAAAGAAACAAAGCGCGCCGTTGTCCTCGTCGATACGATTCAAGATTTGCGGGCAACCGATGTAACGATCGGCTCCGAAGTCGGCAACATTTGTCCCGTTTGCCGTGAAGGTACGGTCGAAGAAATCGGCGGCTGCAACACATGCACGAGCTGCGGCGCACAGCTAAAATGCGGGCTGTAAGCAAAAATAAGCAGAGAAAGCTGGCTTCAACCATGAGGCCAGCTTTTTTCATTCATAAAAGCATGGAAAAGAAAATATAGTAGTATGAGGCGTAATTACTGACTAAGGGGGATAACAATGCTGATCCATGTTGTGCAGCGGGGGGAAAACCTTTGGGCGATTGCCCAACGCTACGGGGTGCCGCTCGAGCGAATCGTCGCGGCCAATGAGCTGAAAGATGCCAACCGCCTCGCGGTCGGGCAGGCGCTCGTCATTCCGGTTCCGTATCGCTATCATACCGTTCGTCCGGGAGAAGCATTATGGATGATCGCCAGACGATACGGCGTTTCGCTGGATGCGATTGTTCGGGCCAACCGAATCAGCAACCCTTCGGTTCTTTACCCAGGAACGGTTCTTCTTATTCCACCAAGAACACACACGGTGCAGCGGGGAGAAACGTTGGCACAAATCGCCACGCGGTATGGGACGACCGTGCAAGAGATCCTGCGAGTCAATCGGATTGCCGATCCAAACGTAATTTCCCCCGGCATGGTATTAACGATTCCTCATTCTAAGCAGATCATTGAAGCGAATGCGTTTACGATTGATCCAGGAGAAAAAGGAGCGCAGGAAGTCCGGGAAGTAGGCCGCCATTTAACGTACGCATCTCCGTTTGCGTATACAATCAGAGCAGATGGCGGGCTCAATCCGTTCAATGATGCAGCCATCATTCAGGCAGCAACGGCAGAAAGGGTCGTTCCAATGATGGCGATCACCAATTTTACGTATAAAGATCCGGGATCCAGATTGGCGCGGACGATCCTTTCCGATACACAATTACAAAACCGGCTGCTTGACAATGTTGTCCGTACGATGCGGGAAAAAGGATATCGCGGGTTGAACATTGATTTTGAAAACGTCTATCCGTCTGATCGCGAGCGATATAATCAGTTTTTGCAGCGCGCTGTGGAGCGGCTTCATCGCGAAGGATACTTTGTTTCGACTTCTCTCGCTCCAAAAACAAGCGGGGAGCAAAAGGGATTATTATACGAGGCGCATGACTACCCAGCCCATGGGAGAATTGTCGACTTTGTCGTGCTGATGACGTATGAATGGGGATACCGGCTTGGCCCGCCGCAGGCGATTTCCCCGGTTCATCAAATTAGAAGGGTGCTCAATTACGCGGTCAGCGTGATACCAAGAAATAAAATTTTTATGGGATTTCAAGTTTACGCACGCGACTGGGTGCTTCCACACGTACAAGGGCAAGAGGCGGAAACGTTCAGTCCGCAGGAAGCAGTAGAACGCGCCATTCGTTATGGAGCAACGATTCAATACGATCCAATCGCCGCATCGCCGTTTTACCGCTATGTCGACAGCCAGGGGCGGACGCATGAAGTTTGGTTTGAGGATGCCCGCAGTGCCCAGGCAAAATTTGAGTTGGTGAAAGAATATCAGCTAAGAGGAGTTAGCTATTGGGTGCTTGGTTATCCTTATCCGGAAAATTGGGTGCTGTTAGAGGACAATTTTCAAATTCGCAAGCGATGATAAATGGCCTTTTCCAACGAAGGTGCGTGTAAGCGGGTCACTCCGACAGCACGCGCTTTTTTTCGTTTGTGGGGAGGTTGTTTATAGCTGCTGCAATTCGAGCCGTTTCTTTATTTGATGAATTTCCGCGTCATGTTTTCCGGTTTTTGCGCTTAAATAGTCGATGTCGATTTTCGCGTTTCTCCAGTCATTGGAAAGCAGCTCAAACATCCGGCGGTGCTCGGCCAATTCTTCTTCGATTTTTTTGAAATGACTTCTTGTTTCAATAATGAAATTGTCTAGTTTTTCTTCCCAACGTTGTTGCCGCTCTTCTAACCGCTGCTGTTGCTCTTCCAATCGTTGTTGTCGTTCTTCCAATCGTTGTTGCCGCTCTTCCAACCGTTGTTGTCGCTCTTCCAATCGTTGTTGTCGTTCTTCTAATCGTTGCTGCCGCTCTTCCAACCGCTGCTGTCGTTCTTCCAAGCGAAGTTGATTTTCTTCGAGCCGCTGTTGTCCCTCTTCGAGACGGCCAAGCCGCTCATGAATCGGCTGCAGCTCTTCTTTTAAAACGGAACGAAACAATTCGATTAATTCTTGCGCCATTTTGTGTCCCTCCTTTCTATTGACTCCATTGTACCATTGCCGGAATGGAATGTCATGATGGATAATGGGGGAGAAAAGAAGTTTTTTAAAAGAGGCGGAGGAGAAATGAATGATTCATCAAATGGGATTGTATGAGAGACCTTTCCGTTCCATCCAATCCGGAAAGAAAACGGTGGAAGTGCGGTTATATGACGAAAAACGCCGCGGCATTCACGTCGGGGATATCATCGAATTTGTGAAAGTGCCTGATGAAAAGGAAACTGTAAAAGTAAAAGTGATGGCATTGCAGCCGTATGAAACGTTTGCCGATATGTATCGTGATATTCCGTTTTCTTTTTTTGACTGTGAAGGATGGACGATGGAGGAAATGCTCGAGGCCACATATGCCATTTATACGAAAGAACAAGAGCGGCAATGGGGGGCGTTAGCCATCCATATTCAATTGCTGGAGGGATAGAAAATGAGAGGAGAAGATAAAGATGTCGCTAGAGATTATTTCTGAGCGGTTTCGCCGTTTTGCCATTCGTGAATGCTGTGGGTCTAGTGAACTGTACGAACAGCTGTCATTAAACGTTGCCGAAGATGAGGAACTGTTGCGACTTGCTTCAGCCGCTCGAAGCGGCCAGCCGATTCCGAACTTGTTATTTGGAGCGGTTCATTATTTATTGCTCAAAGGATATATGCATGAGCTGCGTGAATTTTATGGAAGTATAGTCGACCGGCCACGAAACCCGCAGCACGCTTTCCCTTATTTCCGCGATTTCTGTATCCGCTATCAAGAAGACATAACAGCGATGCTGACAAGTAAACTCGTGCAGACGAATGAAGTTCGGCGTTGTGCGTATTTGTATCCGAGTTTTTGTTTTATTTATGATATGGTCAAAAAGCCTCTATCGCTTATTGAAATTGGCACAAGCGCCGGTTTGCAGCTGGCGTGGGACAAGTACCGATACGATTACGGTTTGCCCGTGACATACGGAAACCCGCATTCCAATGTTTTGATTACCTCCGAAATTCGCGGAGAGCGTTTGCCATTTTTGCTGCCGAAAAGTCCTCCGGTTGCGGAGCGTATAGGGATTGATTTGCATGTGAATGACTTGCAAAACGAAGAAGACCGATTATGGATGCAAGCGCTTATTTGGCCGGAGCATAAAGAGCGGCGCGAATTGTTTCAAAAAGCCGCCCGCTGCCTGCAGCAAACACCTGTCCGCTTTGTAGAAGGAGATGGAATATCGCTCTTACCTAACATGGTAGCTACAATTCCAGAAGATACTATTATTTGCGTGTTTCACACCCATGTGGCGAACCAAATCCCTGATGAAGCAAAACAGCTTCTCATCAAACAAATCCGGGAGATTGGACAAACAAGGGATATTTTCCATCTATATAACAATATGTGGGACGCAAAGCTTCATCTTGACTACTTTATCGATGGCATCGAACATAACGAAATTGTCGCAGAAACAGATGGACACGCCCGTTGGTTTCGCTGGGAGCTTGATCACAACTAATTTAACATATTTACCGAGAAGCCTCCCACCTCTAAACAGAGTGTAGGTGGGAGAGGTTCATTGGAAAGGCAGAACAGCGTCATTTTCCAGTCTATGTGAATGAAATATGAACAAAGATTTGCTATATTGTTGTAAGGCAATATCATATCTGTAACAATATTTGGTACCGTCAAGAAGTTCGATTCGGGAAAAGCTGGGTTATGCATCATCTCACAATCATTTGGTTATAGTAATTTATATCATAAAGGATGAGGGAAGCATGATATCGAAAAAGTCAAAGCAACCAAAGAAATCAAAGCGCTTAGCTAGTTTTTCGCTTGCGGTTATGGGAACTGGCTTTGTCGCAACTATTCCTTTGCAAGGATCGTTTCTAGGTGGCTTACTGCAAGGAGGCTTTGAGGCGGGGCTTGTGGGTGGATTAGCCGACTGGTTCGCCGTTACTGCCTTATTCCGGCATCCATTGGGACTGCCCATCCCCCATACGGCTCTTTTGCCTAAAAACCGGGAAAGAATGACAAAAGCTCTCGTCTCTACACTTGAAAATGACTGGCTTTCAAAAGAAAGTATTAGAAATAAAATCAAACAAATCAATTTTACAGAGAAAATACTGCCTGTTCTTGAGAGAGAGCTTCATTCAGATTCAGTTAAAAAGGGCGCTGTGTCACTCGTCGCACAAATGATCAGTCATATCAATCTTGAAAAAATTACTCCTTTTGTTGAAAAAGAAATAAAGTCTGCTTTTCATTCCATTGAAATGAGCACTGTCCTTCAGTCTGCCATCAATCAAGTACTCATTCGTGAATATGATGAGAAGGCGTTAGATTATCTGCTTGGCAAGGCAGAGGAATGGATAAGGAAAAGTAACACGAAGAATCAACTCGGCAAACTAGCAATATGGGCGCTTGACAATATAAAGTTAGACGGTTTTCTGCAGTTTGCGCTAAAGTCTTTTCAGAATCTATTGAATGAAGAAAAACTCGGCAGCATACTGCAAACCCTTCTTCTTAGTGTTGTAAGCAGTTTGCGCCAGACCGATGATACGAACAGGAAGGCTTTGCTTTTACATGTTCGTACGGAATTGCAAAACATAAAAAACAATAAGGAGCTGTTGGAAGAAATCGAAAATTGGAAGAACCATCTTATTGCTGATTGGGAACCTGCTGAAAAAATAACCGAAATGTTGCAGAAAACTCAGCAGAAAGCATTGGCCTTTGTTCAAAGCAGCAAGTTTATGGATACGTATCTTCTTCCCTTTTTAACACGCTTACTGAACAAACTAAAGGAAGATCCAGCAACAATCAATATCATTGATAATTGGATAAAAAAGGAAATTGATAATTTTGTTGAAGAGAATCATTCAAAAATAGGCAAGCTTGTACAGGAGAATCTAGATAAGCTAGATGATGAAACGCTTATTCATACGATGGAAAATAAAATCGGAAAAGACTTGCAGTGGATTCGGGTGAATGGAGCGATTTGCGGTTTTATTATCGGGATTTTTTTAACGGGAATCAAAGCGCTGATTTAATGGTGCAGGCTCAAATAGCAAAAAATGAATGGATTACATTCTGTTCGTAATGAAAAACTTTATGACAAATTTTAATAAATGACGATGTGCTGCTATATCGCCGAATTTTTTCTGGGAAGCAACGGTGCAATCTTCCTTGTCATTTTAAGCCTTCATGATATAATAATACTGATTGCTATTTTTTTCTTACAATGGTTTACGGGAGGGGACAGAAATTGCCGACACCAAGCATGGAAGATTATATTGAACAAATATATATTTTAATTGAAGAAAAAGGATATGCCCGCGTATCTGATATCGCGGAGGCATTGTCCGTACATCCCTCCTCGGTGACAAAAATGGTGCAAAAATTGGACAAGGATGAATATTTAGTATATGAAAAATACCGCGGTTTAGTGTTGACGTCGAAAGGAAAGAAAATCGGCAAGCGGCTTGTATATCGCCACGAACTGCTCGAGCAGTTTATGCGCATTATCGGCGTGGATGAGGAAAATATTTATCGCGACGTCGAGGGAATTGAACACCATTTAAGCTGGAACGCGATCGACCGCATCGGCGATTTAGTGCAATATTTTCAGGAGGATCCCAACCGCATTGAGGCGCTTCGAAACATTCAAAAACGAAATGAGCAAGCAGAAGAGTAAGGGGAAATCTTACTCTTTTTTTATTGCTGTACTAAATTGAGGTTCTCTCTCTTACATATATACAAATGGCAAGTAAGGGGGAGACAGCATTGGACATTGACATCGTGTTTTCCGGAGGTGGAATAAAAGGATTTGCGTTCCTTGGCGCTTACGAAGCGATTGAAGCAAAAGGATTGCGCTGGAAACGGCTTGCTGGGACGAGTGCGGGGGCGCTCATTGCCGCGTTGATCGCCGCGGGTTACACAAGCAAGGAAATGATTGAGTTGCTGGATGGATTGGAACTGCAGTGTTTTCTGGATGAGCGGAAATATCTGTTGCCATTTTCCGTATGGAAATGGGTGCGAATTTATTGGCGAATGGGATTGTATAAAGGTGAAGCGTTGCAACAATGGCTAGAAGAGATATTGGCGGCACGGGGCATAAAAACATTTGCCGATTTGCCAAAAGAAAGTTTATATATTGTTGCATCGGATGTAACAAATGGACGAATGCTGATTTTGCCGGATGATTTGCCGCAATACGGGATGGATCCGGCATCGTTTCCTGTCGCAAAGGCGGTGCGGATGAGCATTAGCATTCCATATTTTTTCGAACCGGTCAAATTGCAGACGAAGGAAGGAAAATGTGTTATCGTCGACGGAGGCGTGCTCAGCAATTTTCCGCTTTTTTTATTCGATGAGGAAAAGAAAGTAAAAAAACGACCTGTTCTTGGCATACAGTTAAGCGCGAATCTGGTGGAAAGGCCGAAACGAAAAATTAACAATGCGATTGATTTATATGAAGCGCTGTTTGTCGCCATGAAAGAAGCTCATGACGCCCGTTATATCTCGCGGCGCCATGAAAAAAATATTGTGTTTCTTCCTGTTAAAAATGTTTTATCCACGGAATTTTCCATCACCCCTGAAACGAGAGACCGCTTAATTCGATATGGAAGAGAAAGAACGGAACAATTTTTAAAAAAATGGACATATTGAAACAAGAAGCAGGTATGCCACAGAGGACACAGAAAAAAAGAATCAAGCTAAAAAGACGCTCGATTCTTTTTTTTGCCTTTTTTTCCGTCGATGACCGTTAAATGGGTCGTTGTCGTTCGTTTTCTCAGCGGTCGTTTCATCTTTAAATGCGCATTGTTTGTTTTTTGTTTTCGCACCGCTTGGGGATGGAGTTTTTTCGATTGACGCACCGCTTTTAAATAGGCAAGATGGTCTTTGTTTGTACGGCGTTTATAGATAAAGTGATAGAAAACGTATATTACCGCGATGACAAGCATTACGAACAAGATTTTGCGAAACAGGGCAGTTGGATGTGCGAAAAGCGTGTATAGGATGCCGAGCACTCCAAGAAAAAGGGTAATCCCGACAAGCGGATGAATGGTACCGCGCCGCAATGAGTCCACCCCCTTACATGTTACTGGACAGCTTTTGTTTCCATTTTGATGTTTTCTTCTAAACGGAGCAGCTCTTGGAAGGAAGCGATCGCCACTTCCACTTGGTCATCGGTCGGCTCTTTCGTTGTCAAAAGCTGCAGCCATAACCCCGGATAGCCGAACCAGCGTAAAACGGGGATATCCCTCAATTTATTTGTAAACTGCAACACCTCAAATGAAACGCCAAGCACGACCGGAATGAGAGCGAGCCGGTTGACGACTCTTAGCCAAAGCGGATCTGTCGGCACAAACATATAGACAAAGATGCCGACGATGACGGTGAATAGAATAAAGCTGCTGCCGCAGCGGTAGTGAAGCCGGGATGAACGCTGAACATTTTCTACCGTAAGCGGCAACTCCGCTTCATAGGCGTTGATGACTTTATGCTCTGCGCCATGATATTGGAAAACGCGTTTTATAAGCGGCGTCATCGAAATAAAGTAAATGTACGCGAGAAGCAAAACGAACTTAAATGCTCCCTCGAGCAAAATTTGTGCCATTTTCCCCGGAAACAGCGGCTTAAAGCATGCTGCTAAAAAGACGGGAACGAGCGTAAAAATCGTTTTGGCAAATAGAAAGGACAACACGCCGACGACTGCTACACCAAGGACGAGAGAAAGTTTGGACGAATCCGCTTTCGCTGTTTGTAATGCTTCCTCTTCACCTGGGTCGAGATCGTAGCGTTCACTAGCAAACTGCAAATGTTTTGCCCCGTTTGCGCTCGCTTCAATAATCGCGACGATGCCGCGAACAAACGGAATTTTTTTAAGAAACGCGAGCGTCGGATTAGCCTGGCGCGGCAAACGAAAGTATTCAATGGTGTGATCTTTGCGGCGAATGGCAGTGACAGAATATGTTTTTCCGGCAAACATGACCCCTTCGATCACCGCCTGGCCGCCGTACATTGGTTTTGCGACTTTTTCCATTGTTGACACCAACCTATTTTTTTTATCTTTATTATTTTATTCTACAAAAAACGTCTAGAAACCTCTAGGTTGATGTTAATATTATAATTTCCAAAAATTTCAGCGTTTACACCTTCAGACGTTGCAATTTTTGCCCTTCTATTCATGACTTCGCGAATAACCGGTCATACTACGTACAAGGGGGTGTAAAATAAAATGGCGGAAAATCCAGAGCAGCTCGAACAAAATCAGAAAGAACGGCCGATGTCTCTTTTGCTGAAAACAGTTATTACTGGATTTGTTGGCGGCGTGTTTTGGAGCTTGATTGGATATTTAGCGTATTTCTTCCATTTCAGCGAAATAAGCCCGAATATGATTTTGATCCCATGGGTGGCCGGTGATTGGAAACATGGAAAGATTGGCAATTATATCGCTATTTTGCTCATTGGATTATTATCCATATTAGTCGCCCTCATTTATTATGCTGCATTAAGGCGAATAAAAGGAATGTGGGCGGGCGTACTGTATGGCGTTGCCTGGTGGCTGATCGTATTTTACGTATTGAATCCTCTCTTCCCTAATTTAGAAACAGTTTCCCATTTGCAGCGAAATACAATTATTACAACGTTGTGCCTGTACATTTTATATGGTGTTTTCATTGGATACTCCATTTCATTTGCAACACAGGAAATGAATCGGCAAACACAATCAACAACAGAGTAGTAAGAAGCGTTGGCTTTATGGTAAAATAAAGAATGTTTCAATATTTCTTTCGCTAGATTAAAGGAGTTAAGAATATGGCTCATCTTCTTCTCATTAACGGTCCGAACTTGAATCTTCTTGGCAAGCGGGAGCCGCATATTTACGGAAGCACAACGCTTCATGAGCTAGAGCAAGAGCTGATATCGTTTGCAAGCGAGCATGGGGCCGAACTGACTTGTTTTCAAAGCAATCACGAAGGCGCGATTATCGACCGTATTCAGGAGGCGGAAGGAAAATACGATGGCATCATTTTAAATGCGGGCGCGCTTACGCACTATAGTTATGCGATTCGCGACGCGATCGCCAGTGTCAGCGTCCCGGTGGTGGAAGTACATATTTCCAATATTCATGCGCGCGAGCAGTTTCGCCATCAGTCTGTGATTGCTCCGGTTGTCGCCGGACAAATTGTCGGTTTTGGATTAATGGGCTATCGGCTAGCCATTTTAGCATTATTACAAAAGTATCCCGTGACTTAAGTCTTGAGATGAAGTGGAAAACGGTTTTGAACCGAGCCGACAGGGCGCTAAACGCCAGTGAGGTATTTGTCCATGAAAATTTCGCGGAACAAGAGGGAGTGCCTGCACGCAGGTGTAGGAAATTTAGTACGTCAGAACCCGCCGGCTTAAGTCGTGCGGAGGTTTAGAAATACAGGGAAGAGGAGATTGAAGAATGGAAAAACTTGAAAAATTACGTGCGTTGTTTGACGAACATGATATTGATGGCCTGCTTGTCACCAATCCGTACAACCGCCGCTATATTACCGGTTTTACAGGAACGGCCGGCGTCGCGGTCATTAGCAGGGATAAAGCGGTGTTTATTACCGATTTCCGCTATGTTGAGCAGGCATCCAAACAAGTGCAAGGCTTTGAAATTGTCCAACATACCGGACCGATTGTCGAGGAGGCTGCAAATCAAATCGCCCGCCTTGGCATTCAAAAGCTCGGCTTCGAGCAGGAAGATGTTTCGTTTGCGACGTTTAAGGCGTATGAAAGCGCTGTAAAGGCGGAACTCGTCCCAACTTCGTATGTTATTGAAAAGTTGCGCTTGATTAAGTCGGAATCAGAGATTAAGATATTAAAGGAAGCAGCGGAAATTGCCGATGCGGCATTTGAACACATTCTTTCCTTTATTCGTCCGGGTGTAAAAGAAATTGACGTGGCGAATGAGCTGGAATTTTTTATGCGCAAACAAGGTGCGACTTCCTCTTCGTTTGATATCATTGTCGCATCTGGCCACCGCTCTGCATTGCCGCACGGAGTGGCGACTGAGAAAGTCATCGAAAAAGGCGAACTCGTTACCCTTGATTTCGGCGCCTATTACAAAGGATATTGTTCCGACATTACAAGAACGATTGCTGTCGGTGCCATTAGCGACGAGTTAAAAACGATTTATGACATTGTGCTTCAAGCGCAGTTGCGCGGCATGAGCGGCATTAAGCCGGGAATAACCGGAAAAGAAGCCGATGCGCTGACGCGCGATTACATTAGCGAAAAAGGCTATGGTGAATATTTCGGCCATTCCACCGGCCATGGAATTGGCCTTGAGATTCACGAGGGACCGGCGTTATCCGTTCGTTCCGATGTCGTGCTGGCGCCTGGCATGGTAGTTACCGTGGAGCCGGGGATTTATATCCCAGGACTTGGCGGCGTGCGCATTGAAGATGATACGGTTGTCACGGAAAACGGCAATGAATCGCTCACTCATTCGCCAAAAGAACTGATCATTTTATAAATTTATCGTGTGGGAGGATTTTAACGGATGATTTCAGTGAACGATTTTCGCACAGGATTAACGATTGAAGTAGATGGCGATATTTGGCGCGTCATCGAATTCCAGCACGTCAAACCAGGAAAAGGGGCAGCGTTCGTCCGCTCGAAGCTTCGCAACCTTCGCACGGGTGCGATTCAAGAAAAAACGTTCCGCGCCGGCGAAAAAGTAAACCGCGCCCAAATCGATACGCGCAAAATGCAGTATTTATATGCCAACGGCGATCAGCACGTATTTATGGATATGGAAACATATGAGCAAATCGAACTTCCAGCGAAACAAATCGAACATGAATTGAAATTTTTAAAAGAAAACATGGAAGTTTATATCATGATGTACCAAGGCGAAACGATTGGGGTAGAACTTCCAAACACTGTCGAATTAAAAGTAGTAGAAACAGAACCAGGCATTAAAGGCGATACCGCTTCTGGCGGATCGAAGCCAGCGAAGCTGGAAACTGGTCTTGTCGTACAAGTTCCGTTCTTTGTCAACGAAGGCGATACGCTCATTATCAATACGTCAGACGGCACATACGTGTCCCGTGCCTAACCTTTATGCTCCTTGCGTTTTTGGCAAGGAGCTTTTTGTTAAAGGGGGTTTTTGGAAGCCTTGACGTCCTATTCGCTAACAGTCGCGCTTTTTATAAAAAAACGATGACAACATTAACGATATTCCAAGTGGTACATAACCACCTATCGCCAAAGATTGATTCGGTACAAGAGGTGAATCATCGAACAGACCGAACACCCCAACGCACCCCAATATAGCAAACATACATCCGGCGTAAAATGTGATTTTTCCGAACGTAGAAAGTTTCCTCATGATTTCCCCCCTTTTTGTTTTTAGAAATTATTTACAACCTTCCTCTATTTCCATTATGAAACTATTTCCACAAACATGTCCATACCTTAAGGACTCATTGCCGCAAAAGAAAAAAATCCCTTCTGAAATTGCCTGTTCCGGCATACGTTTGTACTAACCATCTCATTTTTTAGGAGGAGTACATGAAACGTTGGCTATCAAGCATCGAACCAGCCGTTTTGTCAATGGCAGGAATGCGGTTACTGTCGGCGGTGATGGAGATGATCGCTGCTCTTGCCATGCTGCTGTTCAATGATGTCAAAAAGGCATTGGTTGTCAATGCGATCCTTGCTGTGATTGGACCGACTATTTTTATTGTCACGATGGCGATCGGCCTGTTTTCTTTAGCGGACGAGCTTTCTTTCGCGAAATTAGGTTTGATCGCTTTAGGGGTCATTCTTATTCTCATCGGTATTTATAAGTAAGTCATAAATTCTTTTTCCGTCCCATACATATGAACTAGTCCAACAGGGAGGGGAATGAAATGCAAGCGATATGGGATATGCTTCCAAAAACGATTGCCGCCATACTGCAGCAACAGCCTCCTTCATGGCATGAACAGGTGGAAGAAATTCGCATAAGGGTTCTTCGGCCATTAGAAATTATTGTGAAAGGAAAGGCTCAATTTCTCCCATATGAAGTGACTTACGAAGATGGAATGCATTTGCTTAATAAATTGAGCCAATATTCGATTTATGCAATAGAAGAAGAACTGAAACGCGGGTTTATTACCGTACAGGGAGGCCATCGTGTTGGACTAGCAGGGAAAGTCGTAACCGAGGGCGGAAGCGTGAAAGCGATTCGTCATGTGACCTCTTTCAATATCCGCATTGCGAAACAGAAGATCGGCATCGCTGAACCGCTCGTGCCGTATGTATATGACGGCCGTTGGCATAATACAATGATCATCGGTTCGCCGCAGACAGGGAAAACGACGCTGCTGCGCGACGCGGCACGGATGATCAGCACCGGGGTTCGGGCAAAACATATTCCATCGCAAAAAGTAGGAATTGTTGATGAACGTTCCGAAATTGCCGGGTGTGTAAAAGGCATCCCGCAATTTGAATTAGGCAACCGTGTCGATGTGCTTGACGCATGCCCGAAAGCAGAAGGAATGATGATGATGATCCGCTCGATGAGCCCGGATGTACTGATCGTTGATGAAATTGGCCGCGCCGAAGATAGCGAAGCGATTTTAGAAGCGGTGAACGCTGGGGTATGCATATGGACGACGGTTCACGGAAGGAATTGGAAAGATGTGCTGCAGCGTCCGACATTGCGCCCCATTATCGAACAAGGGGTATTTGAGCGATTTGTTGAACTGACGAACGAATTCGGGCCGGGCACGGTAAGACGCATTACGGATGCGCATGGAACGGCGCTGTATGAGCGGACGGTGAAAAGCAGATGAAGCTGATCGGCGCAATGTTGATTCTCCTTACGACAACGTGGTTTGGATTTGAAGCGGCGCGAATGCTCAAGGAGCGTCCGAGGCAGTTGCGCCAGTTGAAAGCGGCACTCAAGGTGCTAGAAGCAGAAATTATGTATGCGCACACTCCGCTATCTGAAGCCGCGCTGCATATCAGCAAGCAAATAT
The DNA here is from genome assembly GCF_059115485.1 of Parageobacillus sp. NEAU-HV-2. Taxonomy (NCBI): domain Bacteria; kingdom Bacillati; phylum Bacillota; class Bacilli; order Caryophanales; family Anoxybacillaceae; genus Parageobacillus; species Parageobacillus sp. NEAU-HV-2. The sequence continues at coordinate 488,519 of NZ_JBXUJJ010000002.1, forward strand.
CGCTGCCGCTTTCCAAACTGTTCGAGCAATTCGCTGCCAAGCTGCAAAAGGAAGAAACGAGCGTTCAGCAAGCGTGGGAAGAAAGTTTGCAAACGGTATGGAGTTCGACGGCGCTCAAACAAGGGGAATTAGAGATTATGAGGCAATTTGGGGAAACGCTCGGACAGTACGACCGCCTGACACAGCAGAAACAAATCGCGCTGGCGCTCGTTCATTTAGAGCGGGAAGAGGCCGATGCGCTCGAAAGGCAGGCGCGCTATGAAAAAATGGCGAAAAGCTTAGGGGTTCTTACAGGATTGCTACTCGTGATTTTACTGATTTGAACAGGAGGCAGAACAAAATGGGCATTGATGTGGATATTATTTTTAAAATCGCTGGCATCGGAATCGTAGTGGCTTTTTTGCATACGGTGCTCGATCAAATGGGGAAAAAGGAGTATGCGCAATGGGTTACGCTGCTTGGCTTTATTTACATTTTGTTTATGGTCGCCTCGATTGTCAGCGACTTGTTTCAAAAAATTAAAGACGTATTTTTGTTCCGCGGTTAGGAGGGATGGGCGATTGAAATTTTACAAATTGTCGGTCTTGGTTTGATTGCCACGTTTTTAGTCGTGCTGTTGAAAGAACATAAATCGAGCGTTGCCTTTTTGCTAACGGTATTTGTCGGCTGTGTTATTTTCCTGTTTCTCGTCGACAAAATCAGCGCGATTTTAAATATGCTGCAAAAAATGGCAGCTAGCACCAAAATTAACATGGTTTATTTGGAAACGATTTTGAAAATTATTGGCATTGCCTATATTGCGGAATTTGCCGCGCAAATTTCCAAAGACGCCGGTCAAGGAGCGATTGCCTCGAAAATTGAATTGGGGGGAAAAATTATTATTTTGGCGCTGGCGATCCCGATTTTAACAGCGATCATTGAAGCGGTCATCAGCTTGATTCCTGCGTCATGACAGGAGAATAGGGGGTGATGAATTGATTCGAAAAATCATAACGGCGGCAAGTTTCTTTTTCTTCTTTTTATCCCCGTTTGTTGTACAAGCTTCCTCTTCTAATGAGCAATTGGTGCAAAAGCAAATCGAACAGCTCGATGTCAGCGAAATTCGTCAATTTTGGGAAGATATTGTCACGAAATACGGCGGTTTTTTGCCGGAAAGTCAAAAAGGATCGCTTACGGATTTTTTAAGCGGCGAAAAAGAATTGTCATTAAAAGAATGGCTGGTCGCGTTGGTGAAATTTCTTTTTTACGAATTGCAAGTAAACGGAAAATTGCTAGGAACGTTAATTTTATTAACGGTGTTTAGCATGGTGCTGCAGTCATTGCAAAACGCGTTTGCGCAACAAACCGTCAGCAAAGTCGCCTATGCCGTTGTTTATATGGTGCTGCTGATTATTGCGTTAAACAGTTTTCGCCTCGCAATGGACTATGCGCTTGACGCTGTAAGGACGATGAGCCATTTTATGATCGCGATGCTTCCTTTGCTGCTGGCGCTGCTGGCGTCTTCCGGAGGAGTGGTATCGGCAGCGTTTTTTCATCCGATTATTTTATTTCTGATGAATACGACGGGAACGATTGTTGAATATGTAACGTTGCCGTTGTTGTTTTTGGCCGCGCTTTTAAGCATTGTCAGCACGCTGACTGATCATTATAAAGTCACACAGCTAGCGGAGCTGCTGACGAAAATTGGCGTCGGGATACTGGGAGTCATTTTGACGGTTTTTCTTGGAGTCATGTCGGTAAAAGGAACGACATCGGCGATTGCTGATGGAATTGCGCTGCGGACGGCGAAATTTGTGACGGGAAACTTCATTCCTGTTGTTGGCAAAATGTTTACCGATGCGGCGGATACCGTCGTGACCGCCTCGATGTTATTGAAAAATACGGTCGGTATAGTCGGCGTTGCCATTTTATTGATCATCGCCGTGTTCCCAGCGCTGAAAATTTTTTCCATTTCGTTGGTGTACAAAATTTCCGCAGCAATCATGCAGCCTTTAGGGGGAGGGCCAGTCATTTCTTGCCTCAGTATCATGAGCAAAAGCATTGCCTATGTACTTGCTGCGCTGGCTATCGTCTCGCTGATGTTTTTCCTTAGTTTGACCATTATTATTACGGCCGGAAATATTACGATGATGGTTCGATAGGGGGAAAACTATGCAATTTGTGACGGAATGGATCACCAATATTCTTATTTTTATTTTATTTGCGACCATCATTGATTTTCTGCTTCCCTCTAGTAACATGCAGAAGTATGTAAAAATGGCAGTGGGACTCATTTTGCTGTTGCTCATGCTATCGCCAATTTTACAGCTGCTGTCCATCCATCCTGACCGTCTCGTCGCGTCTGCCATATCCAGTCTATCGGAAAAGGGGAATGAACAAGAGATGATAAAAAATGAAATGGAAATGAAGAAAAAAGAAATACAAGCCTCACAACGTGCATATATTTTAGAACAAATGGCTGTCCAGATGAAAAAACAGGTAGATGGGGAGTTGATGAAGGAATATGGATTAAGTGTGGAAGACGTCTCTCTGCAAATAAAAGAAAAAGAGGATTTACAAATTCCGAGAGACATTGAAACGATTGAAGTAGTGCTTTCCCAAAAGGAGACTTCGAAAGGGATCGAGCCTGTAGTAATTGACACATCAAAGCCAGTCCATTCACCAGATAGCGATCTTCAGCTAGAAAAAGAACTACGCACTTTTTTAGCAAGCAAATGGGAAGTCGATGAAAATAAAATTGCAGTGCTAGTAAAAGGGAGGGAATGGGGGGATGCGCGAGCTCATTAAACGTTTTTTCTCATCGTCAAAAAAAGAAGAAGGCGAACAGAAGAAAACACCTTTTTCGTATATTGTTCTGCTGCTATTAGTTGGGGTTGCGCTCATGGTGATGAGCCATTTTTCGAAACAGGGAGAAGTGGCATCCGTTCATAAAGAAACAGCCACGGAGCAACCACAGCAAGCAGAGCCTACCTTTGGAATTAAACAAGAGACAAAGCCGAAAGTGATCGCCGCTTATGAAGAACGTTACGAAAAAGAGCTAAAAGCGGCGCTCGAAGCGATTGAGGGAGTAGAAGATGTCACTGTTGTCGTCAACCTTGATACAACCGAAACGAAAATATTAGAGAAAAACCGCGTTTCTCAGCAGCAGACAACGGAAGAAACGGACCGTGAAGGCGGAAAGCGGAAGATTGAAAACAATTCTACGAATGAGGAAGTTGTCATCGTCCGCGATGGCGATAACGAAACACCGATTGTCTTAACAACCAAAAAGCCGGAAATCCGAGGAGTGTTAGTAGTCGCGAAAGGTGCGGATAACTTACAAATAAAGAAATGGATTGTCGAGGCAGTGACGCGTGTGTTAAACGTTCCAAGCTACCGCGTTGCCGTATTGCCAAAAAAATAACAGGCTTTGGGGGAGGATGGTTATGATGTTAAAGAAACAAACGGTTTGGCTATTAACGATGTTAAGTTTAGTCGTTGTTTTGTCGGTGTATTATGTAACGGCGCCGAAAGATATAAATGATAATATCGCTTTTACGAGCCATGAAGATGCAACGAAACAAAAAGAAAGCGATAAAGATCAAGCCGATGTGGCGGTAGAAGAAATGGAAACGAAAGATGGAAAAGTCACTTCCAGTGTTTCTAGCGACGATGTATTCACCGCGCTTCGCATGCAAATTGAGGATGAACGCAGCCGTCTGCGCGACCAATTAAACGCGATTGTCGCTTCTGCCAATGCCACCGCACAAGAAAAAAGCGAAGCGATGGATAAAATTGAAAAACTCCAAGCGCTAGCGGAAAAAGAGGCAACGTTAGAAACATTGATCAAATCGAAAGGCGGTTATGAGGATGTATTGGTGCGCGCGGAAGATGACCAAGTGCGGGTAACGATTAAAGCAAAAGAGCATTCCAAGAAATCGGCCAACGAAGTGATTCATATGGTAAAAAATGAAATTCCAGAAGCTAATGATGTAACGGTTGAATTTCAGCCAGCTGGGTAATGAAAAGCTGCTCTTGCCAAGGGCAGCTTCTTTTTTATCATAAAAAACCTTTTTATTATATGATCATTATGTGTATAATCATAATGATGAACAAAGACTTGATATTTTGTAACGTAGAAAGGTGTGAGAAAGATGAAAATCCAAGAAATCCGTGAACTGATCCGTTTAATTGATCAATCAAACATTGATGAATTTGTTTATGAACAAGATGGAACGAAAGTACATATGAAAAAAGCCGCAGCAGGGGCACCAGTCCAAGCAGTGGTTGCGGCACCGCTGGCAGAGCCGGTAGCGAAGCCAGCAGTAGAAGAAGCAAAACCGCAGGTACAGGCGCCAGTGCAAGCAGCTCATGTACAAGCGGAAACAACACAGCAAGAAACGCCGAAGCCAAAAGCGGAAAATACAGAAAACTTGCACAAAATCACTTCGCCGATGGTCGGTACGTTTTACGCTGCGCCGTCCCCAGATGCTCCACCATACGTCAAAGTGGGCGATAAAGTGCAAAAAGATACGGTCGTCTGCATTATTGAAGCGATGAAGCTGTTTAATGAAATCGAGGCAGAGGTAAACGGGGAGATTGTCGAAGTGCTTGTCCAAAATGGACAGCTTGTTGAGTATGGACAACCTCTATTTTTGGTCAAGCCTGAATAAGGGAGAGAACGAGCGATGATCAAAAAAGTATTAATTGCCAACCGTGGGGAAATCGCCGTTCGCATTATTCGCGCCTGCAAAGAGCTGGGAATTGAAACGGTGGCCGTTTTCTCTGAAGCGGACCGCGAGGCGTTGCACGTCCAGCTCGCCGATGAAGCGTACTGCATCGGACCGACCGCTTCCAAAGACAGCTATTTAAATTTCACCAACATCATGAGCGTCGCCACATTAACTGGATGTGATGCGATTCATCCGGGATACGGATTTTTGGCGGAAAACGCGGCGTTTGCTGAACTTTGCCGTGAATGCAATATCACATTTATCGGTCCGAGTCCGGAAGCGATTACAAAAATGGGGATTAAAGATATCGCCCGCGAGACGATGCGGGAAGCAGGGGTGCCGGTCGTTCCCGGATCAAAGGGCGTTATTGAAAATATCGACGAGGCGCTTGCCATTGCCAATGAAATCGGCTATCCGGTCATTATTAAAGCAACAGCGGGCGGCGGCGGTAAAGGCATTCGCGTAGCGAGAAATGAGCAAGAACTTATTAAAGGCATTAACATTACACAGCAGGAAGCTGCCACTGCGTTTGGCAACCCGGGTGTATATATTGAAAAATATATTGAAGACTTCCGCCATGTGGAAATTCAAGTGCTAGCCGACTCATACGGAAACGTGATTCATCTTGGCGAGCGGGATTGCTCGATTCAACGCCGTCTGCAAAAACTGGTCGAAGAGGCGCCATCACCGGCGTTGGATGAAGAAACGCGCAAGAAGATGGGGGAAGCGGCGGTACAGGCGGCCCGCGCAGTGAACTACACCGGTGCTGGCACGGTGGAATTTATTTTTGACTATAACGCCAAAAAATTCTATTTTATGGAAATGAACACACGCATTCAAGTAGAGCATCCGGTAACAGAGTTAATTACCGGAGTGGATTTAATAAAAGAACAAATCCGCATCGCTTCCGGCGAAAAACTGTCGCTGACTCAAGAGGAAGTCACCTTTAACGGCTGGGCGATCGAATGCCGGATTAATGCGGAAAATCCAGCGAAAAACTTTATGCCATCGCCGGGCAAAATAGAAATGTATTTGCCGCCGGGAGGCTTGGGAGTACGGGTCGATTCCGCTGCTTATCCTGGCTATACGATCCCGCCTTATTACGACTCGATGATCGCGAAATTGATTGTGCACGCCCCTACGCGTGAGGAAGCGATCGCCCGCATGAAACGGGCGTTAAGCGAGTTTATCATCGATGGCATTCATACAACGATTCCGTTTCACATAAAATTATTTGAACACGAAAAATTTGTGAGTGGCGAGTTTAATACGAAATTTTTGGAACTATATGACATTATGAAGTCATGACAGGAGGTGGGTACCATGTCAGAACATATTTTTGAAATGGAGCAAGATCATGGCGCATTAGGAAAAGTGGAAATTGCTCCAGAAGTGATTGAAGTAATCGCGGGGATCGCCGCCAGCGAGGTGGAAGGAATCGCGCAAATGCGCGGCAACTTTGCTGCCGGTGTTGTCGAGCGGTTCGGCAAGAAAAATCACGGCAAAGGCGTCAAAGTCGATTTACGGGATGACGGCGTCGCCATCGATATTTACTGCCTTGTCCAATTTGGTACGTCGATTCCGAATGTAGCCAAAAAAGTGCAGGAAAACGTCCGCCAAGCATTGTTTAACATGACAGGGCTGGAAACGAGCGAAATCAACGTTCATATTGTCGGTATTCAGTTTGAAACGGCAAAGCAGGAACAGGAAGTAGAGCAAGGATAAAGCGGAAGAGGGCGCATTCGCTTCAGGCGATCGTGCCCTTTTGTATTTTTGCTGAAAGTTTGTTATTGTAATGAACGGGCCTTTTTTATGAAGAGGCGTCAAAGAATAAGGAGGCGAATAGGCGTTCCAAAATAAACAAAAATCAAGGCTAATGATTTGTGCACAGGGGAGTGCCTTTTATCCGAAAAATATGTTATGATTCTAATATAAATGTTCGTGTTTAGAAAGGGGGGAGCAAAATGAAACGGCATGAAGCGCGGGAAAAGGCGCTGCAGGCATTGTTCCAAGTCGATGTAGGCCGCATCCCTCCGGACGAGGCGCTGCAAAACGTGACGGAAGGGAAAGCAGCGGATCCGTTTTTGCAGCAGCTTGTGTATGGCGTGGTGGAACATCAGCAAGAAATTGACGAATTGTTGCGCGCCAACTTGGAAAAATGGACGTTAGAGCGGGTGGCGAATGTCGACCGCGCGATTTTGCGGATGGCTACCTATGAAATGAAATATGTCGATGATGTTCCTGTCAATGTGAGCCTAGATGAGGCCGTTGAATTAGCTAAAAAATTTGGCGATACGAAATCTGGGAGTTTTGTCAACGGTGTGCTTTCGAAAGTAAAAGATGCATTGCATATTCAAGAATAAGAGAGGAGAAAAGTTGCCCATGACAGCACAAATCATTAGCGGCGCCGAGCTGGCAAAGGAAATACGAGGACAATTGGCAAAAGAAATAGAGGAGCTAAAGCAAAAAGGAATCGAGCCGGGGCTTGCAGTCATTCTTGTCGGTGATGACCCTGCTTCCCATTCTTACGTAAAAGGAAAGCAAAAAGCGTGTACGGAAGTTGGCATTCGTTCGACATTGCTGACGTTTCCGGCGACGATTACAGAAGAGTTTTTATTGGAGAAAATAAGAGAATTGAACGCTGACCCATCCGTGCACGGCATTTTAGTGCAACTTCCGCTTCCAAAACATATTAATGAGTTAAAAGTGATTGAAACGATTTCACCGGCAAAAGATGTCGATGGCTTCCATCCTATTAACGTCGGCAGAATGATGGTCGGCCAAAAAGCGTTTCTCCCTTGTACGCCATACGGTGTTTTAGTAATGGTGAAATCGATCGGCGTGGATATCGCAGGAAAACATGTGGTCGTTGTCGGCCGCAGCAACATTGTCGGCAAGCCGGTCGGACAGCTATTTTTGCGCGAGCATGCGACGGTGACGTATTGCCATTCGAAAACAAACGATTTAGCTGCCATTACGCGTCAGGCCGATATTTTAATCGTTGCTGTCGGCAAAGCGCGGTTGATTGGTGCCGATTATGTTAAACCAGGGGCGGTTGTCATTGATGTCGGCGTGAACCGTCTAGAAAACGGCAAGCTGTGCGGAGATGTAAATTTCGATGAAGTAAAGGAAGTAGCAAGCTACATTACGCCGGTTCCAAAAGGGGTCGGACCGATGACGATCACGATGCTGCTTCATAATACGATCGAGGCGGCAAAGGAGCTTATGCATCGGTAAAGTTCATTCCATAAGAGAGGGTTAAAGCGGTGGCAGAGGTAAAATATGTAACCGTCGGAGCGCTGACGAAATACATTAAACGCAAATTTGACGTCGATCCGCATTTGCGCGATTTATGGATTAAAGGGGAAATTTCCAATTTTAAATATCACTCGCGCGGCCATATGTATTTTACGCTGAAAGATGAACAAGCCCGCATTCAGGCGGTCATGTTTGCCGGATATAATCAATATTTGCATTTTCGCCCGGAAGATGGCATGAAAGTGCTCGTCCGCGGCGAGATTTCCGTTTACGAGCCGAGTGGAAACTATCAAATTTACGTAAAAGAAATGCAGCCGGAAGGAATCGGGAATTTATATTTGGCGTATGAACAGCTAAAAAAGCGGCTTGAGGCGGAAGGATTGTTTTCGCCGCAGCATAAAAAGCCGCTTCCCGCCTTCCCTCGCTATATCGGAGTTGTCACTTCGCCGACCGGAGCGGCGATCCGTGATATTATTACAACGATTCGGCGCCGTTATCCGATTGCCACGATCATTTTGTTTCCGACGCTCGTTCAAGGGGAACATGCCGCACAATCAATCGTCCGTTCCATTCAAAAAGCGAATGAACTTGGCTACATTGATGTGCTGATTGTCGGGCGCGGAGGCGGCTCGATTGAAGAATTATGGGCGTTTAATGAGGAAGTTGTCGCCCGCGCCATTTTCGCTTCCGAAGTGCCGATTATTTCCGCGGTTGGCCATGAGACGGACTTTACGATCGCCGATTTTGTTGCCGACTTGCGCGCGCCAACCCCAACGGGCGCGGCGGAATTGGCCGTCCCTCATATGACCGAGCTAATTGAGCGCATTTCGCAGCGAAAAGTGCGGCTCATGCGCGCCATGAAAGAAAAAATCGCGATGGAATCGGAACGGCTGTCGCGTTTGCAAAAATCGTACGCCTTTCGATACCCGGAAAAACTGTATGAACAAAAAGAACAACAGCTAGATGCTTTGCTGGAACGATTGCAGCGCCATGCCGAGCGGCTGTTGGAGAAACAGCGCGAGCGGCTCGAGCAGCTTCGTTTGACATTATTGCGCTATCATCCCGCTGAACAGCTTTCGCGCATGAAAGAAAAACAGCAAGCATTGGCGAAAACGCTGGAAAAAGAGATGCGTACGATCATACATCAACACGAGCTTCGCTTTACATCGCTTGTTTCCCATTTACATGCGCTCAGTCCGCTGAAAATTATGGAGCGGGGTTATAGCTTAGTTTATAATGAAAAAAAGGAACTTGTAAAAAGCATTCGCCAGCTTCAACTAGGAGATACGATTCAAGTGCGCTTGCAAGATGGACAAATTGACTGCCACGTATGGGGAATGGAGGAGAAGCAGCTACATGAGTGAAGAAAAAGAACTGACGTTTGAAGAAGCAATGCAAAAGTTAGAAGAGATCGTTGAAAAATTAGAAGAAGGAAACGTGCCGTTGGAACAGGCAATTTCTTTTTTTCAAGAGGGCATGAGACTTTCCAAGCTTTGCCACGATAAATTGCAGCATGTCGAAAAGCAGATGGAATATATTTTGCGAGAAGATGGACAGCTCGCTCCTTTCTCGATCCAGGAGGAGGAATAACGTTTGAATCGGATGGAAGTAGAACAATTTTTGCAGCGGCAAAAACAGCGTTTGGAAGCGACGCTGCCGCGTTATATCGCGAGGCTGCAGGCGCCTGACACGCTAAAGCGGGCGATGGCGTACTCGCTGGAAGCGGGTGGAAAGCGGATCCGTCCGCTGCTTCTGTTTGCCACTTTGCATTCGTTTGAGAAAGATCCGGATATTGGCCTTCCCGTTGCCTGTGCGATTGAGATGATCCATACATATTCGTTAATTCATGACGACCTGCCGAGCATGGATGACGATGATTTGCGGCGCGGCAAGCCGACGAACCATAAAGTGTTTGGCGAGGCGATGGCGATTTTGGCTGGAGACGGATTGCTGACGTACGCGTTTCAAGTCATCGCGGAGATGAAGGATGACCGCATCGCGCCGGAAGTCCAAATTCGTTTAATCGAAGAGCTGGCGAAAGCGGCGGGGCCGGAAGGAATGGTGGCGGGACAAGTAGCTGATATTGAAGGAGAAGGTCGGGAGCTGTCGCTTGCACAGCTTGAATATATCCATCGCCATAAAACCGGGAAAATGTTGCAATACTGCGTATTAGCAGGTGCGCTGCTTGCAGGAGCTAGTGAAAGACAGCAACGCGATCTATATGAATTTGCCTCCCATCTTGGCCTTGCTTTTCAAATTCGCGATGATATTCTCGATATTGAAGGCTCGGAAGATAAAATTGGCAAACGGGTCGGCAGCGACGTGGAAAAGAAAAAGGTGACATATCCGTCGTTATTAACGATGGAGGGAGCGAAAGAGAAATTAGCTTTGCATATTACCGAGGCCAAACGTTATTTGCAAAAAGCGGGAGTAAAGGATGATGTATTGCAATATATTTGTGATTTAGTCGCTACACGCGACCATTGACGCATTGTATATTGCTGACTGTCCGCTAGTATGTTATATTGAAATAATGGAGGTTTTTCCTTTTGTGCCGTTATCACATTCGTGTTAGCGGCTCTTTTTCTCTTAGCAAAAATCGATTTTTTATGTCTAATCATGTATAATAATAACTAACTTCTGTACTATAGCAACGCGTCTAGAGGGAATGATAAAAACGAAAGCGAGTGATCTCGTTTGGACGTTACGAAAATCGAAAATCCGCGCTTTTTAAAAAATATGTCTACCAAACAACTCATTGAGCTAAGCGCAGATATTCGCAAATTTTTAATTGAAAAGCTGTCGAAAACAGGCGGGCATATCGGCCCAAACTTAGGGGTCGTTGAGCTGACGATTGCGCTTCATAAAGAGTTTGACAGCCCGAAGGACAAGTTAATTTGGGACGTCGGCCATCAGTCATACGTTCATAAAATTTTGACGGGACGTGCCGCCGAATTTGATACGCTTCGGCAATATAAAGGATTATCCGGATTTCCCAAACGAAACGAAAGTGAACATGACGTATGGGAAACGGGACATAGTTCTACATCGCTATCCGCAGCGATGGGAATGGCAATTGCCCGCGATTTGAAAGGAACGGATGAATATATCGTGCCGATTATTGGCGACGGGGCATTGACAGGCGGCATGGCGCTTGAGGCGCTCAATCATATCGGACATGAGAAAAAAGATATCATTGTCGTTTTAAATGATAATGAAATGTCGATCGCTCCGAATGTCGGTGCGCTTCACAACGTGCTTGGGCGTCTGCGGACAGCGGGCAAGTATCAATGGGTAAAAGACGAACTAGAGCTTTTATTAAAACGAATCCCAGCTGTCGGCGGCAAATTGGCGGCGACGGCGGAGCGCATTAAAGACAGCCTGAAATATTTGCTTGTTTCCGGTGTTTTTTTTGAGGAATTAGGATTTACGTATTTTGGCCCTGTTGACGGCCATAATTTTGACGATTTGCTCGAGAATTTGCGTTACGCGAAAAAGACAAAAGGTCCGGTGCTTCTCCATGTGATTACGAAAAAAGGAAAAGGGTATAGTCCGGCAGAAAATGATAAAGTAGGAACATGGCACGGTACCGGCCCGTATAAAATCGAAACCGGCGATTTTCTAAAACCGGTGGAGACGGCCCCGTCGTGGAGCGAGCTCGTCAGCGAAACGGTACGGAAACTGGCGCGCACCGATAAGCGAATTGTCGCGATTACACCGGCGATGCCGGTCGGCTCGAAATTAGAAGGGTTTGCGAGCGAGTTTCCAGACCGTATGTTTGATGTCGGAATTGCCGAGCAGCATGCGACAACGCTCGCGGCAGGACTGGCGACGCAAGGAATGAAGCCGTTTTTGGCGATTTATTCGACGTTTTTGCAGCGGGCATATGACCAAGTCGTTCATGATGTTTGCCGGCAAAATTTAAACGTCTTTTTTGCGATTGACCGTGCCGGGCTCGTCGGTGCGGACGGCGAAACGCATCAAGGGGTGTTTGATATCGCCTTTTTGCGTCACGTTCCGAATCTTGTCATTATGATGCCAAAAGACGAAAACGAAGGCCAACATATGGTATATACGGCCATCCAATATGACGACGGGCCGATCGCGCTTCGCTTCCCGCGCGGCAATGGGCTTGGCGTGAAATTGGATGAGGAATTCAAGGAAATTCCGATCGGTACATGGGAAGTATTGCGTGAAGGAAGCGATCTGGCGATTTTAACATTCGGTACGACGATTTCCATGGCGCTCGAGGCGGCGGAGAAGCTAGCGAAAGAAAAAGTTTCGGTAAAGGTCGTCAACGCCCGCTTCATTAAACCGATGGATGAAAAAATGCTGCACGATCTGCTGGGAAGCAATATGCCGATTTTAACGATTGAAGAAGCGGTACTACAAGGCGGATTTGGCAGCGCCGTTTTGGAGTTTGCCCATGATCATGGCTACCATCAAGCGGTGATTAACCGTATGGGCATTCCTGATCGCTTTATTGAACACGGCAGTGTCAAAGAGCTGTTAAATGAAATCGGCTTAACCACTTCCCATATTATCGATCGCGTCAAAACGATCATACCAAAAAAGCAAAAAAGGGCATGAGAGATGAAAGCAAAAAAAGAACGTCTAGATGTGCTATTGGTGGAACGCGGCTTAATGGAAACGCGGGAAAAAGCAAAACGTGCGATTATGGCCGGGCTTGTTTATTCGAATGATGTCCGCTTAGACAAGCCAGGGGAAAAGGTGCCTGTAGACATCCCGCTAACGGTGAAAGGAAACGCCATTCCGTATGTCAGCCGCGGCGGCTTAAAATTAGAAAAAGCGCTGCGTACGTTTGACGTCAGCGTCAAAGATAAAATTGTTTTAGATATTGGGGCATCTACCGGCGGGTTTACCGATTGCGCCTTGCAGCATGGCGCGAAATTATCTTACGCGCTTGATGTCGGCTATAATCAATTGGCGTGGAAACTGCGCCAGGACGAGCGGGTCGTCGTGATGGAGCGGACCAATTTCCGCTACGTTACGCCGGATTATTTTACGAAAGGGCTTCCACAATTTGCGACGATTGATGTTTCTTTTATTTCTTTGAAATTAATATTGCCGGTATTAAAGACAGTGCTGGTGCCCGATAGCGACGTTATCGCCCTGGTGAAGCCACAGTTTGAAGCAGGACGGGAAAAAGTCGGCAAAAAGGGGATTGTTCGCGACCCGGCCGTGCACGAGGAAGTATTAGAGTCGGTCATAGCATTTGCCCTTCGCGAAGGATTTGATGTCATGAATGTATCCTATTCCCCGATTACCGGCGGCGATGGCAATATTGAATTTTTGCTCCACCTTCGCTTTTCGGGAAATGATGAAGGAGGAGAGAATCATTTAGTGAAGACGGTCGCTGAAGTAGTAAAAGAAGCCCATGTACAGCTAAAAAACAGTTCTGCTTAAGAAAGGGAATAACGGTTGCGGTTATTCCCGTTTTTACACAAGTATATACCACGAAAGCCCGTGACTACGGTTCTGAATCGAGCCGACAGGGCGCTAAGCAACAATGAGGTGTTTGTCCATGAAAGTTTGGTGGAACAAGAGTGAGTGCTTACACGCTGGTGTAGGAAAAACTCTTAAGTACGTCAAAACCTACCGACTTTAGTCGTGTGGAGATTCAGCGTGACATTATTTTGTGAGGTGGCGGAATTTGAACAAAGGACAAAGGCACATTAAAATTCGTGAAATTATTATGAGTCACGACATCGAAACGCAAGATGAATTGGTCGATATGCTGAAGAAAGCAGGGTTTAACGTAACGCAGGCAACGGTATCAAGGGATATCAAAGAAATGCAGCTCGTCAAGGTGCCGATGGCCAACGGGCGCTATAAATACAGCCTGCCTTCTGACCAGCGCTTCAATCCGATGCAAAAACTCAAACGCGTTTTAGTAGATGTGTTTGTCAAATTGGACGGAGCGGGGAATTTGCTCGTTTTAAAAACGTTGCCGGGCAATGCGCATGCCATCGGCGTTTTATTGGATAATTTGGATTGGAACGAAATCGTCGGCACAATTTGCGGCGATGATACGTGCCTCATTATTTGCCGCACAGTGAAAGATGCGGACAAGGTATCAAAACAGTTGATGGAAATGCTTTAAATAAAGGTGGTGATTCCCTTTGCTTGCGGAATTATCCATAAAAAATTTCGCCATTATCGAATCGCTGTCGGTTTCGTTTGAGAAAGGGTTAACAGTATTAACAGGGGAAACGGGAGCAGGAAAATCAATTATTATTGATGCGATTCATTTGCTGATTGGCGGCCGCGGTTCCGTAGAATTTGTCCGTTATGGAGAAGAGAAGGCGGAAATAGAAGGACTTTTTTTATTAGATGATGAAACTCATCCGTGTTATGACAAATGCGCCGAAGTCGGCATCGATATTAGCGAAGGAATGATTGTGCTGCGCCGCGAAATTTTCGCGACTGGAAAAAGCGTATGCCGCGTAAACGGAAAATTAGTAACGACAGCGGTATTGCGTGAGATTGGTTCGACGCTCGTTGATATTCACGGGCAGCATGAACATCAGGAATTAATGGATCCATCGCGGCATCTTCCGCTATTAGATGAATTCGGCGGCGCGGAAATTGCAGAAGCGCTGGCCGAATACCGCGCCGTTTATGAGAAATATGAACAATTGCGGAAGAAGCTGAAAAAATTAAATGAAAATGAACAACAAATGGCCCATCGCCTTGACTTGTTGACGTTTCAGCTTAATGAAATTCAGCAGGCAAATTTACAGCCAAATGAAGATGAACAATTGATGGAGGAAAAGGTAAAAATTGTTAATTTCCAAAAAATTTACGAAGCCTTGAAACATAGCTATGAAGCGCTGTCCGGTGAGCAGCGCGGCCTCGATTGGATAGGGCTGGCGATGAGCCATTTAGACGATGTTGCCTCCATCGATCCGGCGCTAAAGGAAGCGTATGAAACGATCGCCAACAGTTATTATTTATTAGAAGACATCACGTATAAATTGCGCGATGAACTCGAACAATTAGAATATGATCCATACCGTCTAGATTTCATCGAAAGCCGCCTAAGCGAAATTAATCAATTAAAACGAAAATACGGCTCGACGATTGAAGAGATTTTGCAATACGCGGAAAAAATTGCTGAAGAAATCGATACGATTCGAAACCGGGAAATCCATGTTCATGAACTGGAAAAAGAACTGAAATCGGTGATGGAAGATTTATTAATTGAAGCAAAAAACGTAACGAACGTTCGCAAAAAATATGCAAAAATGTTAATCGACCGTATCCATCAGGAACTAAAGGATCTATATATGGAAAAAACGAAGTTTGACATCGTATTTGCCAAGCGGGAAGGGCCGCTCGACGCACCGCTTTTGGACGGAGTGCCCGTCAAGTTTCATGAAGACGGTGTGGACGTGGTCGAGTTTTATATTTCCACCAATGTCGGCGAACCACTTAAACCGCTTGCCAAAATTGCTTCCGGCGGTGAGCTCTCTCGCATCATGCTGGCGTTAAAAAGCATTTTTTCCAAACATCAAGGCGTTACATCGATCATTTTTGATGAAGTCGATACAGGCGTCAGCGGCCGTGTGGCCCAAGCGATTGCCGAGAAAATTTACCGCATTTCCATCGATTCGCAAGTGCTCTGCATTTCCCACTTGCCGCAAGTAGCAGCAATGGCGGATACGCATCTGTTTATTGCCAAACAAACGGACGGAACCCGAACGAAAACGCTGGTGAAAGCATTGACAGAGGAAGAAAAAGTAAAAGAAATTGGACGGATGATTTCCGGTGTGGAAATTACGGAACTGACAAAAAAACATGCCAAAGAACTGCTCGAGCTAGCAACAAAAATCAAACAATGAAGGGCTATCCATTATGGGTAGCTTTTTTTATAGCCCCAACGATTATATTTTCACTGTTTAAGGCAAAATTAAAACTGTAGCCGCTTTTTGAAAGGTGTAGGTGGGAGCGAGGAGAGTGAACAAGATTGAATACAGAAACAATCCGAAAAATCGTTGGGGTTTTTCTCCTTATTTTATTAATGATCATTGGCATGTCCAAGCCGATGAAAGAATATTTGCAAATTCCAAAACAAATCGTTCTGTTTGAAGGAGAAGCGGTACGGTTTCCTACCGCAACACTTCCAGTTCAAGCAACAGTAAAAAACGCTCCCAAATCAATAGAAGTTCAGCGACAAGCTCATTCGCTTTCTATAAAGGCAAAACAAAGTGGAGAAAAGAAAATGGTATTAGAAGTTGCCGGAATGCCGATCAAACAAGTGGATGTAAAAGTACTGCCGACGTTAAAGGTTATTCCTGGAGGGCAATCGATTGGCGTTAAGTTAAATACGGTAGGAGTTCTTGTTGTTGGCTACCATCTCGTCGAAACCGAAAACGGCAAAAAATCCCCGGGAGAAATAGCCGGGATTAAAGTAGGAGATATCATTACAAGCATTAATGGCAAAAAAATCGAAAAGATGAGCGATCTCTCCCCTTTCATTGAGGAATCAGGAAAAACAGGGAAACCGCTTCACCTCCAAGTTCTGCGTGACCAACACTCCTTTACGACTAAATTGATTCCGCTCAAGGATAAACATGACCACGCTTATCGCATTGGTCTATATATCCGGGATTCTGCTGCGGGAATTGGCACGATGACCTTTTATGACCCTGTTTCGAAAAAATATGGAGCACTCGGCCATGTCATTTCGGACATGGATACGAAAAAGCCGATTGTCGTACAAAATGGGCAAATTATGAAATCAACGGTTACGTCGATTGAAAAAGGAAGCAGCGGTAATCCGGGGGAGAAATTAGCGCGATTTTCCGAGAGTGAAGAAGTAATTGGAAATATTACGGAAAACAGCGCGTTTGGCATTTTTGGAACGCTGACGAAACCGGTGGAAAACGGAATTTTTACCGAACCGATTCCCGTTGCTTTAGCGAACCAAGTAAAAGAAGGTCCAGCAAAAATATTGACGGTCGTAGAAGACAACAAAGTCGAGCAATTTGACATTGAAATTGTCAGCACCATTCCACAAAAATTTCCAGCCACTAAAGGTCTCGTTATCCGCGTCACCGACCCGCGGCTATTGAAAAAAACGGGTGGAATCGTTCAAGGCATGAGCGGAAGCCCGATCATTCAAGACGGGAAATTAGTTGGCGCTGTTACACACGTATTTGTGAATGACCCAACCTCAGGATATGGCGTTCATATTGAATGGATGTTAAACGAAGCAGGCATTGATATATATGGCAAACAGAACAAAAAGGCGAGCTGATCGATTCAGCCCGCCTTTTTCCAATTCACAGCAAAAAATTTTGTAAAAAACGTCAAGAAATTCATCTTTTTTGCATAGATATTTGGTGAAACATTATATAAAATGAATGTATGAAGATTTTTCGACAAAAAGGCAACAATTTCTATCTACAAATTGTCAAATTCAATCAATTTTTGTTATAATTTAAAGAATCATTTATTTCAATATTTCGTAAAAAGTAAAAGGATTTTGTCATTCTATTGTCGAATGTATCCAAATGGATTTTTCTACATAGAAAATAGGAAGTAAGGGAGGAAGATGTTCTTGAAAATCAAAGTATGTATTGCAGACGATAATCGCGAATTAGTTAGCCTGCTTGAGGAATATATTTCTAGCCAAAACGATATGGAGGTAATCGGAACAGCTTATAACGGCCAAGATTGCTTATATATGCTCGAAGAAAAGCAGCCGGATATTTTGCTGCTAGACATTATTATGCCTCATTTAGACGGGTTGGCGGTGCTGGAAAAAATCCGCACGAAGCTGAAGCAGCAGCCGCACGTCATTATGTTAACGGCATTTGGCCAGGAAGATGTAACAAAAAAAGCGGTCGAACTCGGCGCTTCTTACTTTATTTTAAAACCGTTTGATATGGAAAATTTAGTGCATCATATCCGGCAAATCCATGGAAAAACAACGCCGATCATGAAAAAAACGGCTCCATCTTACCAAGCGCGCGACAACAAGCCGAAAAACTTGGATGCGAGCATTACAAGCATCATCCACGAAATCGGCGTTCCTGCCCATATTAAAGGGTATTTATATTTACGCGAAGCAATCGCCATGGTGTATCATGATATTGAATTGCTCGGTTCCATTACGAAAGTGCTTTATCCGGATATCGCGAAAAAATACAACACCACTGCTAGCCGTGTCGAACGGGCGATCCGCCATGCGATCGAAGTTGCTTGGAGCCGCGGCAATCTAGAATCCATTTCTTCCTTATTCGGCTACACCGTCAGCATGTCGAAAGCAAAACCGACGAACTCGGAATTCATCGCGATGGTGGCGGATAAGTTAAGATTAGAGCATAAGGCGTCTTAAAACCGTTAATATCAACGGTCTAAATGTTATGGAATAATTTTACATCAAGTTATAAAAAGCCAATAAATCGGATTTTGACATATTTACCGAGAAGTCTCCCACCTCTTAATAGAGTGTAGGTGGGAGATGAATCGGTTGTTTTTTCTTCCAGAAACAGAACATATGTGCTATACTATTCTTATCCATGATTTGGTGAAAGGAGAATTCGATGTATATTCGGCTTCCGAAGGAAATTAAAGATCAAATTATTTATAAAATTAAGGATTATTTTTATAATGAACGGTCAGAAGAAATTGGTGATTTGGCAGCAGGAAGCCTACTTGATTTTGTTTTAAAAGAAATTGGGCCTTACTTTTATAACCAAGGTGTGAAAGATGCAAAAGAGGTATTTGAACAGAAAATGATGAGTTTAGAAGAGGATATACAATCTCTTGAAAGACCAATCATACCTTACAATAAGAATTAAACTTCCTTGTTGAACCAACTAACGGTGCAAGAGTTCAATTAACCCACTTTTTTCTTAGTGGGTTTCTTTTGTTCGGAAACAACAACCAACAGTTATAGAGCTTAGAATAAAAAACCACTCCATCACCGCTGGAAGTGGCTTATGTTGATTTATCGTTCTGTTTCTTCAAAAACGATTGCTTGAATCCTTTCGGTTACTGTATCAAATGTTATTCTTACATAAACCCCAAACTCACGATCTCCTTGTTTTAGCCAAAGTTTGAATGTTTCTCGGGTAGTGGTTGAGGATACGGTTTGTCGACCTACATGTAGATAATCAACAATTTTCGCGTTCGGATACTTCTTGTTGGTTTCCCGTATAGCTAATGTACTCCATTTTGCATATGGAGGACTGGGAATAGATTGTTCAGTCTGTTTTCCATATGGTTTTGGTTCAGCATGGACAGGAATAGATGTTGAAGCCATTGCCACGAGCAAGAGCATCATAAAAGTTCTTTTCATCCAATCACCTCATGGTTTATACTTCCCAAATATTTACCGGAAACACAACGGTAAGTAGGAGGGGTTTCTATTTTGCCCGATTTTGATATTGAGTCACATTGTCGTAAAATAAAAAACCACCTCTCGTAGAAGCAAACGAGAGGTGACTTTTTACATAGGTCTCTAGACACAAAATTCAGTTTTTGTTAAAATAAATTTACGGATTTATGTTTTTTAACCTTCGGAAGCATGATATAATATGATATGTGTGCGGCAGCACCTCGGCTTAAGTCAATCGCACGTCACAAGATGAGCGATTGGCAAACTTCATTGGGATTTTAAAAAAAGTAATCCACCCTCCGTCGGCCAAACACAGGGTGGGTTACTTTTTTATTTTTTCGATCAGCAACACGACCAATGTCACCAGCGAAATCATAAACATCGCTGTCGGCATGTCCATCGGCTTCCCCTCCTTATTGGAGGCTCAACCGCCCACCCTGCTCGCACGATTGACCTTAAGTTAATAATACACCAAATTAGGCAAAAAAGCGACTATTTCCCATTATTTTCCCGATGAATTACGGAGAAAATGGTGTTAACGCGTGGTAAGTCTTCTGCATCTCTGACTTAGTCGCTTTGCTAATCCCTCTTGCTTGAAATACGTTATGATGAGTAGTAGTCAAATTTTTTGTCTGACAGGAAAAGAACAAAAAAGAGTAGAACTCCGGTGAGGAATGATTTGTAAGTGTCGCACTCGGGGTTAAGATGGGAACATAAGGCTTCCTAATAAAAAAGGTAGTCCGATGTGGACTGCCTTTTTTACGATTGCTCATTTTGCTTTTTTTCCAGTTCGAGCAATTTTTGCACTAAAATGTGCTGTGGCATGTGCATGATTCGTTCGATCGGCATCCCTAGCGCTTTGGCCAGCTTTTGCGCCGTTTCCAACGAAATTTTTAGCGGCTGCATAGTATCACCTCGCTTGCTTATAAAACAGTATAGCAAATGTTGTTATGTTCCTGCATATATTTTTATGATCGCTTTTGCATCGGAAACGGAAAGGAGTAATAAACGAATGACAAAAATTTTCGCGCACCGCGGTTCCGCCGGCACGCATCCGGAAAATACGATGATTGCTTTTTATGAAGCAGAACGGGCGGGAGCAGACGGCATTGAATTAGATGTGCAACTGACAAAAGACGGACAAATTGTCGTCATTCATGATGAAACGATCGACCGAACGACTGATGGGACCGGCTGGGTCAAAGATTTTACGTATCATGAACTGCAGCAGTTTAATGCAGCATATAAATTTGCTGATCAATACGGCACCTGCCGCATTCCATTGCTAGAAGAAGTGCTTGCCTGGATTTGTTCAAAGCCACTTCTATTGAATATCGAATTAAAAAACAGCCTGATCGCCTACGAAAAATTGGAAGAAAAAGTGATCGCCATGATCCGTCACTATCGTCTTGAAGATAGAACCGTTCTCTCGTCCTTTAATCATAACAGCATGGCGTGGTGCCACCGCCTTGCCCCTGCGATCGAAACGGCTTTGCTGTATATCGAGCCGTTATATGAACCATGGCACTATGTCCGCGTTATGCAGGCAAAGGGGCTGCATCCTTATCATCGCAACGTGACAGAGCCGTTTATTCGCCAGGCCCGCCGTCATCAAATTGCCGTTCGCCCCTTTACCATTAACAAAGAATCTTTAATGAAAAAAATGTTCCAATACAAAGTCGATGCCATTTTTACCGATTATCCGCGTCAGGCGAGGGAAGTATTAAAAAAAACGCCTTAAACAAAAATGTTTAAGGTGTTTTTTTCTTGTTTTGAAACCTCGGCTGCACTTTATTGCGCTTGCGGTCGCGATATAAAATAAATCCGCCGATAAATGCCAGACCGCCTGCAAACAAAAGGAACCCCGCTAAAAACTGCAAGGAAAGAAATGGAAACGGAGAGTGCAAAATACCAAATAAGGTGTCGCGCATCCATTTAATTCCAAGCGCCGCCAATAAGCCGGGAATCACTAAAATAAGAAGAGCGATCATTCGTACCATCGTCATCTTGATCCTTTCGAAAAAAAGGTAGTTTCATGAACCATCTTAACTGTTCCTCTGCGTTTGTCAAGCAAAGAAAAAACCGTTATGATAAAAATGTCTGCAAAAAATTGCATATGCCAAAGAGTGGTGAAGAACGATGAAAAAAGTATTAATCGTGGGAGCGGGAACCGGAGGAACGGCGCTGCTAAAACTGCTGCATAAAACAACAGCATTTCAGGTAACAGCCGTAGTAGATATTGATGAGACGGCTCCCGGAATAAAACTGGCGCGGGAATGGAATATTGCTGTCGGCACGGATTGGCGTGCTTTTATTAGTGAGGAAATTGACCTCGTTATTGAAGCGACAGGGAAGCAGGAAGTGTTGGATGACATTCGAGGGCAGTGTGCTCCTAACATCACTGTCGTACCAGGAGCCGTCGCCCATATGATGGCAGAATTGGTGGAAGAAAAGGAAATGTTAATTGCAAAACTGAAAAGCGAGACAACAAGACGCGATTTAATCTTTAACTCGTCTCATGATGGCATGATTGTTGTTGATGAATATGCTTACATTACCGATATTAATAACAGCGCCGCCGAAATGATTGAAGTGGATAAGGAAAAAGTAATTGGAAAACACATTGTAGAAGTTCTGCCGACAAGCGGACTGCCGCGGGTATTAAAAACGAAACAGACGGAATTTCACCAGGAAGTAAAACTAGCCAATGGGAAAAAAATTATAACGACAAGAATTCCGATGATGGATGAGACCGGAAAACTGTTCGGCGCACTGGCGATTTTTAAAGATATTACCGAATTGGTGAAACTGGCCGAGGAAATTACCGACTTAAAAGAAATGCGCATGATGCTCGAAGCGATTATTCATTCGTCAGAGGAAGCGATTTCCGTTGTCGATGAGCATGGAAACGGCATTTTAATCAACCCGGCGTATACGCGCATTACCGGCCTGTCGGAAGAAGAAGTAATTGGAAAGCCGGCGACAGCCGATATCGCCGAAGGGGAAAGCATGCATATGCAAGTGCTAAAAACGCGGCGGCCTGTCCGCGGGGTGCGTATGAAAGTCGGGCCGAAAAACCGTGACGTGGTCGTGAATGTGGCGCCGATTATTGTCGATGGAGTGCTGAAAGGCAGCGTCGGGGTGATTCATGACGTATCTGAGATCCAGCGGCTGACAGCGGAACTCAATCGGGCAAGGCAAATTATCCGTACACTCGAAGCGAAATATTCGTTTGCCGATATTATCGGTACGTCAGAGGGAATAAAGGTAGCAATTGAACAAGCGAAAGTAGCCGCAAAAACGCCGGTGACGATATTGCTGCGCGGTGAATCCGGCACGGGAAAAGAATTATTTGCTCACGCGATTCATAATGCAAGTGATAGAAAATATAACAAATTTATCCGTGTCAATTGTGCGGCCATTCCTGAAACACTATTAGAGAGCGAACTATTTGGTTATGAAGAAGGGGCATTTTCCGGGGCAAAACGCGGCGGCAAACGCGGCTTGTTTGAAGAGGCGAACAACGGCAGCATTTTCCTTGATGAAATCGGTGAGCTTTCCGCGAATACGCAGGCGAAACTGCTCCGCGTTTTGCAAGAAGGGGAAATCGTCCGCGTCGGAGGCACGAAGCCAATTCCGATTAACGTCCGTGTCATTGCCGCTACGAATGTCAACTTAGAAAAAGCGATTGCCGAAGGGACATTCCGCGAAGATTTATATTACCGCTTAAACCGCATGCCGATTTACATTCCGCCGCTGCGGGCAAGGAAGGAAGATATCCCGGCGTTGTGCCAGCATTTAATTCAAAAGCTGAACCAAGATTACGGGCGCAATGTCGAAGGAGTCACTCCGGCCGCGCTTGACCTCCTCCTCGCTTACGATTGGCCGGGGAATGTGCGCGAATTGGAAAACGTATTAGGCCGGGCGATGATTTTTATGAAGTTTAATGAAGTGATGATCGATGTTCATCATATTCCGCTCCTTGATATTCCGCGAGCCGATTCTTCTCCCCATAAAAATGAGAAGGAGCCGGAAATCCGTCCGCTTGAGGAGATGATGGAGCAATATGAAGCAAGCATCATCAAGCAGGCGCTGCGAAAATACAACAACAATAAAACGGCGACAGCGCGGGCGCTGGGCATTTCGATTCGCAATTTATATTACAAGCTGGAGAAATATAACATTGACAAAAATAGCACGCAATAATTTGCATACCATGCAAATTATTGCTTATAATCAGTAAAACAAAATTCACGAAAAATAAAGCGCTTTCAACTTTTTGGGTTGGCACGATTTTTGCATGTTAATAAAATGCCACCGCAAATTTTAATGAAGAGGTTGGTGCATAAGATGAAGCTGCAATCGTTGATCGATCATGCAACCAAATATACCGATATGACGGTAGCTGTCGCGGCAGCGGAAGATGAAGAAGTGATTGATGCCGTGACGATGGCGCTCGATCGTCATTTCGGAAAGTTTGTGTTGTATGGAGACCGTGAACAAATTGTGCAACTGTTAAGGCGAAAAGGCTATACGAATTCCGGACATATTGAAGTCGTCCATGCCAATTCTGCTGTGCAAGCCGCTGAGCTGGCGGTAAAAGCTGTTCACTTCAATGAGGCAAATGTCCTGATGAAAGGGAACATCCCAACCGCTGCGTTGTTAAAAGCGGTGTTAAACAAAGAATACGGCCTGCGGACGGGAAAGGTGCTTTCCCATGTGGCTGTATTTGAAGTCCCTGGATATGACCGTTTCATTATTGTGACGGATGCGGCGATGAACATTGTGCCGGATTTGGAACAAAAAGCGCAGATTGTGGCGAATGCCGTTGCCGTAGCCCGGTCAATTGGCATTGACATGCCGAAAGTGGCGCCGTTGGCGGCGGTGGAAGTAGTCAACCCGGCGATGCCAGCTACCGTTGATGCGGCAGCTCTGACCATGATGCAAAAACGCGGACAAATAAAAGATTGCATCATTGATGGACCGCTTGCCCTCGACAATGCTGTTTCGGCTATAGCGGCAGAACATAAGCGCATTGAGAGCGAAGTGGCGGGAAGGGCAGATATTTTGCTCGTTCCTGACATTGAAGCGGGAAATATGCTATATAAATCGCTTGTTTATTTTGCCAATGCCAAAGTCGGGGCCGTCATCGCTGGGGCGAAGGCACCGATTGTCCTTACATCACGCGCCGATTCGGCGGAAAGCAAACTGTATTCGTTAGCGCTCGCGGTTTGTTCCGCATCCAAATAAAAAATTAGGGAGGAAGTTATCATGGAACTG
Organism: Parageobacillus sp. NEAU-HV-2; assembly: GCF_059115485.1. NCBI lineage: Bacteria > Bacillati > Bacillota > Bacilli > Caryophanales > Anoxybacillaceae > Parageobacillus > Parageobacillus sp. NEAU-HV-2. Next base: position 513,140 of record NZ_JBXUJJ010000002.1, read on the forward strand.
TTTAAATACATGGAAAAATACGATTATGAACAATTGTTGTTTTGCCAAGACAAAGAATCGGGATTGAAAGCGATTATCGCTATTCACGATACAACTCTCGGCCCAGCATTAGGCGGTACGCGCATGTGGATGTATAACTCGGAAGAAGAAGCGATTGAAGACGCGCTCCGCTTAGCACGCGGCATGACGTATAAAAACGCTGCGGCAGGGCTCAACCTTGGCGGCGGGAAAACGGTCATTATCGGCGACCCGCGCAAAGATAAAAATGAAGCGATGTTCCGCGCGTTCGGCCGCTTTATTCAAGGATTAAACGGCCGCTATATCACCGCGGAAGACGTCGGCACCACCGTTGCCGATATGGATATTATCTACCAAGAAACAGATTATGTGACAGGAATTTCGCCAGAATTTGGTTCATCGGGCAATCCTTCTCCAGCAACGGCATATGGAGTGTATCGCGGCATGAAAGCGGCGGCAAAAGAAGCATTTGGTAGCGATTCATTAGAAGGAAAAGTGATCGCCGTGCAAGGGGTCGGCAATGTCGCCTATCATTTATGCCGTCATCTTCATGAAGAAGGGGCGCAACTTATCGTTACTGACATTAACAAAGAAGCGGTGCAGCGCGCCGTTGAAGAATTTGGCGCCAAAGCGGTAGACCCGAACGATATTTATGGCGTTGATTGCGATATTTTTGCTCCATGTGCGCTTGGCGGCATTATTAACGACCAAACGATTCCGCAATTAAAAGCGAAAGTCATTGCCGGTTCGGCGAACAACCAGCTAAAAGAACCGAGACATGGCGATATCATTCATGAAATGGGCATCGTGTACGCACCGGATTACGTCATCAATGCCGGCGGTGTCATTAACGTTGCCGATGAGCTGTACGGCTACAATCGCGAACGCGCAATGAAAAAAATCGAACAAATTTACGACAACATCGAAAAAGTATTTGCCATTGCGAAACGCGACGGCATTCCGACGTATAAAGCAGCAGACCGTCTTGCGGAGGAACGCATTGAAACGATGCGCAAGTCCCGCAGCCAATTCTTGCAAAACGGTCATCATATTTTAAGCCGCCGTCGCGGTCGTTAAGGACAATATAAGCGGAAGCGGAAAAGCAGGAAAATATTTTCTGCTTCCGCACCCAGAAATGGAGGTAGCAACCGTTGCAAGAGCAGAAGTTTCGCATTTTAACCATTAATCCCGGATCGACCTCGACAAAAATTGGTGTGTTTGAAAATGAACGCTCCATTTTTGAAAAAACGATTCGCCATGACGCAGAAACGCTGCAGCGCTATCCATCGATTATTGATCAATATGAATTTCGCAAACAAACGATTCTAGACGCTCTCGATGAAGAGGGAATTAATCTTTCCAAGTTAAGTGCTGTTTGCGGCCGCGGCGGGCTTTTGCGCCCAATTGAAGGCGGCACGTACCGTGTCAATGAACAGATGCTCAAGGATTTGCGTAAAGGCTATTCCGGCCAGCACGCTTCGAATCTTGGCGGCATTTTGGCATATGAAATTGCTTCAGCGTTAAATATCCCCGCGTTTATTGTTGACCCTGTTGTCGTTGATGAACTTGAGCCAATCGCCCGTATTTCTGGATTTGCGCTCATTGAGCGGAGAAGCATTTTCCATGCTCTCAATCAAAAGGCGGTGGCTCGCCGCGTTGCTAAGCAGCTCGGCAAACGGTATGAAGAGCTGAACCTTATTGTCGCCCATATGGGCGGCGGAATTACCGTCGGCGCCCATAAAAAAGGCCGCGTAGTCGATGTTAATAACGGATTGGACGGCGAAGGTCCGTTTAGCCCGGAACGCGCCGGCACCGTGCCCGCTGGCGACCTCGTTTCTTTATGTTTCTCCGGTGAATACTTCCGTGATGAAGTAATGAGCATGCTTGTCGGCAAAGGCGGGCTAGTCGGTTACCTTGGCACCAATGATGCGGTAAAAGTGGAAAAAATGATTGAAGCGGGCGATGAAAAGGCGAAGCTAGTATATAGCGCAATGGCCTATCAAGTGGCAAAAGAAATCGGAGCGGCAAGCGCTGCATTGGCGGGAAAAGTCGACGCGATTATTTTAACGGGCGGCCTTGCCTACGGAAAACAGTTTGTGAAGGAAATCAGCGATCGCGTTCACTGGATTGCCGATGTGATTGTTCACCCTGGTGAAAACGAGTTGCAAGCGCTTGCGGAAGGGGCGTTGCGCGTGTTGCGCGGCGAAGAAAAAGACAAAGTATATCCGAGCGGAAATGTGACACACACAACCGTTTTGCGATAGAAAGGAGAAAACGATATGGCAAAAGAATATGATCTCGTCATCCTTGGCGGCGGCACGGGAGGATATGTGGCGGCGATTCGCGCTTCCCAGCTAGGGTTAAAAACAGCCGTTGTCGAAAAAGGCAAGCTGGGCGGAACGTGTCTGCATGCCGGCTGTATTCCAAGCAAGGCGCTGCTGCGGAGCGCGGAAGTATACGCGCAAACGAAAAACAGCGAAACGTTTGGCGTCGTGGCAAGCGATGTACGCCTTGACTTCGCCAAAGTGCAGGCGCGCAAAGCAGCCATTATCGAGCAGCTCCATAAAGGCGTCCAGCACTTAATGAAAAAAGGAAAAATTGACGTTTATGCCGGAACTGGGCGCATTTTAGGCCCATCGATTTTCTCGCCGATGCCGGGAACGATTTCCGTGGAAATGAATGACGGTTCGGAAAACGAAATGCTCGTGCCAAAAAATGTCATCATCGCCACAGGTTCGCGTCCGCGAACGCTGCCAGGCCTTGACATTGACGGCAAATTGGTCATGACATCCGATGAAGCGCTGCAAATGGAAACACTTCCTTCTTCGATTATTATCGTCGGCGGCGGTGTCATTGGCATTGAATGGGCATCGATGCTGAATGATTTTGGTGTCGACGTGACGGTATTGGAATACGCCGAGCGCATTTTGCCGACGGAAGATCATGACGTCTCCAAAGAAGTGGAAAAGCTTTTAAAACGCCGTGGCATTACAATTGTCACAGGGGCAAAAGTCTTGCCTGAAACATTGGAAAAAGGAAATGGTGTGACAATTCAAGCGGAGCATAATGGCGAGCAAAAAACGTTTACCGCCGAAAAAATGCTCGTCTCCGTTGGCCGTCAAGCAAACATTGAAGGAATCGGCATCGAAAATACCGATATTGTCGTCGAAAAAGGATTTATTCAAACGAACGAGTTTTACCAAACGAAAGAATCGCATATTTATGCGATTGGCGATGTCATCGGCGGCTTGCAGCTAGCGCATGTAGCGTCCCATGAAGGAATCGTTGCTGTCGAGCATATTGCTGGCCAAAACCCATCCCCGATCGACTACACCATGATTTCGAAATGTGTCTACAGCCGTCCGGAAGTCGCAAGCGTCGGCTTAACGGAAGAAGAAGCGAAAGCAAAGGGATATGATGTCAAAGTCGGAAAATTTCCATTTAAAGCGATCGGTAAAGCGCTCGTGTTCGGCGAAGCGGAAGGGTTCGTGAAAATCGTAGCCGATCAAAAAACGAACGACTTGCTTGGTGTTCATATGGTCGGTCCTCACGTCACCGATATGATTTCTGAAGCGGGGTTAGCGCGCGTCTTGGATGCGACTCCGTGGGAAGTGGCGCATACGATTCATCCGCATCCAACGCTATCGGAAGCAATGGCGGAAGCGGCACTTGCCGTGGATGGAAAAGCGATTCATTTTTAAGCGAATAAAGGGAGGTTTTTTCGATGGCAGAAAACCGTCATCAAGCGCTAGGGTTAAGCGATGAAACAGTATTACAAATGTATGAAACGATGTTGTTGGCCCGTAAAATCGACGAGCGTATGTGGTTATTAAACCGCGCTGGAAAAATTCCGTTCGTTATCTCTTGCCAAGGACAGGAAGCGGCACAAGTCGGCGCGGCGTTTGCCCTTGACCGTACGAAAGATTACGTTTTGCCTTACTACCGTGATATGGGCGTTGTTTTAACATTTGGAATGACGCCGACGGAATTAATGCTTTCCGCGTTTGCGAAGGCGGAAGATCCAAACTCCGGCGGCCGGCAAATGCCAGGTCACTTCGGGAAAAAGAAAAACCGTATTGTAACCGGATCATCTCCCGTAACGACGCAAGTGCCGCATGCGGTTGGCATCGCGCTGGCGGCGAAAATGGAAAAGAAAGATTTTGTTGCGTTTGTGACGTTCGGGGAAGGATCATCGAACCAAGGCGATTTCCATGAAGGCGCCAACTTTGCTGGCGTGCATAAATTGCCTGTTATTTTCATGTGCGAAAATAACAAATACGCGATTTCCGTGCCAATTTCCAAACAATTGGCGTGCGAAAAAGTATCGGACCGGGCCATCGGCTACGGCATGCCGGGCTATACGGTAGACGGAAACGATCCGCTTGAAGTGTACAGAGTTGTCAAAGAAGCAGCGGACCGCGCCCGCCGCGGCGAAGGACCGACATTGATTGAAACGGTTTCCTATCGTTTAACCTCGCATTCTTCCGACGACGACCAACGAGCATACCGTTCCGAAGAAGAGTTAGAAGAAGCGCGTGCCAAAGACCCGATTATTTCCTTCGCGAAATATTTGAAAGAAGTCGGTGTATTGACAGATGAATTGGAGAAAGAAATTCACGACCGCGTCATGAAGCAAGTGAACGAAGCGACGGATTATGCAGAAAAAGCGCCGTATGCGGAACCAGAACATGCCTTAAAGTATGTATATGCAGAGAAGTAAGGGGGAATGGACGATGCCAGTGATTTCCTATATTGATGCTGTGACGATGGCGATTCGTGAGGAAATGGAACGTGACCCGCGCGTTTTCGTATTAGGGGAAGACGTGGGCAAAAAGGGCGGAGTATTTAAAGCGACGCAAGGATTGTATGAACAGTTTGGCGAAGAGCGCGTCATTGACACTCCATTGGCCGAATCCGCGATCGTTGGCGTCGGAATTGGCGCGGCGATGTACGGACTGCGCCCGATTGCTGAAATTCAATTTGCCGATTTCATCATGCCGGCGGTCAACCAAATTATTTCTGAAGCGGCCCGCATTCGCTACCGCTCGAACAACGACTGGAACTGCCCGATCGTCATTCGCGCCCCGTATGGCGGCGGCGTTCACGGCGCATTATACCATTCGCAATCAGTGGAAGCGATTTTTGCGAACCAGCCAGGTTTAAAAATTGTCATGCCATCGACACCGTATGATGTGAAAGGGCTTTTGAAAGCGGCCATCCGCGATGAAGACCCGGTTCTTTTCTTTGAACATAAACGCGCGTATCGCTTAATTAAAGGCGAAGTGCCGGAAGACGATTATGTATTGCCAATTGGCAAAGCCGATGTTAAACGCGAGGGCGACGATATTACCGTTATTACGTATGGATTATGCGTTCATTTTGCGCTGCAAGCGGCAGAACGGGTAGCGCAAGACGGCATTTCCGCTCATATCCTTGATTTGCGCACGGTATATCCGTTAGATAAAGAAGCGATTATTGAGGCAGCAAGCAAAACAGGGAAAGTGCTGCTTATTACGGAAGATAACAAAGAAGGAAGCGTCATGAGCGAAGTAGCTGCCATTATCGCTGAACATTGCTTGTTTGATTTAGATGCGCCAATTATGCGCCTTGCCGGTCCGGACGTTCCGGCGATGCCATACGCGCCGACGATGGAAAAATTCTTTATGGTCAATCCGGATAAAGTCGAAAAAGCGATGCGCGAGCTAGCGGCGTTTTAAGCAGGCAGATTTCTCAGTCCGCTTGCTTTGCCAAGCGGTATTCGATGTGATTGAAAATGCAGATTTGAACGGAGATAGGAGGTCATCAACGTGGCAATTGAACAACTTACCATGCCCCAGCTTGGGGAAAGCGTCACCGAAGGCACGATTAGCAAATGGCTCGTTTCCGTCGGCGACAAAGTCAATAAATACGATCCGATCGCCGAAGTCATGACTGATAAAGTAAACGCCGAAATTCCATCCTCCTTTACAGGCGTCATTAAAGAAATCATCGCCAAAGAAGGGGAAACGCTGCCGGTTGGCGCCGTGATTTGTACGATTGAAGTGGAAGGCGAAGGAACAGTAGCGGAAACGAAACAAGAGGAAGCACCGAAAGCAGAAGAGACAAAGGGAGAAGCTGCCCAAGCTCCGAAAAAAGCGGATCGGGCCAATAAAGGCCGCTATTCGCCAGCCGTTCTTCGCCTCGCTCAAGAACATAATATTGATTTGGAGCAAGTGCAAGGAACAGGACTGGGCGGACGGATTACGCGCAAAGATTTGTTAAAACTCATCGAATCCGGAAATATCCCGAAAGCCGATGGGCAGCCAGCCGCTTCGGCCCAGCCTGCACCGCAGCCAACACCAGCGCAAGAAGCGCCGAAAGCAGAATCAGCAGCTGCTCCAAAACAGCCGGCAGCACCGAGCATTCCTGTTCAAGCAGGCGACATCGAAATTCCGGTCACACCGGTGCGCAAAGCGATCGCCACGAACATGCTTCGCAGCAAGCACGAAGCGCCGCACGCCTGGACGATGGTCGAAGTCGATGTCACAAACTTGGTTGCGTATCGCGACTCGATCAAAGACGAATTCAAAAAACGCGAAGGCTTCAATTTAACGTATTTCGCCTTCTTTGTCAAAGCGGTCGCGCAGGCGCTCAAAGAATTCCCGCAGCTCAACTCGATGTGGGCGGGTGACAAAATTGTGCAGAAAAAAGATATCAACATCTCGATCGCCGTTGCGACAGACGATGCGTTATTCGTGCCGGTCATTAAGCACGCCGACGAAAAATCAATCAAAGGCATCGCCCGTGAAATCACCGAGCTCGCCGCGAAAGTGCGCGCCGGCAAACTCCGCCCAGAGGACATGCAAGGCGGCACATTTACGGTGAACAACACCGGCTCTTTCGGTTCAGTGCAATCGATGGGCATCATCAACTATCCGCAAGCAGCGATTTTGCAAGTCGAATCGATCGTCAAACGCCCGGTTGTCAAAGACGGCATGATCGCCATCCGCGACATGGTGAACTTATGTTTATCGCTTGACCACCGCGTCCTCGACGGCTTAATCTGCGGCCGCTTCCTGGCGCGTGTCAAAGAGATTTTGGAAAACGTATCGAAAGACAATACGCCGATTTATTAATAAACAACTCCTATCGCACGTTGGTGCGGTAGGAGTTTATTTTTTTGTTTCAAAAAATGGTTAATAGATTAAAATCTGATAGGGTTTTTCTTCTTTAACATATTTACCGAGAAGTCTCCCACCTCTAAACAGAGTGTAGATGGGAGAGGAATCGGTTGTTTTTTTCTTCTAAATACAGAACATATGTGCTATACTATTCTTATCCATGATTTGTTGAAAGGAGGATCCACCATGCTTCGTGGGCAAAAAGTGTTCTTCCGGGCATCGAAAACGGATTTGGACCGATTGTATGCCTGTAATCGGGAATCCGCCCGTGTTTGGAATGAATGCCTCCGCTTAGCCAAAGAACACTTCCTCCAGCATGGGTGCTGGATTACCAAAAGCGAGCTGCAAAAACAAACGAAAAGGAAGTTCCATCTTCACAGCCAATCGATTCAAGCGGTCTGCCACAAATATCTCTTCGCAAGACAAGCTGCACACCACGCCATCCAGCAAGGACATCCTGCTCGTTATCCCTACAAGAAAAAGAAGTACTTCCCAACGAAATGGGCGAAAGACGGTTTCAAGGTTTACGAAAACGGAAAAATCGAACTGTCGATGGGCATTCATC